>NZ_QWFA01000001.1 GCF_003501885.1 Streptomyces globisporus
CGCCCCGGCCCGGAGTGACTGCCGCCCCCACCACGACTCACCGCACCACGACCTGAGGAGTTCGAATGGCCGACGCGAACAGCCGGGCGTTACGGAACAAGGTGGCGATCATCGGGATGGGCTGCCGCCTGCCCGGCGGTGCCTCGGACCACCGCACGTTCTGGCAGAACCTGGTGGAGGGCAAGGACTGCATCACCCCCACCCCGCCCGACCGGTACGACGTCCGCACCCTCGGCAGCCGGTTCCGCGACAAACCCGGGCGCCTCGTCGGCGGCCGCGGCGGATACATCGACGGCTTCGACGAGTTCGACCCCGCGTTCTTCGGCATCAGCCCCCGCGAGGCCGACCACATGGACCCGCAGCAGCGGAAGCTGCTCGAAGTGGCCTGGGAGGCGCTGGAGGACGGCGGCCAGCGCCCCGCCGACCTCGCCGGGAGCAACGTCGCCGTCTACGTCGGGGCGTTCACCCTCGACTACAAGATCCTGCAATTCGCCGACCTGGGCTTCACCTCGCTGGCCGCCCACACCGCGACCGGGACCATGATGACGATGGTCTCGAACCGCATCTCGTACTGCTTCGACTTCCGCGGCCCGAGCCTCTCCGTCGACACCGCGTGCAGTTCCTCCCTGGTCGCCGTCCACCTCGCGTGCCAGGCCCTGCACAACGGGGAGACCGACCTCGCGCTGGCCGGCGGCACCCTGCTGCACATGGCCCCGCAGTACACCGTCGCCGAGACGAAGGGCGGGTTCCTGTCGCCCGAGGGCCGCTCCCGTACGTTCGACGCCGCCGCCGACGGTTACGTACGGGCCGAGGGCGTCGGCCTCGTCGCGCTGAAGCGGCTGGACGACGCCGTACGGGACGGGGACCGGATCCACGCGGTGATCCTGGCCAGCGGCGTCAACCAGGACGGCCACACCAACGGCATCACCGTGCCCAACCCCGACGCCCAGGTCGACCTCATCCGCCGGGTCTGCGCCGAGGCGGGCATCACCCCGGGCGACCTCCAGTACATGGAGGCGCACGGCACCTCGACCCCGGTCGGCGACCCGATCGAGGCGAACGCCCTGGCCCGCGCGCTCGCCGTCGGACGGGCCCCGGGCGCCCGCGCCTACGTCGGCTCGGTCAAGACGAACATCGGCCACACCGAATCCGCCGCCGGGATCGCCGGGCTGATCAAGACCGTGCTGAGCATCGGGCACCGCACGATCCCGCCCCACATCAATCTGGAGAACCTCAACCCCGCGATCGACCCGGCGGCCCTGCCGTACGAGATCCCCGTCCGGCCCACCGCCTGGCCCGCCCACGAAGGGCCCGCCCGCGCCGGGGTGAACTCCTTCGGCTTCGGCGGCACCAACGCCCATGTCGTCCTTGAGGAGGCCCCGACGCCGATACCGCCGGACCCCGGGAACGCCGCCGCGTCCGCCGGGCGGCGCTGGAGCATCCTGCCGCTCAGCGCCCGCCGCCCGGACGCCCTCGCGGAGCTGGCGGCCGGGATGCGGGCCGAGCTGGCGGGCGACAACGGCCCGGCCGTGGCCCTCGACGACCTCGGCCACACCCTGGCCCACCGCCGCCAGCACCTGCCCGAACGGCTGGCCGTCGTCCACTCCTCCCGCGCCTCCCTCGACGAGGCCCTCGCCGCCCACGAGCGCGGCGAGCCGCACCCCCGGGTCGTCCACGGCCGGGCCCGGGACGCCGCCGACCGCAAACTGGTCTGGGTCTTCACCGGCATGGGCCCCCAGTGGTGGGGGATGGGCCGCCAACTCCTGGAAGAGGAACCGGTCTTCCGGGACGCCGTCACCGCGTGCGACCGTGCGCTGCGGGAGTTCGCCGACTGGTCCCTCATCGAGGAGCTGACCGCCGAGGAGTCCACTTCCCGGATGACCGAGACCTGGCTGGCCCAGCCCGCGAATTTCGCCGTACAGGTCGGCCTGGCCGCCCTGTGGCGGTCCCATGGAGTGCGCCCCGACGCCGTGGTCGGCCACAGCACCGGCGAGATCGCCGCCTTCCACGCGGCGGGCGTCTACTCCCTGCGGGACGCGGCCAGGATCGTCGTGCACCGCAGCCGCCTCCAGCAGACGCTGGCCGGCACGGGCACCATGCTCGCCGTCAGTCTCTCCGAGGACGAGGCCGGGCGCCGGGTGCGCCCCTACAGCGACCGGGTTTCCGTCGCCGCAGTCAACAGCCCCACCGCGATCACCCTGGCCGGGGACGAGGCGGCGTTGACCCTGCTGGCCGAGGAGCTGCGGGCCGAGCAGCAGTTCGCGAAGTTCCTCACCGTCGAAGTGCCCTACCACAGCGTCGGCATGGAACGTATCAAAGGCGAACTGCTAGAGGGACTAGCCCCGTTGGAGCCTCGCCCCGCCCAAGTGCCGCTGTATCTGACGGGCGTCGAAGGGACCGCCCGGGGCGAGGAACTCGACGCCGCCTACTGGTGGAAGAACGTCCGCGACCGGGTCCGCTTCCGGTCGGCCATCGACCGCATCGCCGACGACGGCCACCGCGTCTTCCTGGAGATCGGCCCGCACCCGGTCCTCGGCCACGCGATCCGCGAGTGCCTCGACGCGGGCGGCAGGTCCGCGCTCACCCTGCCCTCGATCCGCCGCCGGGAGGACGAGACCGAGCGCTTCGCCGTCTCCCTCGGTATGCTCCACACCCTCGGCGTCCCCATCGACTGGGACCTGCTCCAGCCCACCGGCAGGCCCGTCACCCTGCCCCGCCACCCCTTCCGGCGCGACCGCCACTGGACCGAGCCCCGCCCGGTCGCCCAAATCCGGCTGGGACACCGCGACCACCCGCTCCTCGGCCGCCGCACCGACGCCACCGAACCCACCTGGCAGTCATGCCTGGACACCGAGGCCCTGCCCTACCTCGCCGCCCACCGCATCCAGGACACCGTGGTCTTCCCCGCCGCCGGATACCTGGAGATGGCGGCCCAGGCCGCCCTGCGGCTCACCGGCTCCACTACCGCAGTCCTCGCCGACATCGACCTGCGCAAGGCGCTCTTCCTGCCCGACGGCGAGGACCGCACCGTGGAGGTGTCGCTCTCCCTGGAGAACGCAGCCTTCACCATCGCCTCCCCGACCGGGGAGGACGGCGAACGGGCCGTCCACGCGAGCGGAATCGTCCGTACCGGCCAGCGCCGCCGCACCACCGCGCCGCTCGACGCCTCCGCGATCCGGGCCAGATCCCGCCGCCACATCGAGGGGCCCGACTGCTACACCGCGCTGGCCGCCCTCGGCTACCACTACGGCCCCGCCTTCCAGGCCGTCCAGGAGGTCTGGATCGGCGCCGACGAGGTCCTCGCCCGGATCCGCCCGCCCGGGGTGATCGGCGACGACGCCGCCGGCCACCACCTCCACCCCGTCCTGCTCGACGCCTGCTTCCAGACGCTCCTGACCCCGCTGATCCCGGCAGCCCCCGAGGATTCCGCCCCGGCCACCGGGATCAGGCTGCCCCTCGCCCTGGACGAGGTCGCCCTCGAACCCATCGGCGACCAGCCGTTCTGGGCCCATGCCACCCTGCTGCCCGCCGACGCGGACACCACCCTCGGCAACATCGCCCTGTACGCCGACGACGGCACACCCCTGGGCCGTATCGAGGGCTTCCGCGCCGCCGACGTCGAGAAGGCCGCCACCGCCGTCGCCCGCACCACGATCGACTCCTGGCTCGCCGAACCCGTCTGGACCGACTGCCCGCCACTTCCGGCCGAGGACCCAGGGGCCCCACCGCAGGACGTGGACTGGCTGCTCCTCGCCGACACCGGTGGCCTCGCGGACGCCTTCGCCGCCCTGGCCGACGCCCGGGGCGAACGCTGCCGCCTGGTGCGCCGGGGCGCGGCCTACACAGCCACCGCCGACGGCCGCACCTACACCGTCGACCCCGCATCCGACGCCGACCTGCGACGCCTCTTCGCCGACCTCGACCGCGACGGCGGGCCTTTCCGGGGGACCATCCTGCACCTGTGGAACCTCGACGCCCCCACCCTCGCCGCCAGCGACCGGACCGCCCTCCGTGACCACACCGGCGCGGGCGCCTACTCCCTGATCGCGCTGGCCCGGCCGGTGTCCGCCCGGGGCGGGGGAGGCCGCCTGCACATCGTCACCCGGGGCGCCCAGCCCGCCCTGCCCGGCGAAGCACCCGAACCCCTCGGAGCACCCGCCTGGGGCATCGGCCGCGTCCTGCGCCACCAGGAACTGACCGAGCACCCCGGCAAACTCATCGACCTCGACCCCCGGCGACACCCCGGACCCGACGGTGACCGGGCCGAGGCCGCAGCACTCCTGGCCGAAGCGCTCAGCGACGACGAAGCGGAGATCGCGCTGCGCGACGGCAGGCGCCGCACCGCCCGCCTCCGCCCCGCCGGCGGCCTGACCCGTCCGCTGCCGCTGCGTCTGCGGGCCGACGGCAGCTATCTGGTCACCGGGGCGTTCGGCGCGCTCGGCCGGCTGCTGTGCCGCACGCTCGTACGCCGGGGAGCCCGCCGGATCGTCCTGGTCGGGCGCACCCCCGTACCGCCCCGGGAGAAGTGGGCCGGAACCGACCCCGCCACCGCCGAGGGCCGGGCCGTGGCCCTGCTGCGCGAGCTGGAGACGCTCGGCGCACAGCCGGTCCCGGCGACGTTCGACATCACCGACGAGGACGCCCTGACCGGCTGGCTCGACGCCCACCGGCGCAGCGGAGCGCCGCCCGTACGCGGGGTGTTCCATCTCGCCGGCCAGGTCCGCGACACGCTCGTCGCCGATCTCGACCGGCCCGCCTTCGACGCCGTCCACGACCCCAAGACCGTCGGGGCCCACCTCCTGCACCGGCATCTGCGGGACGAACCCCTCGAACACTTCGTCCTGTTCGCCTCGATCGCCTCCCTGCTGACCACGGCGGGCCAGACCAACTACGCCGCCGGGAACGCCTTCCTGGACGCCCTCGCCCACCACCGTCGCGCCCAGGGACTGCCCGCGCTCAGCCTGGACTGGGGCCCCTGGGCCACCGGCATGATCGAGGAACTCGGTCTGGCGGACCACTACTTGCACAGCCGGGGCATGAGCTCGCTCTCCCCGGAAGCGGGCATGGCGGTCCTGGAGCGCGTCATCGGCCAGGACCACGCCCAGCTCGTCGTCGCCACCGTCGTCGACTGGCCCGTCTTCCTCGCCTGGTACCCCTCCCCGCCACCGCTGGTCACCGACCTCGCGGCCGCCGCCGCCCCACCCGCGGACACCGCCTCCGGCAACGGGTTCCTGGACACGTTCCGTACCGCCGGGGAGGAAGCCCGACGCGCGCTGGTCACCGAGCGGTTCGCCGCCCTGGCCGCCACCGTGCTGCGCACCGGCCCCGACCGCATCGACCCCGCGACCGGCCTCGGTGAACTCGGCCTCGACTCGCTTCTCGCCATGGAGCTACGGGCCCGGATCCACGCCGAACTCGGCGTCGCCCTACCCGTGGTCGCCCTGCTCAGCGGCACCCCGGCCGGGGAACTCGCTGCCCAGCTCCATGACGGTCTCACCGCCCTGGCCTCCGAGGAAGACCCGGGACGGGCGGCGGGCGAGGTCCGACTCCACAGCGACGAGCGGCAGTACCCCCTGACCCAGAACCAGAAGGCGCTCTGGTTCCTCAAGCACCTCAACCCCGACGGGTACGCGTACAACATCGGCGGGGCCGTCGAGGTGAACGTCGCCCTCGAACCGGACCTGATGTTCGAGGCCGTCCGCCGGCTCATCGCCCGCCACCCCGCGCTGCGCACCAACTTCCATCTGGAGGACGGGCAGGCCGTGCAGCGGGTCTCCGAGGAGGCCAGGACCGACCTCGCCCTCTTCGACGTCCGGGGCGAGGACTGGGAGACCATCCACGCCACGATCGTCGACGAGTACCGCAAGCCCTACGACCTCGCCCACGACCCGCTGATCCGCTTCCGGCTCTTCAAACGAGGGCCGGACCGCTGGATCATCATGAAGGCCGTCCACCACATCGTCTCCGACGCCATCTCCACGTTCACCTTCATCGAGGAACTCCTCGCCGTCTACGAGGCGTTGCGCCGCAACCAGGAGCACCGGCTCCCGCCGGTCGAGGCCCGCTACCTCGACTTCCTCAACCACCAGAACACCTTCCTGGCCGGCCCCGAGGCCGCGGGCATGCTCGACTACTGGCGGTCCCATCTGCCGGCCGAGGTCCCGCTCCTCGACCTCCCCGTCGACAGACCACGCCCTGCCGTCCAGACCCACAACGGGGCATCCGAGTTCTTCGTCCTCGACGACGCGCTGAGCGCCCGCGTCCACGCCCTGGCCCGGACGCACGGTGTCACCCCGTTCATGGTGCTGCTCAGCGCCTACTACCTCCTGCTGCACCGCTACTCCGGGCAGGACCACATCGTCGTCGGCAGCCCGGTGACCGGCCGCACCCGGCAGGACTTCGCCTCCGTCTACGGCTACTTCGTCAACCCGCTGCCCTTGCACGCCGATCTGTCCGACGACCCGACCGTCGCCGAACTGCTGCAACAGGTCCGCCGGACCGTGCTCGGCGGGCTGGACAACCAGGAGTACCCCTTCGTCCTCCTCGTCGAGGAACTGGGCCTCCAGCACGACCCCAGCCGCTCCGCCGTCTTCCAGGCGATGTTCATCCTCCTCACCCACAAGGTGGCCACCGAGCAGTACGGATACCGCCTGGAGTACATCGAACTACCAGAAGAGGAAGGGCAGTTCGACATAACCCTGTCGGCCTACGAGGACGAGGCGGAGGGCCGGTTCCACTGCGTGTTCAAGTACAACACCGACCTCTTCCTCCCCGAGACCATGCGCCGCATGGCCGCCCACTACACCCGCCTCCTCGACCGGATGACCCGCGCACCGGGCGAACGGCCCGCCTCCCGGCTGGCGATGCTCGGCGACCGGGAGCGGGAGCGGCTCGTGGGGGAGTGGAGCCGCCCGTCCCTGCCGTCCACCGGCCACCGGGACGACGAGCCGTTCACCCCGGTCCACGCGCTGATCGCCCGCGCCGCCGCCGAACACCCCACGGCCGTCGCCGTCGCCACACCCTCCCCGCACGGCGAGGCACACCGGCTGACCTACGCGGAGCTGGAGCGGCAGGCCGGCGGCACCGCAGCCCGTCTGCGGACGCTCGGGATCGGCGAAGGCTCCGTGGTCGTGCTGTGCCTGGAGAAGTCGCCCGAGCTGATCGTCGCCCTGCTCGCCGTGCTCAAGGCCGGTGCCGCCTACCTCCCGCTCCGTCCCGACCAGCCCGCCGACCGGGTCGCCCATCTCGTATCGGCCACCGGAGCGCAGCTCGTCCTCGTCGCCGACGACGCCGGGCCCGGGGCGACAGGGGTGCCGACCGTCCCGACGCTCACCCTCGCCGCCCTCGCCCGCACCGAACCGCACCCGGAAGGACCGGCGGCCCAGGCCGCACCGGACTCGCCCGCGTACGTCATCACCACCTCCGGCTCCACCGGCCGGCCCAAGGCCGTCCGCGTCAGCCACCGCAACCTTGCCTCCGCCCACGCCGCATGGCGGCAGGCGTACCGGCTGGACACCGACGTGACGACGCACCTCCAGATGGCCGAACCCTCCTTCGACGTGTTCACCGGCGACCTGGTGCGTGCCCTGTGCTCGGGCGGCACACTGGTCCTGGCCGACCGCGATCTCCTCTTCGACACCACCCGCCTCTACCGCACGATGCGCCAGGAGCGGGTCGACTGCGCGGAGTTCGTTCCCGCCGTCGTACGCGGACTGATGGACCACTGCGCACGGGAAGGGCTGCGGCTGGACTTCCTGCGGCTCTTGGTCGTCGGTTCGGACGCCTGGAGTGTGGGGGAGTACCGCAGGCTGTCCGAGCTGTGCGGACCCGGCACCCGCCTCGTCAACTCCTACGGCCTCACCGAGGCCACCATCGACAGCGCGTACTTCGAAGGGCCCGTCGACGACCTGGAACCCGGCGTGATGGTCCCGATCGGCCGCCCCCTGCCCAACAGCGCCCTCCACATCCTCGATGCCCACGGCGAGCCGGTCCCGCCCGGAGTGCCCGGCGAACTCTGGATCGGCGGCGACGGCGTAGCCCTCGGCTACGCCGGGGACCCCGAGCAGACCGGCGAACGCTTCGTCACCCGTACGCTCTCCGGAGCCGCTGACGCCCGCTCCGAACGCCTCTACCGCACCGGCGACCTCGCCCGCTGGGACGCGCACGGCCGGGCCCATCTGCTCGGCCGGACCGACGGGCAGATCAAACTGCGCGGCCACCGCATCGAGATCGGCGAGATCGAGGCGCACCTCGCCCGGTGGCCCCCGCTCGCCCGGGCCGTCGTCGCCGTACGCACCGACGCCGGGGGAGACGCGGCCCTCTGCGCCTACTGCGTACCGGAGGCCGGCGCGGCCCTGGACGTCCGGGCCCTGCGCCGCCATCTGGCCCGCTCACTGCCCTCGTACATGATCCCGTCCCACTTCACGGAACTGTCCGCCCTGCCGCTCACCGCCAACGGCAAGGTCGACACCGCCGCCCTGCCCGCCCCACGGTCCGAGGCCGGCGACCGGCCGCACGAGGAGCCCGTGACGCTGTACGAGGTGAGCGTCGCCCGGCACTGGAAGACGCTCCTGGGGCGCGAACAGGTCGGCCTGGAGGACGACTTCTTCGAACTCGGCGGCAGCTCGATCAAGCTCATCGAGCTTCTCCACCATCTGCGCACCGAGTTCGGCGTCGGCGTCCCCGTCAGCAGGCTCTATCAGGTCACCACCCTCCACGGCATGGCCGCCACGGTGCAGGACGTCCTGCTCGGGGCGAGCGTCGAGGAACTGCCCAGCCTGACCTTCAACGCCGGACAGCACCCCGCCCTCTTCTGCTTCCCTCCCGCCGGCGGCCACGGACTCGTCTACCGGGGCCTGGCCGCTCACCTGCCCGACCACCGCGTCGTCGGCTTCAACTACCTCCCCGGCGACGACAAGGTCGCCCGGTACGCCGACCTGGTCGAGGCCGACCGGACCGACGGGCCCTACGTGCTGCTCGGCTACTCCCTCGGCGGAAACCTCGCCTTCGAGACGGCCAAGGAGCTGGAGCGGCGCGGCCGCCGCGTCGCCCACGTCGTCATCCTCGACTCCCGCCGCATCCTCACCGCCTACGAACCGGACGCCTCCGGCATCGCCGCCTTCGAAGCCGAACTCGCCGACCACGTACGCAAACACACCGGCTCCGACGCCGTCACCCACGAGACCCTCGCCCACGCCGCCGAGTACCTCGCGTTCTGCGGGCGCACCCCCAACACCGGCACGGTCGCCGCGACGGTCACCGTCATCACCGACGAGCAGAAGGCCGCCCTCTACGCCGCAGGCGAGCACGGCACCTGGCACGGCAGCTCCACCGGCGCCACCGCCGTCCTGCGCGGTTCCGGTGTCCACGCCGACCTGCTCGACGCCAAACACCTGCCCCGCAACGCCCAACTGGTGCGCTCGGCCATCGCCGGGGAGGCGTCCCATGACGGATGACGACACGGCGCGAGCCACCGGACCCGGCCCGGCCGATTCCTCCGACTGGACGACCAGGGAACGCACCCCCGGCACCCCGCCCCGCGTCATCGTCATCGGCGCGGGCGTGGCCGGCCTCTCCACCGGCTGCTACGCGCAGATGAGCGGCGCCAGGACCCGCGTCTTCGAGAAGCACGTACTGCCCGGCGGCTGCTGCACCGCCTGGTCGCGCGACGGCTACCTCTTCGACTACTGCATCGAATGGCTCATCGGCACCGCCCCCGGCAACGACGCCCACCAGGTGTGGGCCGAACTCGGAGCGCTGGACGGCAAGTCCGTCACCAACTTCGAGCTGTTCAACAAGGTCGAGGACGAACACGGCCGGTCGGTCACGTTCTACAACGACCCCGACCGCCTGGAGGCCCACCTCCTGGACCTTTCGCCTGCCGACGCCCCGCTCATCCGGGCCTTCACCCGGGATCTGCGGCGGTTCATCGACATCGAGCTGTACCCGTTCCTGACCGCGCCGGCCCTGCGGACCGTACGGGAACGGGCCGAGACCCTGCGCACGGTGCTCCCCGCCTTCCGGCTGTTCTGGCGGACCGCGGCGACCCCGATGCACGTGTTCGCCGACCGGTTCCAGGACCCGCTGCTCCGCAAGGCGTTCCGCAACATCTTCTTCCAGGACCCGGGAGGCTTCCCGCTGCTGCCGTACCTCTTCAACCTGGCCGCCGCCCACCACGGCAACGCCGGGTTCCCCCAAGGGGGTTCGCTCGGCCTCGCCCGGTCGATCGAGGAGCGCTACCGGAGTCTGGGCGGCACGATCACCTACCGGGCCCGCACCGAACGGATCCTGGTCGAGAACGACCGGGCGATCGGCATCGAACTACGTGGTGGAAGGCGGTACTTCGCGGAACACGTGGTGTCCGCCTGCGACGGGCACACCACCGTCTACGGACTGCTGGGCGGCCGGTACACCGGCCCGCGCATCGACAGGCTCTACACCGATCTCCTCCACCGGCCCGGCACCCTCTTTCCCGCTGTCGTCTCCGCCTTCGTCGGCCTGCGCGGCGACCTGGACCCCGGCGAGGCGCACAGCACCACCCACCTCCTCGGCCCGGACGACGCGGCCCACCTCCCCGGCGCACTGCAGGACAGCCTCGTCGTCCAGGCCCGCTCCCGCTACTCGGGAGGCTTCGCCCCACCGGGCTGCTCCGTCCTGCACTGCACGTACTTCAGCGACTACGCCCACTGGAAGGATCTGCGCACCAGGGACCGCAAGGAATACCGCCGCCGCAAGCGCGAAGTCGCCGACTTCGTCCGGGACTTCCTGGAGCGCCGCACCCCCGGCCTCGCCGACCGCATCGAGATGGTGGAGGTCGCGACCCCCGCCACGAACCACCGCTACACGGGCAACTTGGGCGGCTCCATCCTCGCCTGGAAGGCCTTCTCCGACGCCGATGACGTCGCCGCGCGCCTGGTCGGCAAGGACCGAATGCGGCTGCCCGGACTGAGCGGCTTCTCCATGGCCGGCCAGTGGGTCGGCATGGGCGGTCTGATCCGTGCCGCCTCCACCGGCCGCTTCGCCGTCCAGTACCTCTGCCGCGAACTGGGCCTGGAATTCCGGGCCTGGGAGAGCAAGGGCGACGAGCCGTGGCACCCCGGGAAGCTGGGGCACCTGCCGCAGCTCGACCGGTGGTCGGCGCGGGAGAGCGAGGGGTCATGAGCGACGACAGGAACCGGCCCCGTCGTGACGGCGGCGCGCGCGGCCCCCGGGAGACGATGATCATCATCGGGGCCGGGCTCGGCGGCCTCTCCACCGGCTGCTACGCCCGGATGAACGGCTACCGCACTCGGATTCTGGAGATGCACGAGATTCCCGGCGGCTGCTGCACCGCCTGGGAGCGTGGCGGCTTCACCCTGGACGCCTGCGTCAGCTGGCTCCTCGGCAGCGGCCCCGGTAACGAGATGCACCGGATCTGGCTGGAGCTCGGCGCCCTCCAGGGCAAGGAGATCCGCCACTTCGACGTCTTCAACATCGTGCGCGGCACCGACGGCCGGGCCGTCCACTTCTACTCCGACCCCGACCGTCTCGAAGCCCACCTCATCGGCATCTCACCGGCCGACGCCCGCCTCGTACGGAAGTTCTGCGGGCAACTGCGCAGCTTCCGCAAGGCGTTGGCCGTCTACCCCTTCCTGAAACCCGTCGGCCTGATGGGGCGCCGGGAGCGGTGGCGGATGCTCGCCTCGTTCCTCCCGTACTTCAACGCCGTACGGACCACGATCACCGTCCTGATGACCGAATTCTCGGCCCGCTTCAAGGACCCTCTCCTGCGGGAGGCCTTCAACTTCATCCTGTACGAGAAGCACCCGGCCTTCCCCGTCCTTCCGTTCCACTTCCAGCTCGCCTCGCACGCCAACCTCTCCGCAGGCGTGCCCGAGGGCGGCTCGCTCGGTCTCGCCGAGTCGATCGAGGCCCGCTACCGGCGGCTCGGCGGGGAGATCTCGTACAACACGAAGGTCGAGTCGGTGATCGTCGAGGACGACCGGGCGGTCGGCGTCCGGCTCAGTGACGGCGGCGAACTCCGCGCCGACATCGTCGTCTCGGCCTGCGACGGCTACACCACCACGATGAAGTTCCTGAAGGGCGCCTACCTGGGCGAGGGCTACCGGAAGCTCTACACCGAGACCATCCACGAGCCCGGCATGGTCTTCCCCGGCTACTTCACCCTCTTCCTCGGCCTCTCCCGCCCCTTCCCCGAGGGCGACCCCTGCACGACGCACCTGATCGACGAGGCCCTGGCGGCCGAGCTGACCGGGATCCGGCATCCCAGCATCAACGTCCAGTTCCGCAGCCGCCATTACCCCGAGCTGTCCCCGGACGGCACCACCGTCGTCTACGCCACCTACTTCTGCGACATCGCCCCCTGGCGCGCTCTGGACGAGGGCCCCGAACAGGTCACCCGTACCCGCGGCGGCCAGGAGCTGCACACGCTGCCCGTACGCCACGGGCGCGGCTACTACGCGGCGAAGCGGCGGGCCCGCGAGGCGCTCGTCGGCTTCCTGGAACAGCGCCACCCCGGCCTGCGGGACGCGATCGTCGTCCGGGACGTCTCCAGCCCCCTCACCCAGGTCCGCTACACCGGCAACCACGACGGGACGGTTCTCGGCTGGCAGCCCTTCGTGGAGAGCGGCGAGAAGCTCGAAGAGCTGGTCAAGAAGCACGGACCCGGCCTCCCCGGGCTGCGCGACTTCTACCAGTCCGGCGTCTGGGCCACCACCGGCGGCCTCATCCGGGCCGCCGCCGCCGGACGCCACGTCATGCAGTTCGTCTGCCGCGACGACGGCAAGCCCTTCACCGCATCGATCGACGACACCGCACCCCCACCGACCCACCGGGTCATCCCCGTGCCCGTCCGCCCCACCGCACCGACGGAGAGGAAGCCATGAAGATCGCGAAATGGGTGGTGCGCGAGCACATGGAGGGCGTACCCGACGTGGACCGCGTCTACGAGAAGGTCGTCGAGCACGTCGACGTCACGCTGGCCCCCGACGAGATGCTGCTGCGCACCCTGTACGTCTCCGTCGACCCCTACCTCCAGGGCATCGCCCTCGACACGCCCATCGGCCGGCACATGGGGGCCGACTCGATCATGGAGGTGGTGAAGGCCGGACCGCGCGCCGCCCACCGCGTCGGCGACGTCGTGCAGGGCTTCGGCGGCTGGCGTACGCATGTGATCTCGACCGGTGTCCCCGAACTCTGGCAGACCGGCACGTTCCCGATGGTCTTCCCGGCGTACCGCAGGCTCGACCCCCGGTGGTACGACGACGCCCTGCCGCTGTCGACCGCCCTCAGCGTGATGGGCGGCCCGGGGATGACCGCATGGGGGACCCTCTCCAAATACATGACGATCAGCCCCGGCGAGACGCTCGTCGTCAGCGGGGCCTCGGGTGCGGTGGGCGCCCTCGTCGGCCAGCTCGCGGCGCTCGCCGGAGCCCGGGTCGTCGGCACCACCTCGTCCCCGGAGAAGGCGGACTACCTCACCGGGCTCGGGTTCGACGCGGTGGTCGTCTACCGCCACGGGGACGGCGCGGACACCGTGCGCGAGGCGCTGGCCCGGGCGGCCCCCGACGGCGTCGACCGGTACTTCGACAACCTCGGCGGCACGATCACCGACGCGGTGTTCTCCCTGCTCAACATCGGCAGCCAGGTGGCGGTGTGCTGGCAGTGGGCGACCCAGGTCGGCAACGAGGACACCGGCCCCCGGCTCCTGCCCTACCTGATGTTCCCGCGCGCCACGGTCCGCGGCATCTTCTCCCTGGAATGGTTCACCGAACGCAACTGGCAGGACCTCCACACCGAACTGGGCGGCCGGGTCCGCCGCGGCGAGGTCGTCTGCGACCACACCCTGCACCACGGATTCGACGCCATCCCCGCCGCCTACGGCAGCCTGTACAGCGACCGGTCGGCCAACCGCGGCAAGGTGCTCGTCGAACTCTGAGCCCGGCGCCCCTCGTCCCTGCCGTCGCTGCAACGCCCCGTCCCAGGAGGCACGTTGACCACCATCGACCCCACGGAGCCGATGCACCGCCTGCGCTTCGAGGAACCCGGGAAGCCCTGTCGCACGGAGCTTCCGGGCGGCACGCCCGCCTGGCTGGTCAGCCGGTACGCCGACGTCCGCCAGGTGCTCTCCGACCCGCGCTTCGGCCGGGCCCGGCTGTACGCCCCCGACGCCCCGGCCCTCTCCGGAGTACCGGACCTCGTGAACGACCCCGACCTGATGTTCAACCAGGACGGCCCGGATCATCTGCGCCTGCGCCGCACGCTGCGGCGTGCCTTCACCCCCAGGGCCGTCGCCCGCTGGCGGCCGTGGATCGCCTCGATCGTCGAGGAACTCCTCGACCGGATGGAAACACGACGGCAACCGGCGGACGCGGTGGCGGAGTTCGCGTTCCCTCTCCCGGTGGCCGTGATCAGCCGGCTGATGGGACTGGACGAGTCCACGTGGGGCCGGCTGCGGCACTGGAGCGAACACGCCTTCTCCGACGGCACCCACGAGGGCGAACAAGTGGCCTCGGTCCTCAACGAGTTCAGCGCGTTCGGCGCTGACCTCCTCGCGGAGCGGCGCCGGGCTCCGCAGGATGACCTGGTCAGCAGTCTCGTCGCGGCGGCCGACGAGGAAGGGGGCGTTCCCGAGGCGCAGTTGGTCAGCCTGGTGTGCGGGCTGGTCGTCGGCGGCCACGACAGCACGATGACCATGCTCAGCAACGCGCTGCTCTACCTCCTGGGCGAACGCCGCGAGACCTGGCCCCGTCTCGGGGCCGACGAGGAGGCCGCGGAACGCGTCGCGGACCGGCTCCTCCACCTCGTACCGCTGGGCGACGACCGGGGCAGTACCCGGCACGCCGCCACGGACGTCGAGGTCGGTGGGGTGACGATCCCGGCAGGGGCGATCGTGCTCGCCGACTGCGGCATGGCCAACCGCGACCCCGAGGTCTTCCCGCCCGCCACGCTCCACGACCTGTTCGCCCCGCTGGAGGCCCCCACGCTCTCCTTCGGCGCCGGCCCCCACTACTGCCTCGGCGCCTGGCTGGCCCGTACGGAACTCCAGCTCGCCCTGCACCGCCTGGCCGCCCGCTTCCCGGATCTGCGCCTGGCCGATCCGGCGGACCCGATCGCGTGGCGCACCGGCACGACCTCGCGCAGCCCCCGCTCCCTGGACGTCAGGTGGTAGGTCTGCGGGAGGCGGGGGTGCCGCGAGCGTCGCCGGCACGGGCCCGGACGTCACCAGTCGTGCACGGTCCCGTCATGGAGCCGGTTGACCGGCAGATACGCGGCCGCGTACGGGTGGGCGGCGGCCAGCTCCTCGTCCAGTTCCACCCCGATGCCGGGCGCCTCGCCCGGGTGCAGGTGGCCCTCGGAGAAGGTGTAGGCGTGCCGGAACACCTCGTTGGTGAGCGGGGTGTGGCCGGAGTACTCCTGGATGCCGAAGTTGTGCACGGCCAGGTCGAGGTGGACGGCTGCGGCCATCCCGACCGGGGAGATGTCCTCGGGGCCGTGGATCGCGCTCTGGATCTGGTACTGGGCGGCGAAGTCGAAGAGCTTGCGCAGCGGGGTGACCCCGCCGAAGTGGGTCACGGCTGAGCGCACGTAGTCGATCAACTGCTCGGTGATCAGGGCCTGGTAGTCGTGCACCGTGTTGAAGACCTCGCCCACGGCCAGCGGCGTGGTCGTGGACCGGCGGACCAGGCGCAGCGCCTCCTGGTTCTCGGCCGGGGTGCAGTCCTCCAGCCAGAACGGCCGGTAGGGCTCCAGGTCCTTGCCGAGCCGGGCGGCCTGGACCGGGGTGAGCCGGTGGTGGGAGTCGTGCAGCAGCGGCAGATCGGCCCCGAACTCCGCGCGTACCGCCTCGAACACGGTCGGCACATGGCGCAGATACGCCGCCGTGTCCCAGTCCTCCACCAGGGGGCGGGCCTGCTGGTGGAGGACCGGCGCACCGGTGTCGTCGGTGTCGGACACCCCGTACACCGCCTTGAGTCCGGGGACGCCGGACTGGATGCGCACGGCCGGATAGCCCTCGGCGATCCGGGTCCGTACGGAGTCGAGCAGCTCGGGTATGTCCCGCCCGTTGGCGTGACCGTACGTCCCGACCCGGTCCCGGCTCGCGCCGCCCAGCAGTTGGTACAGCGGCAGCCCGGCGGCCTTCGCCTTGATGTCCCACAGCGCCACGTCGACGGCGGCGATGGCGGCCATCGTCACCGGTCCGCGCCGCCAGTACGCGCCCCGGTACAGCGCCTGCCAGGTGTCCTCGATGCGATGCGGGTCGAGCCCGATGAGCAGGGGGGCGACATGATCGGTGAGATAGCTGACGACGGCCAGCTCCCGCCCGTTGAGGGTCGCGTCGCCGAGGCCGGTGAGCCCTTCGTCGGCCGTCAGCTTCAGGGTGACGAAGTTGCGGCCGGGGCTGGTGACGACGACCTTCGCGTCGACGATCTTCATACGTGGGTGCTCTTTCCGCAGGTGCTTCGTGTGGTGTCGCGGGCCGGAGGCGTCGGCCCCGGCCCGCGATCGCCGTGAAGGGTGTCAGCAGCTCAGGTTGGGACCGGGTGTGGTGCCCAGGATCTGGGTGAACTGCTGGAACTTGTTGATGCGGCTCTGCACCTGGGCGGGGTTGCCGCCGTTGCATTCGATGCTGCCGTTGATGGCGCGGATCGTGTGACCGAAGCCCTGGTTGTTGACGATCGCGTTGTGCGCGGTCATCCACCCGGGGCCGTTCTGGGTGTTCCAGTACCAGAGGGCGGTCTTCCACGAGACGGACGCGTTGTTCTGGACGAGCCAGGGGTTGTTCAGCAGGTCGATGCCGAGTGCGTCGCCCGCCGCCTTGTAGTTGAAGTTCCAGGAGAGCTGGATGGGTCCCTTGCCGTAGTACGCGGCCTGTCCGGCCGGGCAGCCGTAGGGCCGGCTCCAGTCGCAGTAGTGCGGATAGTTGGCGGTGTTCTGCTCCACGATGTGGACGAGGCCGCCGGTCTCGTGGCTGACGTTGGCCAGGAAGGCCGCCGCCTCGCGGCGCTTGACCTCGGTGCTGCCCGTGTTGGCGAACGCCGGGTAGGCGCTCAGCGCGGAGACGAGTCCGCTGTAGGTGTAGAAGGAGTTCCTGTTCGGGAACATCTGGTCGAACTGCGCCTGGCTGACCGGGAAGCCGGTGGTGGGCGGGTTGCCGCCGCCGCAGGTGTAGGGGTCCCAGTACCACGTGCTGATGGTCGGATCGTAGGCCGGGTTGTCGTGCTCGGCGATGTAGTAGGCGCCGTTGAAACGGACGACGGTCCCCGCCGTGTACCAGGAACCCGCCTGCCAGTTGGGTGCCGTGTCGCACAGATTGGCGGCTTTGAGCGGGGCCGCCGAGGCGGCCGGGGCGAACGCCGCCGCGAGCCCGGTCACCAGCAGCAGGGTCATGAGCGTTCTCGCGATGCGATGTCTGAGCACTCGATCACTCCTCTATGCACGACGGCCGCCCGGACCGGGGTGCGCGGCGTCCGGTCACGACCGTGATGGGGGTGTGAGCACACTCAAGCGCCTTGACATGATCCAGTCAAGGTATAGACCAATGGTCGAGTGGGGGAATGCTGTGGACGTCGGCGTCGGGTCGTCCGGCCCGTGAACGGCGCGTCCGGCCCTCCGTGCGGTCAGTCGGCGACGGCGGGTTCGGGGGCCTCGGCCGGTGCGTCGCGGACGCCGAGCCGCAAGTGCTCGACGTGGTACAGGGCTTGGTCGAGGAGTTCGGCGACGTGGTTGTCGTAGAGCGCGTAGATGATCGACCGCCCGTGACGCTCGCCGGTGACCAGGCCCAGGTTGCGCAGGAGCCGCAACTGGTGCGAGCAGGCGGAGGGTTCCATGCCGACCGCCTCGGCGAGGTCGCCGACGGAGCAGGGGCCTTCCTGGAGGCGGGCCAGGATGTGCAGCCTCGAAGGGGTGGCCAGCGCCTGGAGGGTGGCGGCCACATCGGCGGTGCCGACCGCGTCGAGGCGTTCGCGGGTGGTGGCACTGCTGGTGGTCTCGCTTCCGTGGCCCATGGGTCCATCTTACTGACGAGACATGAAGACCTGTTCATATGTTCTTGTATGGTGGAGGTGTTGCCCCGCCTCCGTCCGTGAAGGGTCTCTTCGTCATGCCTCCTGCCCTGGACCAGCGGTCCGCGCCGCCTGCCGACGGGCCGCGCCCGGCCCCGCCCCGGCGCCGTACCCGCGTCCTGGCGCTTCCCGAGGCCCGCTGGGCGCTCGCGGCCCTGGTGCTGTTCGTCCTCGCCCTGCCGGTCCACCTGCTGGGCGGTCCGGCCTGGCTGTGGGGGCCGCTGTTCGCCGCGACGTACGTCACCGGCGGATGGGAGCCGGGGTGGGAGGGGATGAAGGCGCTCAGGGGCCGGACACTGGACGTGGACCTGCTGATGGTCGTGGCGGCGCTCGGCGCCGCCGCGATCGGGCAGGTCCTGGACGGGGCGCTGCTGATCGTCATCTTCGCCACCTCCGGCGCCCTGGAGGCCGTCGCCACCGCCCGGACCGCGGACTCGGTGCGCGGCCTGCTCGACCTCGCCCCCACCACGGCCACCCGCCTCCTGGCCGACGGCACGGAGGAGAGCGTCGACACCGGGCGTCTCGCGGTCGGTGACACGATCCTGGTGCGCCCCGGGGAGCGGGTCGGCGCCGACGGGCGGGTTCTGGCCGGGGCGAGCGACGTCGACCAGGCCACCATCACCGGCGAACCCCTGCCGGTGGCCAAGCAGGCGGGCGACGAGGTGTTCGCCGGTACGGTCAACGGCACCGGCTCCCTGCGGGTACGCGTGGAGCGGGACCCGGCCGACTCGGTGATCGCCCGGATCGTGAGGATGGTCGAGGAGGCCTCCGAGACCAAGGCGCCGACCCAGCTGTTCATCGAGAAGATCGAGCAGCGGTACTCGATCGGCATGGTCATCGCGACCCTGGCCGTCTTCGGCGTCCCGCTCGTCTTCGGCGACACCCTTCAGTCGGCGCTGCTGCGCGCGATGACGTTCATGATCGTCGCCTCACCCTGCGCCGTGGTGCTCTCCACCATGCCGCCGCTCCTGTCCGCCATCGCCAACGCGGGCCGCCACGGCGTCCTCGCGAAGTCCGCCGTCGTCATGGAGCGCCTCGGCCAGATCGACACCGTCGCCCTGGACAAGACGGGAACGCTCACCGAGGGCACTCCGCGCGTCACCGACATCACCCCGCTGCCCGGCGGTGCTCCGGACGAGAACGCTCTCCTCCGACTGGCGGCCTCCGCCGAGCACGCCAGCGAACACCCGCTGGCCCGCGCGATCGTGCGGGCCGCCCGCGAGCGGGGGCTCCCCCTGGCCGAGGCGACCGGATTCACCTCGGCCCCGGGCGC
Organism: Streptomyces globisporus; assembly: GCF_003501885.1. Taxonomy (GTDB): domain Bacteria; phylum Actinomycetota; class Actinomycetes; order Streptomycetales; family Streptomycetaceae; genus Streptomyces; species Streptomyces globisporus_D. The sequence goes on from NZ_QWFA01000001.1 coordinate 19,336, forward strand.
CGGTGTCACCGCCACCGTCGACGGCCGCACCATCCGGGTCGGCTCCCCGGCCCACCTCGCCCCCGTCGGCGGCGACGGCCTCGACCGCGTGGTCCGGCCGCTGGAGGACAAGGGCCGTACCGCGGTCCTCGTCCTGCGCGACGACGTACCGGTCGGCCTTCTGGCCATCGCGGACCGGCTCCGCACGGACGCGAAGGCGACGGTCGCCGCGCTCACCGAACTGACCGGCCGCCCACCGACCCTCCTGACCGGCGACAACGAGCGCGCCGCCCGTCACCTCGCCGCCGAGGTCGGCATCACCGACGTACGGGCCGGGCTGCTCCCGCAGGACAAGGTCGCCGCCGTACGGGAGTGGGAGGCGGAGGGCCGCCGGGTCCTGGTCGTCGGCGACGGCGTCAACGACGCCCCCGCGCTGGCCGCCGCGCACACCGGGATCGCGATGGGCGAGGCCGGATCCGACCTCGCGCTGGAGACCGCCGACGCCGTCGTCGTCCGCGACGAACTCGCCACCGTCCCCGCCGTCGTCGCCCTCTCCCGCACCGCCCGCCGCCTCGTCGTCCAGAACCTCACCATCGCCGGGGTGTTCATCACCGGCCTGGTCGCCTGGGACCTCATCGGCACGCTCCCGCTGCCGCTCGGCGTCGCCGGCCACGAGGGCTCCACCGTCATCGTCGGCCTCAACGGGCTGCGGCTGCTCCGCGAGCACGCCTGGACCGGCTCCGCGGTGAAGGACATCGCGTGAGCCGAGCGGAAGTCCTTGGTACGGCCACTACGTTGTGACCATGAAACGCGACGGACACCAGGATGCGGACACCGCCACGTACCGTTCCGACCTCGGGCGGGCGCTCGATGCGGCCTCGCCGTCGGCGGCCCGCCGGCTGGAGGCGCTCCGGGACGCGGCGACTGCGCGGACGGACGGTGTGTCCATCGACGTGTTCCCGGACCAGGTGGATGCGGCCAGCCGGATCTTCGGGACAGGGAAGGCGCGGACCTGCTGGAGGGCCAGATCGTCGAACTGGCCCCAGCGGTCCCAGTTCCGCTCCTCGTCCGCTTTGATGTAGCCCCTTTCCCACCGGTTGACGCGCTGGGCGTCGAAGACCAGGTGCAGTGGGAAGAGGCCCGCCGCGCACTCGGCCTCCTCGGTGCCCAGATCCAGCACCACCGTGCGGCTGAAATCGGTATGGAGCACCTTGTCGGCCGGGACGGACAGGATCGCCTCGTCACGATCGGCGGACGGTCCGACTGCCTTCTCGATGTCGAGTCAGTCCAGCGCTCGATGGGCTTGCCGCGGGAGTCCGACGTTTCCACCGGGGCGTCCAACCACGGTGCTGGGAAGAGGAGGTGAGGCGCTGCTGCCCGTACAGCAAGAGGAGTTCCGCCTTCGGATCGTCTTCGGGGCCGGCCCCGGTGAGCGTGCGGGAGCGGAAGCGAGCGGCGCCGCCGGTCTGCAGCGTCATCACCAAGCCGAGCGGGTAGTCCAGCGTCACCGTCGCGATGTTCGCCCTGATCCGGTCGTCGTCCCACTTCCTGTTCCCCTGGAAGGCGGGCAGTTGTAACGCCCCTGAGGCGACATCCGCGAGTACGTCCCTGAGCTTCAGATTGTCCAGTGCCGCCCTGTGTCTCTCTTCCCACCCTGCCGCGCGTACGGAGAGTGATTCGAGCGGTGCCCTCCGGTGACCGGCAACCTGTTCATCGAAGAGCGACGGCGCGGGCGGCGTCGGCCGGTTGACCCTGACTGCCCTCGTCGTCCAAGTCGCGCTTCTGGCTTATGTGGCCGTTCCGCTGCGAGATACGTCCGAGTTCCTGGAATATGCGGATCAGTGTGTGCTGACCGGCGGGACTGGACCCGGCGATCACCGTCGAAATGGAGAACTTCAATGAGCGCGTACGCCGCCCCTCACAGCGACGATGCACTTGCGATGAGCGAGTACGAGGGGCATGTGTGGGACACGCTCAACGAGCACTGGCAGCGCCGCAACAACCGCCGTGGTCTGCCGAACTGGGCGAGCACCGCCCTCGGCCGCACGGGAGAGGCCGCGGGAAAGGCCGCGAGACGGGTGTCGGACGCTGTGCCGGAGGCTGTCACGAAACCGATCTGCCGCGCGGGCGACGCGGTCGCCGACAAGGCCATGCGACCGGCGCTCGCAGGGGCGGCGGCGATGCTCGAACTGGTCAACGACTGGGCCATGGAGCTCAACGACCCGAAGAATGTCGAGGAGCTCGCCCGCAAGCGAGGCTTCGACATAGACACTTTCACCGAACTGCGGCAGCAGGACCTCAAGGTCTGCGACCGGCTGCTCAGCCGCAACACCCTCAAGTGGCGGACGACCGGCGCTTTCGAAGGCGGTGCCATGGGCCTGCTGGCCATGGTCCCCGTCGCCGGTATCCCCGCCGCGATGACGGCGGACATCCTCGTCGTCCAGGTCCTGAGCACATCGATCGCGGCGCGCATCGCCTACTCCTACGGCTACGACGCCAAAGACCCCAAGGAACAGGAGTTCATCCAGCGCCTGGTACAGCGGTCCTTCATGGCGCAGGCGGCCAAAGCCAAGCCCTTGCACGAGACCGCACGGGCGGCGAACGCGGTCAAGGGACGCGTCAACTGGTCGCAGAATCTCCGCCAGGACCACCGCCTCCTCGCTGCTCTTGAGAAGCTGATGCAGCAGATGGGCCCGGCCGGCTCAAGGGTGTCGGTCAAGAACGTCGCCAAGGTCGTGCCGTTCGTGGGCGTCCTGATCGGTGCCGGAATGAATGCGGCGCTCCTCGGCAGGGTGGCCGACGACGCCCAACGCTACTGCCAGACCAGATTCCTGTGCGACAAGTACGGGCTGCCGCTCCCCGCTGCACTGGCGACCCACGGAGACGACGATTTCCCGGCCGACGACACGTGACCGCCATCCAGAAGAAGATCAGCAAGTACGCGTGCTCGTCGAGGAAGCCGAAGTCCCGCCGAGCGGGAAGGCCGGCTCCAGCCCTGGGCCTGGGCACCACGGGTCCAGGATCCCGTCGAGAGCGACGCGGTCATCAGACCGCCGATCACACGGCGTCCGGAGCCTTCGTCTCCGGGGACCACGTCGGTGAGCGGTGCCGGGCAGGTGGAGAACTCGTCGGCGTCGCCGATCAGGTGCCGGCCGGCCCAGGCCTGCTTGCGTAGGGCGTCGTGCAGCTCGCTGTTGGTGTGCTCGTGCCGCGGTCCGGTGCTGAGTTCGGCGAGGACGAAGCCGATGTCGTGGACGGCAGCGAGGGGTCGGTGTCGCCGGACGGCAGAGACGTCCGGGTCCGGAGGCGTGCGGTGGGGGCTCGCCCAGCGTCGTGTCCGGCGGGCCTTGGGGTTCGATCCGGAGCTGGTCGGCCAGGTCGCCGACGTGCAGGTGGATGGCTCCATCTGGCGCCGCGCCGTGCAGGAATCTCAGGGTTGGAAATTCCCCAAGGGGGTTGAGAGGCTGATCAAGATCGGGAATTTCCCCATCAATGCCGTAGTTATTGACCCGGCCACAGGGATCATCTACCAGTGCACCGATGCGTCAATGGAAGCGATTCCGGCCCATGCTGACGTGTCCTCATGGGCCAAGACCATCAGCTCGTTCGTCGGGTACGCCGAAAACTACACGCCCGGTGACGAGGAGGATGACGAGGAGTACGCCCGCCGGAAGCGGGGAGTCGGTGCCATCCACAACGTGATCCGCCTCGTGGACCTGCTGCCGTTCGCTCATGAGTACAGCGAATGGGTTGAACTGTTCGACAGCCTCGAAGGCGGGATCTACACGTGACGGCCCTCACCCGCCCGCGATCGCCATCGGCTCGGCGGGGTGACGGCGATCACGGATACACGCGGGGGAGTGCTGCGTAGGCTTGCGGAGTCGTCGCGGTGGAGCTCGGGAGGGTGAGCGAGGTCTTCCCGGTCCCACCTGGCGAAGCGTCAGAGAAGTCAGCAAGTGGTCAGCGTGGATCCTGGGGAACCCGGGGAACGCTGTCCGGACACGTGACTCGTTGTAGGGTGAGAAAGTAGCCCTTGACCTGCAAAAACGCAGGCAGGGAGCCATAAACTCGGGAGCACTCCGATGATGCGCACCATGTTCAAGTCCAAGATCTAGCTATTTGGCGTTGCCGCAGGTCAGGGGCATCATGTGCCCCCCTCAGGTCAGCAAACGGTCAGCATGCGTCCCGGACGTGTCCCGGCTTGCTGACCTGCGACCTGCAGTGCGGCGCCTGAGCATGATTCTTGGGCCGGAACGGATGGTGCACGACACATGGCCCGACAGCTCGCCCGCGGCATGGGTACCTTCTTCAAGGACTGCGGCTGCGCCAAGCCCACCCGCTGCCCGCACTCCTACTTGATACGTTTCCGGGATGCACTGGGCAAGCAGCGCGAGGAGTCCGGTTACGGCACGCAGGACGACGCGATCGAGCGCCTTACGCAGCTCTACGCGGAGAAGAAGACCACGGCGCCGACGGTGGCGGCGGCCCGCCGTGAACTGGGTCAGCTGACGGTCGGGGAGTACGCGAGGCAGTGGCGGCCGAGGCAGCGCAGGATGACGGATTACTCCACGGGGGAGCACGTCGACAGCTCGATCAACGTGCACATCGTTCCGCGTCTGGGAGCGCGGAAGCTGAACTCGGTCACACCGATGGTGGTCGAACGGTTCCTGGACGAGATGGAGGCCGACGGGGTTGGCCGGGGAAACCAGGTGAACATATTCCGGGTCCTGAAGACGATCCTGCGGGATGCGTACGCCAAGGGGGCCATGGCGGACGACCCGGTGAAAGGAGTCCAGGAACCCGAGTACGTGCGTGAACAGGTCGCCATTCCGTCCCTCGCCTACGTGAAGAAGGCACTGACGGTCGCCGACGAGGACCTCGCACTGGAGATCGCCATGATGACGGGATGCGGCCTGCGCAATGGCGAGGCGCGGGCGGTGAACGTCCACAACGTCGTGGCCCAGGACGTGTACCGGGTGCGCGAGCAGATCCATTCCAACACTCACAAACCGGCGAAGCTGAAGCACCGCAAGACGGGGGAGTTCCGCGAGGTGCCGTTGCCCCGGTCTGCCCGTGAGGCGATAGAGCGCTACGCGGCCAAGCATGCCACCACGAAGGACGGCTACCTGCTGCGCGGCCCCAGCGGCTGGTACACGGAGCCGATGGAGCGGCGCCGCGTGAAGCGGCTCTTCGAGAACCTCCCGCCGGAGGAAGGGGTGGGGATGTACGGCTTCCGGCACTACTTCGCCTCGAACGCCCTCGGCAATGGCATCCCCATCACCGACGTCGCGGAGTGGATGGGCCACAAGTCCATCGAGGAGACGTACCGCACTTACCGGCACCTGATGCCGGGCAGCATCACCAAGGCCGCCCGGATCCTCGACGTCGGCCTCTGGGAAGCAGCCTGACGAGCGCGTAGGGGCCGCATGGTCTACAAGGGCGAGGAGATCTTCTTAAAGTCATCATCCAGGTGGCCCTGACCTGCAGGAATGTGAGCGATCAGGTACCTGGCCTGCGTTGATCCTTCTTTGGCGTTCTTTCAGGCTCGTACCCGCTTGGGTAGTCGATTCTCCCCACGCTCTCCCCAGAGCTGCTCGTGCTCCCCAAATTCTCCCCAGAGATGACCCGAGCTGCGGCCACAGGCGAGGGGGGAGCCAGTCCAACTCGGGCGCGGCCGTGTGCACGCTGGGTGGCTGCCGTAGGCAGGGCAGGAGCCTGTCTAAAGGTTCGTCGTCTGCCGGCATCGTCCGTGCTGAGGGTGATCAGCACGGTCTGGAGGACGGGGTCGGGGGTCGGGGTATCTGGCCCTTGCTTATTCCGCCCGCCGGAGCCGAAGGCAGGGTGCGCCAGTGGATGCGTTGCCCGAGTCCGAGAGGGGTGGGTAATGTATGTGCGCTTACACCGTCTTAGTCTGCTGTGATGTGAGGAGTCCCTTGCCCCCTTCCATCGCTGTGAAGACTGTCGGGAGCGGGTATGCCTGACACCGATCTTCTGCGTGCCAGCCGGGACGGTGATCAGTTCCATTACCACTGGGCGGCTCGCCAGGCGCTGAAACTACTGCTTCCCGACGCCGATCTGACCGCGATCGCTGTCGAGGGTGTGTCGCCCGACGATACCCAGGGCGAAGCTGGCGAGGACGTAGTCGACATCGCCGAGTACTACGGTGCGACCGGGCTTCACGAGGCCAACCGTGTGGTGTACCGGCAGCTGAAGCACTCGACCGTACAGGCCACGGAGGAGTGGACTGTGTCGGGTCTCTCGAAGACGGTCAAGGGGTTCGCGGAGAAGTTCAGGCAGATTCGTCAGGAGTCTCCGGGGCTCGAAGAGAAGGTGACCTTCGAGTTCCTTTCCAACCGACCGGTCCGCGAGTCCGTGCTTCGAGCGATCGAGGTCCTGGCAGCCGGTGGAGAGCCCGGTAAGTATGCGCACGAAGTCAAGTACCTCAGGCAGTACGCGGACTTCTCCGAAGATGTAGCCGGTGAAGCCGCGTTCTTCAGTCGCGTGGAGGTGGATGCCACGGCCCCGGGCCTTCTGCGGCTCGAAGGGCTGTTCCGGCTGGACTTGACCGGTCTTCTTCCCGGTGCGCCGGATGTGCAGCCCCTGCTGCTGAAGGAGATGATCACCAGACGCGCGACCTCGCTCGAGGCGAACCACGTCGTTGAACGCTCCACGGTACTTGCCGCTCTCGGAGTTCCACCTGAGCATGTGCTGCCCGCGCCCAAGCTCATCGACCAACCCGGGCATGTCATCGTGACGGACCAGACTCGCGCGATCGTCGACGACATCGTCGGACTCATCGGGCGGCCCGTCGTCGTTCACGCGGCCGGTGGCGTGGGCAAGTCGGTGCTCACGACACAGATCGAACCGAATCTGCCTTCCGGCTCGGTCACACTCGTCTACGACTGCTTCGGGAACGGTGGGTACCGGCGTTCCAGTTCACCGCGCCATCAACATCGCCAAGGGTTAGTGCAGTTGGCGAACGAGCTTGCTGCGCATGCCCTTTGCGATCCGTTGATCCCGGTCGGCACGGCTCAGCCGGCCGACTACGCGAGGGCGTTCATGGCCAGGGTCCGGGGCGCTGCGGAGGCTGTCACGGCCTCCGCTCCCGGGGCGCTCCTGGTTCTTGTCGTGGACGCGGCTGACAACGCGGCGCTCATCGCGAACGACGGTGGGGAGCGGACCTTCGTCACGGACGTGCTGCGCGAGACACTGCCGGACAACGTGCGGCTCGTGATGTTGTGCCGCAGCGAACGCATCGATCTGTTGAAACCGCCGCCCAACGTACACAGAATCGAGCTCGAGGGCTTCGGCGTGGCCGAGTCCAAGCAGCATCTTGAGTCGGTGTTCGGGCCGGTCTCTGAGGCACAGGCGGCCGAGTTCCATCGGCGTACCGGCGGCAACCCTCGGATCCAGGCCCTCGTTCTGGGTATGGCCTCGGACATCGAGTCCTGTCTGGTCTCTCTTGGGGAGGCGAGGCAGCACCCCGACGGCTCCCTCTTCGACGAACTCCTCCAGGACATGGTGGACCGATGCAAAGACGCTCACCACCTGAGCGCGGAGATCGACCGTCTGTGCGAGGCCCTGGCTGCGCTCCGGCCGAGGTTGCCCGTCAAGGTTCTGACCGAGCTGTGCGGAGTACCGGCCGCCCTCGTGCACAGCTTCGCGGCCGATCTCGGACGCCCGCTCCTCGTCGACGGTGACACGCTGCAGTTCCGTGACGAGCCGACCGAGACCTGGTTCCGGACGAAGTACCGTCCCACCGGCAGCTCCCTGATCGATTTCATCGACCGACTGACCCCGCTCGCCGCCAACGAACCGTACGTGGCTGCCAGTTTGCCCCAACTGCTCTGGGAGGCCGGCCAGGTCGACACCCTCGTCGAACTCGCGATGACCGACGGCGCCCTACCCGAGGGCGATGACCTGGAACAACGGGAGATCGCCCAGCAACGGGCCCAGTTCGCGCTCAAAGCCACACTGCGCGTGGGAAAGGAGTGGGAGGCAACCCGGCTGGCCGTCAAGGCCGGCAGCCTGGCCGCCGGCCACTCCCGCCGCCTTCAACTGCTGCGGTCCAACACCGATCTGGCGGGGCAGTTCCTGGATGCCGTCACGATCGAGGACATCGTCGCGAACCGCAGCCTCGTTGGCGACTGGCCCGGCTCCAATCTTCACTGCGAGGGCGCCCTTCTCTCGTTCGCCGCCGGCCAGACCGACTTCGCCCGCAGTCGGCTGCGCAGCGCCTCGGAATGGCTCAGGGCATGGGTGCAACAGTCGGACGACGACAATGCGAACCGGCACAGAGTCACCGCGACGGATATTGCCGAGGTCGCCTTCGGGCTTCTCAACACCGACGGTGTAGAAGCATGTGTCAGCCATCTTGCTCGGTGGAGCCCCAACTGGGTGGCCTTCGACGCCGGACTGATCATCGCCACCCGGCTTGCCGACTCGGGCCGCACCGAGGATCTGGAGGCTCTCGGCCTTGCGGCCGTGTCCTTGAAACACCTTCAGCTCGCGGTCGCTTCTGCCGCCTGGCAGGCCAACTTCGTCTGCCAGGCGCCCCTTGCGCGGCGCTTGGTGAGAATGCTGAAGCGCCAGCGCCGATCCGTCTCCGCTTGTCGGCACCCGGGATACACCGCAGAGAACAAGGAGCTTCCAGCGGTCGGTTGGATCGTCGCGATGGGCCTGCGCCACGGACTTCTCTCGGACGGGGAAGCCGAGCGGATCCTGCGGCTGAATCTCCCCGGCGACCTAGGTAGGGGAGCCGGAAGCCGCTGGGGGCGCGGCACCGACACGATCACGCTGCTGTGCGGCTTCGCGTTGCTGTCGAAGATCCGGAGACAGCCCTTCGACGCGGATGAGTTCGCCGGCGAAGACGTCCGGGAAGCGCGAAAGAAGCCGCACACGTACTCAAGTACCGCAAACGACCACAAGCAGAATGTAGTGCCCCTCGGCGCCTGGGCGAGCCTGTGGATCGACTGCCTCGTCGGAACCGTCAGCGACACGGATAGTCTCTTCCCGGAACTCGTACCCCCTACCCCGTCCCAGCGGCCCCTTGAGGAGGTGCCCCACTTCCTGCACAGAGGCATTGCCGGGCTCGGCGTCCGGATCCTAGCCTTCGGCTCGTCCGAGGGAACGCGCCAGCAAATGCTCGACTGGTACCGAAGCGCGCAGCGGCACCTTCCTGATGGGGTCCTCATCGACGCTGTCCAAGCAGCGGCTCCTGTGGATGAGTTGCAGCACATCGCCGTCGAGCTCGCTGAATCCGTGGCCGCTTCGCTCGACGCGGCTAAGGAGAGTGCCGAGTGCAAGGCGGAGCAGATGGTGAAACTAACTCGCGCCGTCCAGCGATTCGACAGAAGCGAAGCTCACGCTTACTTCACCCAGGCGATCGATCTGACCGACCGCGTGGGCGACGACGTACACGCGTTGTGGCGGGCCTTCCTCTCCGTCGCCCGCCGAGCATCCGACGGCAATCACGACGACGACCGTCGTGCCTATCGCGTCGCCCAACTCACCGAAAGCCTGGAACCCTACCTTGGGGACGCAACGAATCACTCCGAGGTACTGGCCGCCATGGGCCGCTTGAGCGCCGCGACCGCGACGACCGTCGCCTCCCGCTGGCGCGACCGCCGCTTCTGCTCCGTGGGCTCATTCATCCAGGCACTGCTCGACGCAGAGGCCGGCCCGCTCGCTCCGTCGGCCGTCACCGCCGCAGCGCTGGTGCCGTTCGACGAGCACCGCGTCGATGAACTCCAACTCGTCGAACGAGCACTGCGCGAGACTCCGCGAGACGGTGAGCGTATCGCTGGAACGTTGGGACAATTCCTACGGCCACGACGCTTCAGCAGCGCATCCTTCGAACGCCTCGACCGGACCGCCGCCGAACTGGACGTCGACATCTCCGGAACACTGCTCGCCCCTGGCACACGCCACATCGCCTTCTCCGCATCGGGCGGTTACAGCTCGGGCCGATGGACCCCGGACAATGAGCAGGACGCAGCGCGAGCGGCTCGTGCACGGCAGGCCGAGGACGCCCTGGCAGAGTGCGACTTCTCCACCGCCGAAGGCTGGGAGCAGGCCCGCCACCTCGTTCGCACGTCCGACCACCTGCTGTATATGGAGCAGGTCATAGCCCACGCAGTAAGGGTGCCCCTGCGTGAACTCGACGACATGCTGGCCGCGTTCCAGTCCCATCCCAACCTCGACGCTTTCGACTACGCGCAGATGGTCAAGAAGCTGGCTGCTCTGCCGCTGCTGCCACGAGCGGCGCGCCAGCAATTGAGGCATTTCGCGAACACGGCCGCGACCCGGTTCAGTCGGGAGCTGACCACCAAGGTCTACGACCCCATCGGCCTGTCCGAACTCGCTCGTCTGGCCGACGAGCGCGATGCGGATCTGCTCTCGACGGCTTTTCGAGAACTCGGTTCGCAGTCGGCCGTGCTTCCCCCCGAGGAGTGCTATCACCTGGCAGCCCGACTTGCCCCACGCCTTACCGGTCATCAGGCGCAGGTTGTCCTCGACGACTTCGGCACCATGCTGGCTGACCTCTGCCCCGAGGATTCGGGCGACGGTGGGTTCGCCGACCTTCCCACTGGGCCGACCGGAGTTGTGGAGTGCTTCGCAGGCTATCTGTGGGCAGTCCTGGGTGCCCCCGAGCAGGACGTCAGGTGGCGGGCCGCACACTGTGTCAGGCTCCTCGCCGAACTCAACTGCCAAGAAGAACTTGACGCCCTCCTACGATTCGCGCTCGGCACGATCGATGTGACTCCGTTCCATGATGCCCGTCTGCCTTTCTACGATCGGCACGCCCGTCAATGGCTGCTCTTCGCCCTCGCGCGGGCCGCTCAGAACCCCGCGACGCATCGGACACTTGCAGAGTTCGAGCCCTTGCTGCGGAGAGTGCTCTTCGACGACGGACCGCACGTTGTGATGCAGGAGAGCGCGAAAAGGATCTGTCTGGCCCTCGCCTCGTCCCGCCCTGAGATCCTGAGCGCAGAGGAGTTCGCCACCGTACGCGAGATCAACATCCCGACGGAAATTCTCACTGAGTCGTGGGAGGAACGGCAGGCAAGAAATCGAAGCCGTATGGAGGACGAAGCCCACGGATCCGAACCGAGCGACTTTCGCTTCTTCTGGGATTTCAAGGATGACTGGTGCAAGCCCCTCGGCGAAGCCTTTGGGGTCTCCGAGGAGACCGTCATAGGTCTCGCTGGGCGCACGATCACGGACACCTGGCGGCTCCCCTACCGCGGCACCCACGAGGATGACCCGCGCCACACCCTCAGGCTGTACAAGGACGGGAGCACCTTCGCCTACCGTAGGACCCGGCCGGACGCCGACGACCTGGACTTCTACCTCACGACTCACGCCCTGTGGACCGTGGCCGGGGAGTTGCTCAAGGTGCATCCCGTGTACCGGGAGAGCGAGGCGGACATGGACCTGTTCACCTACTGGCTTCGTGATTTCCGCGTCACTCGAGACGACGGCAGGTGGCTTGCCGACCGACGGGACCCCTCACCGCAGAGCATTTTGAGAGGAAAGAACGAATCCCCGGACGCCGACTGGGTCTGGCGGCTGAACAGCAGGCACTTCAGTGAGCGTCTCGTGGCGGGTGACGGATGGGTCACAGTCTGGGAAAGCTCCGATGACGCGGGATATGAAGCTGAGCAGAGCGTCCTGATCCGTAGTGCCCTCGTCACTCCCGAGAGGGCCAGGGCACTGGTACTTGCCCTGCAGACAGCCCCTTCGTACATGGGCTACCGCATTCCCGATGCCAATGACAGCGACTACCAGTTCGACGTCCAAGGTTTCCGGCTCACCGGTTGGATCGTCGATCCTGACGGGCGTGAGGGGATGGACAGCAAGGATCCGCTGGCCGCAGGGATCAAGTACCCGCCCTATATGCCTTCTGATGAAGTCATCGATCTGCTAGGGCTGGAAGCGGACGCAGATATGCGCGAATGGACTCGGGCTGATGATATCGCTCTTCGTAGCACCTGCTGGGACGATACTTCTACGACCGGTTCGGACCGCGTGACGGGTACTCAGGGACAGCGGCTGGAAATTCAGCGGGACGCCCTTCGGGAACTGCTAGCTCTGGCCGGAAACAGCATGATCGTCGAAGTGATGATCGACCGCACACACAAAGACCACAAGCAGAGCTACACGACGAGGTCCCACCAAAACGATGACGAATCCCTCCCCCCACGCGAACGGTCCTACAAGATTTACCTCTTCGATGACTCCGGAAGATGCGGCGAGCTTTGAGCGGACCCTCGAACTTGGCAAGGAGATCGCCGACAGTCTCTCTGAGAGTGATGTCCTGGGCCGCTGGATGGCCCACCGCATCGGTGACTTGATCGTGCAGGCGGAGAACGCCACGGGAGTAGAGGCGGACGGCGTACGCCGCGAAGCGACGACCGTCATCCTCGCGCTCTGGGACCACCGGACGGCATTCCCATCCCCGACTCCACCGCTGCGCGCGTTCGAGCCAGTGTTCAGGGCATTGGAACGACTGAGCGAGCCCCAAGGCCGCTGGAGCTTTTACCGAATGTTCCCGTCTGGGAGTGGCCCCAGTGAGGACGACATGGCCGGAGCACCACTGCTTCGGGTGGCGCTGAACCTTGAGGAGACCGTCCGTGTGGTGGTAGGTGAGATTGTCGCGCTTGCTGCCCAAGAGGCCGACGACAAGGAGGCCAAGTGGTTGAAGCTCTCGGAGCATCTCGAACCGGACGAACAACGAGCGGCGCGGGACGCCTTCCTTCGGCTGGCGCACACCCTCAAGGCGTACACCGATGGTGAAGATGGCGATCCCGCCGCACGCACAGGGCTGCCGAAGCTGATCGCTGCTCTGCAACGTGCCGAGTCACAGCTCGCAGAATCTCGGCGGGTCCTCGAAGACGCTCTGCCCGCGACGCCGTCGGAGCGTGAACCCGACGGGTCGGTGTGAGGGTAGGGGCCCTTTTGACGCGCCAAGTATCCAAAGAGGCGCCGCGAGGGCGTGAAAGCCGCTACTGCCCCAAAGACGGATCCGGTCCGAAGCCGGCGACCTGCATGGTGGCGGATCCACCGGGCGGGCTGTTGAGCACCCCGCGGACGCGCACGGGATACGGGAGTCGTGGCAGCGGACTGCTTCGTGGTAGCCGGCGTCGGGGAGGTCCATCCAGACTATGCGACTGCGTCGCTGGATGAGCGCTTGGACGCCCACCCTGCCCGTCTCGTCGTCCGGACGCCGGTTCAGATGGGTGACCAGACCGAAGATCACGATCTCGCGGCTGTAGACGCTCGTCTTGAGCTGTTCGGACACCCGCTTCACGATCGCGATGGCGTCGTGGTTGAACTCGACCTCCCGTGGTGTGCCGGGTGAAGCTGAGGCCACACGGGACCAGTTGAAGGTGACGGCCAGCGCGTCGACCGCGTCGCTGTTCACCTCGCAGCGAGATCACGGATTCCATCGGGAGGGCGTCTCGTACGAGCTCTGCCAAGCCCTGTCAACCATGTCCCGTGCCCTGGTTGTACTAGCCGTGTATCGAAAGTGGCTGGCAGCGACCTGTGGGGCATGTTCGAGAATCCTGTAGCTGCTCGCATCGCGGACCTGCGATGGTGTCCGTCATGGATTCCGCGCCGCGCACTGATCTCGCTCGTCACTATGACTCAGGGGGCTGGTTGGCTCGGTTCGCGGGCCGGATGCTTGTGGTCTGTCCGCGATGCGGGGGCCGTGCTCTCGTGATCCCCCGCCCTGGCCTTCCTGATCCCAGATACTTCAGCGAGCTTCTGTTCCAGCCGCGTCGTCTGGCTTGTGGAGGATGCGGTGCCGTCGCCGACTGGAATCCTGAGGTGCAGGGGGCTGGGCTGGTCGGCGCGGTGCTGGGTGGCAGTGAGGATCCGTTCTTCCAGCGGCCTCTGTGGCTGCAGACCAGTTGCGCCGGTCACATCTTGTGGGCCTACAACCAGGAGCATGTCGACGAGCTGTCCGCTTATGTCGGGGCGCGATTGCGGGAGCGTGGCGGAGCGCGGCCGACAATGTCAATGTTCGCTCGGCTGCCGGCGTGGATGAAGGTGTCGGACAATCGCGCGGAGGTACTGGCCGGCCTGGAGACGCTGCGGGCGCTGGCCGAGCGGATGGCACCTGCCGACCGCTCCGATGCGGCGCACGGGCGCGGTGACAGTCCCCGAGCGCGCAGGAGTATGTACTTCCGGGGCGGCCCGTACGAGTCTTGAAAAACTGGTCACAGTCACTCGTTCGGACCAGGCAGGCCCCGCGTCCGACCAAATCGAGTCCGCGCCGACAAGGCGTACGCCTCCCGCAGAAACCGCGCCTACCTGCGCCGACGCGGGATCCGATGCACCATCCCGGAGAAGATCGACCAGGCGCGCAACCGCCAGAAGCTCGGCTCCCGCGGCGGCCGGCCTCCGTACTTCGACCCGGCCGACTACCGCGAGCGCCACGCGGTCGAGTGCGGGATCAACCGCCTCAAGAGGCACCGGGCGGTCGCCACGCGATACGACAAGCTCGCAGTCCGCTACGAAGCAACCGTCCTCATCGCAACCATCCGAGGCACGCGGATCTTCTCCAGCACGGGTTCGAACTGCGGTGAGTCCCCGCGCTGCCCAGCCGTGATCACGATCGCCATGGGTTTCTGACCTTGCTCGACGGCCAGGTGCAGTTTGGTGGTGAACCCGCCGCGCGACCGTCCCAGTCCATGATCATGAGGCTCGGTGAAGATGTCGCCCGGTGGTTCTTTCTGCTGGTCGCCCTGCTTGCGGGCCCCGGCCGCGTGCTGATGGGCGCGGCAGACCGTGGAGTCGACGCTCAAGTCCCAGACGATCGCGCCTCTCGCGTCGGCAAGGGACTGGAGCCGGGTGAGGATCCGGTGCCAGGCGCCGTTCCGCTGCCATCGGCGAAACAGGTCGTAGATCCGGTTCCATGGTCCGTATTCGACGGGGATATCCCGCCACGGAACCCCGGTCCGGACCCGGAACCGTATGCCGTCGATCAGTTGGCGCCGAGACCAGACCAGCGGCCGCCCCGCCTTGACACCCTTCGGCAACAGCGGCTCCAGCACCGCCCACTGCTCGTCCGTGAGATCTCCCCGTCCCATGAACCGTGATCATTCACGGCTCAAGATCCACTTTCGATACACGGCCTAGAGGAGATGGCCGGTGCCGAGCGCGTACCCTCGTTAGCCCCTGGAAGTTCCCTGAATCCGAGGATCAGAAGGGGAGGTGTCGGTTCGGCGCCTGGGCAGCGTTTGCGTACTCAGGCAGTGCAAGAACTATGACGCCAGCGTCTTCAAGGGTCTCGACGCCATCGGCGCCGGCGACGAAGGTGTCGGGCTCGTTCCAAGCGGTGACGACGCGGCGGAGGCCCGCGTCGCGGATGAGCTGGGCGCAGGGACGAGGTCGGGACGCGCGCCTGGCGCAGGGCTCCAGGGAGCTGTAGATCGTGGCGGTGGCGAGCCGGGCGTCCTCGGCGGGGAGCTTGGCGAGGGCGCCTTCCTCGGCGTGGTCGTGGGGGCCGTTCTCACGGGAGTAGCCGCGGGCGAGTTCGGTCCCGTCGGCCGCGACGATGACCGCCCCCACGCTGAAGGCGGTCTCTGAAGGCGGGCAGAGGGCAGCCAGCTCACAGGCGAGGGCGAGCCAGTTCCGGTCTGCGCTGTTGGGCTCGCGGCCGGTGCCGGGGGCGCCGGCTGAAGGGGTGGTGCTCATCGGGGCTCCGTCGAAGTGTCCTTGGGGGCGTACCTCAGGAGTACCACGTCACCGATCTGGCGGGTCTCCAGGAGCCGGAGGCGGGCGGCCGGGCCGCCGGGGTAGCTCGCGGGGCCGAGCATCCTTACCGCATCGAACTGGCCGACCAGGAGCGGGGCGATGACGAGCTGGAGTTCGTCGGCAAGAGCGGCTTCGAGGAGCTGTGTGTGAACGGTGCCACCACCTTCGACCATGAGCCGCTTGACGGCGTACTCGTCACCGAGGATGTCGAGCGCGGTCGGCCATACGGCCTCCTCGGGAACGCTCTGAACGGTAGCCAGGTCACCGAGGTTGGCGCGAGCTTTCGCGGTGGCCTCGTGGCCCACGGCCAGGACGAGCTTGTCTCCGCCGTGGTGCCAGAACTTCCAACCGGGATCGAGGTCGCCCGTTCCTGTGATGGTGACCTTCAGCGGGTACTCCGGCTCACCGGCGGCGGCCCGGGACGCCCTGCGTTCCGCCGAGTTGACGAGGAGGCGGGGGTTGTCGGCGCGGAGTGTGCCGGCGCCGACAAGGATCGCGTCGACACTGGCTCGTACGGAGTCGACGCGCTCGAAGTCCTGCTTGTTGGAGAGCAGGAGCCGGTCCTCGCCCGGGCGGGTGTCGAGGTGGCCGTCGATCGATACAGCTGCGGACAGCAGGACGTACGGGCGGGGCACGGTATCTCCAGGCGGTGTACGCGGGTGAGTCAGGCGGGATGCAGAACGATGCGGTCGAGTGAGGCGCGGAACTCGGCGACGCCGTCCTCGCCGGTTGCGGGGGCCAGTGCCTGGTCGAGCCGGTCGAGCTGTCCGAAGATGCGGGCAGATCCGGTCTCGGCGGCGATTCCGACGGCCTGCCCACCGATTCGGGCAGCGAGGGTCACGTTGCCTGTGCCCGCATGGGCACGTGCAGCGCGAGCTAGGTAGACACCGCGGTCCCGGCGATATGCGGACGGAAGCACTGCGAGGGCGCTGTCGAAGCCTGCCGCGGCCTGCTCATACTCGCCGAGTGCGGCGAGGGAGCGTGCTCGGGCGGTGCTGATGTACGCCGCATCGAGCCAGGAACCCCAGACACCGTCGGAGCCCGCGCGCCCGAGAAGAGCAAGCGCGGTGTCGTAAGCCCTGTGGGCTTCGCTGCCTTCACCGAGTACGGCACGCGCGTGGGCCTCGTGCAGAACGGCGATGACTTCGAGGCGGCTCCCGGGCCGGGCGGTGCGTCGGGCGGCTGCGGCGAGGCCGAGAGCGTCGGCAGGATGACCGGTGTCGACAGCCAGCTGTGCCTTACGGCCGAGGATGTACGCGGTGAGATCGGTGTCGCCGGTGATGTGGGAAGCGTCCAGTGCTTTCGCGGTGTGGCCGTGGGCGGTCCGCTCGTCGCCGATGTCCTGGGCGAACCAGCCTGCCAGCTCTTCGTATCGCGTCTCCAAGGCGAGAAGCTCGATGGCGTCGGTGCCACGAGCGGATCGACGTCTTGTGGCAAGGGAGCCGAGGTGTTGTTGCAGGGCGGGCAACACGTGTCGGGGGCCGATGAGGTTGTCGGTCTGGATCATGACCCGGCGGAGTTGCGCGAAGTGCTCTAAGGGAGACCCCATGTCGGCGAGTTCGGTGGCAGTCGCCGGCGTCGCGGCCGGCATGGCTGTCGCAGCCAGGCCGGCGATCCCTGATGCGAGAACAACGCGGCGGGGCACGGGCACGAAGAGGATCCTTCCGTGGATGCGGGCGGGGACGACGACCGTGTCCGTGTCGTCTCCAAGCGAGCCTGCCCGCACGACCGCGTTCATGGCCAGGGTCTCCGGGGCGCTGGCCCCATGACCCCGTGTACTGGCCCCATGAGTCGCTGTCCCGGCTCTGGACACCGGGACTGAGCAATCCTGGGGGGCCTCGCGCTCCGCGCTGTCCCAGCCACGAACCAATGCACCGGCGGCATCGAGGATGTCGTCGAGAGTGATGGCCGCATGCTTCGGGACGGGACGTTCAGCGCGCTCGAAGCGTCCGAGATGTGAACGGTCGATCAACGCCCTGCGAGCCAGAGCCTGCTGCGACAGCTGACGGGCCTCGCGGAATTGGCGTAGCTCGTAGCCCCAGCGGTGCCATGGGCCGGCGTCCGGAGTCAGCTCGTTCGGCTGCTGCCCCACGCTTCCTCCTCCACCGTGGACTTTCGTTCACCCGCGGTCGATGTCAGCGACAGGGGCGGCTCTCCATGGGGCCTGCGGAGCCAGCGTGTGAGGCTCCATCTAGGGCCTGCCCACCGGGGTTCCGTACCGCTTTCATCGTCGGTACGAGCTGATCACACGGTATCCGAACGGCGCCTGGCAGGGACCTGATTCACGTCAGTAGCGAACGTAGTGGTCGGTCGGACCGAACGCATTGCGCAACCGTCGGATGAGCCCCGCGCGGGCTGAGCGCGATCTAGGGGAAGGCGACCATGAAGACACGTAGAAGCCTGGGCGACATGATCGCCGTCTCCAGTCCACGGATCAGCCTGATGGGATCCCGGGACCGAACGGACACCGACACTGCTCGAACCCAGGAGTGGCACCGCAAACCCGCCCCGCTGGAGCGTCCGGCGCGCAGCGGTGAGCTCGCCCGGCTCCGTCAGCAGTTCCGTCGCGAGGCGGCCGAAAGGTGCGACCGCCGCTCCGGTGATCGCCGTCTCCGGGTGCTGGCGTACAGCTTGGTGCTTAGCAGGAGTGCCAGGCCGGATGAGGATTGGAACACCCTCCAGACCGAGGCTGAGCAGCGTGGCTACGCAATGGGAGCGAGGTTTCACGACGTAGCCGTTCCCGTGACCACGAGGTGCCTCCCCGGCTCGGGGGCCGGCTGTGGCGTCTACACGCCGCCCTGGAAGCGCCCTGGCTGGGGGGAGGTCGAGCGACTGATCCGAGGCGGCTTCGCGGACGGCGTGATCGTCCTCGACCGGCACAACATCAGCTCCGATGACGACGAGTATCGCGCTGTGATCAAGGAGCTGGGTGAGCGGTACCAGGCATTCATTCACCTCGTGATCCCCGAGGAACTGTCCGGTCCGACTTGAAGGCGACCGTTGCGGTGGATGGATGCGAAGGGCTGGGGCTGGAGACAGGTCAGCGCTCAGGTTCTCCTCGTCGTCACCGTGTTCGCAGTGCTCGTCACCATCTACCAAACTGCCTGATCGGGGGCCGTTTTGACGTTCGAGGGATACACCGACCAGGCAACACATTTCCTGCCGCTCCGTGAGGTGGGACTCGACCTTTGCATCGTGCCTGCAGGTGACCCGCAGGGCGCGGCATGACCGCGATCAAAGAGACCTGCGCGTGCAGTGGTCGTCTCACCCGGATCCCTGCTTCGTTGTCGAGAGGGGGGAGAGAGACCACTCACGCTCGAGGGCGACCGCACTGCCACCACCCTGGGGCGCTTCTACGGCTACCGCGAAGCAGCCATAGCGGCCTTCATCGGGCGGTGCCACAAGTCCCCCTCTTCGGTCGTGCCCGAACCGTGTTCCCCCACGGCACCGTAGCTGGCCGAAGAGGGCCCAACTTCCCACCCGAGAGGACGAGCACCATGTGTGCGCACAACCCGCCGTGCCCCACGGCCATGGCTCCCGACAGGGAGGCCGCGCGACCCGTCGCGCACCGCCCTGAGCAGGGCTGGTCTGTTAACTGCACCTTCTTGAAGTCGTTGGGCACTGCGATGTCGGACTGCCCAAGGAGTTCTGTGTGACCTCGCACGTGCGCAATCAGCTGATGGAGGGGCGGGCTTCCCTGCCCCGCGTCGGCTCAGTCGTTCAGTTGGAGACCCAGCACCCGGCGTACGCCGTGCTCGACCCCGATGGAAGCTCGGTCGAGTCGGTGACGCCCTACCTGCGGGACCTCGCTCTGAACGACAACAGCCCAGCAACTAGCCGCAGTTACGCCAATGACCTGCTGCGGTGGTTCCGATTCCTGTGGCTCTTGAACGTGACCTGGGACAAAGCAACGGAGGGAGAGGTAGCAGTGATGGTTGGCTGGCTTCGTACGGCACCGAATCCGCAGCGCCGCCGCACCCGGCCTAACGCGCCGCAGCCCGGCTCGGTTAACCCCCGCACCGGCAAGCGCTACCTCAAGGCCGGCTACGCCCCGGCGACGATCAACCATGCCCTGACCGTGGTGGCCAGCTTCTATGACTTCCACCGTCACTTGGGCAACGGCCCGTTGATGAATCCGGTGCCGGTGTCGGAGGCACGGCGTCGGGCGTTGGCACACCGCAGTCCGGCGGAGGCCGTGCCGGCCTTCCGCCGCTCCCGTCTGCGTCAGCGAGTCCCGGCCACCGAGCCCCGGGCCGTCCCGGACGCGATGTGGGACGAGTTCTTCGCGGCCATGAACCACGACCGGGACCGCGCCGCGGTGCTGCTCTACGTCTCCAGCGGGGCCCGCGCCTCCGAGCTGCTCGGAGTCACCCCGGCTGACGTCGACTGGCCGGCCCAGATCGTCTACGTCGTCTCCAAGGGCACGAAGCTGCGCGAGCCGATCCCGGTGAGCCCGCAGGCCCTGGTGGTGCTGGCCGCCTACCTCGACGCGATGGGCATGCCCGCTCCGCACGAGCCGGTCTTCCGCACCCGCCGCGGCCCGGACAAGCCGCTCACCTACTGGGCGATGCGGCGCGTCATCCAGCGGGCCAACGACCGGCTCGGCACGAACTGGAGCCTGCACGACCTGCGACACACGGCGGCCGAGCGGATGGCCAACGACCCCAACCTGACCCTGGTCGAGGTCCGGGCCATCCTGCGGCATGCGGACCTGGCCACCACCGGCCGCTACCTGCACGCCCGCGTCGAGGACCTCTTCGACGCCCTCCAAGCTCACTACCAGCGCCCCCGCCCCCAGCCCGCCATCGCCCCCGGCTACGACCCGGACGACTTCAAGGCGGTGTTCGGTGGCTGACCTGCAGACCTTCACCACCCGCAACCGCCGCACCGACTACAGCGGCGACGAGCCGTTCGTCCCCGCTCCCGTCACGCGGTTCGCCGGAGCGGAGCTCAAAGCAGCACCGGCGCCGCTGCCCAGCACACCCCCGGGCCCCTTCGGGGACCTGTCGCGGGCCCCGGCCTCCGAGATCCTGCGCATCGTCGAGCAGGTCACCAAGGGCTGGCCGAACCCGGGACGCCGGCGGACAGCCGTCCGGCGGGTCTTCTCCGTCCTGGAGGAGATGCCGGGCGACACCTGGCAGGAAAGGTGGCAGGCCAGTGGCTTCGACGACGAAGGCGCCGAGTCGGTACGTGTCCTGGCGCGCGAGGGCGACCGCGTTGACAGTGCGGATCTGATCGCCGGGATCAAGTTGGCGTTCTGCCTGCGGGTCGTCCGGCCGTCGATCTCCGGCTTCCGCGCGAACCGGTTCCGGGACTACCCGCAGAGATTCCGCGAACTCCAGCCCGATCCGCTGCTGGAGAAGTTCTTCGCCGCGGCCGACGCCTTCGACGTCCACCACATGCACCGTCTCCGGGCGAAGTTCGACCTGACCGCTGCACTGACCACGGGTGGCATCGCGCTGGAGGACCTGACGCCCTCTGCGCTGCTGCACTTCGGCATGGAGTCCAAGCGGCTCGGGGTGACCCACGGCAGCAAGGCGGGGGCGACCCGGTTCGCGGGTCTGGGCACCTGGCAGGTGCTGCACCAGATGGGCCACTTCCCGCCCGGCACCCCGCCGACCCTGCGGGCCTACGTCTATCGCGGCCAGCTCACCGTCACCCAGCTCGTCGACCGCTACCCCATCCAGCACCAGGGCGTCCGCCAGTTGCTGATCGACTACCTGACCCGGCGCCGGGCCGGAACCGACTACACCACCATCACCGCTCTGACCCGCCAGCTCGCGAAGACGTTCTGGGCCAAGATCGAGAAGATCAATCCGGGACAGCAGGACCTGGCACTGAGCCGCGAGGTCTACGACCAGTGGCGCGAGGCCATCAAACAGTGGGACCGCGACGAGCGCCGCACCCGCGCGGACGACTCCGGCATCCTCCTGGCCGTCCGCGCCCTCTATCTCGACCTGCACAGCTGGGCCATCGACGAGCCCGAGCAGTGGGCTCAGTGGGTCGTGCCCTGCCCGATCCGGCCGAAGGAACTCAAGGGGTTCGCCAAGCGCAAGCGGGAGATCCACCAGCGGATGTCCGACCGCATCCGGATCCGCCAGCCACTGCTGCCCACCCTGGTCGCGCACGTCGAAGGCCGCTACGAGCACCTGACGGGCCTGCTCAAGAAGGCCCGCGCGGTCGAGCTCGGAGCAACCTTCGAGCACGACGGGCACTCCTACCGGCGCACGGACACCGACCGAGACCACACCTGGGCCAAAAGCCAGGACGAACCGCTGGTCCGTGTCACCGACGAGGGCGGGCAGGTCCTCAACGTCACGCTCACCGAGGACACCGCGTTCTGGGAATGGGCCGGCCTGGAGATTCTTCGACACAGCGGCATCCGCGTCGAAGAGCTCTGCGAGCTCACCCACCTGAGCATCCGCCAGTATCGGCGCCCGAACAACGAAGTCATCGCCCTGCTTGTCATCGCCCCGTCCAAGAGCGAGCGCGAGCGTGTCATCCCGATGTCCGCGGACCTGTTCCACGCCATCGCCCAGATCATCCGCCGCCTCACCCCCGACGGCCGGGCGGTTCGCCTGCTCAACCGCTACGACCCTCACGAGAAGACCTGGTCAGAGCCCATGCCGTTCCTCATGCAACGACAGAACGGCACACAGCGATCAGTGATCGCCCCGACCACGTTCCTCCACATGTTCGCCCGCAGCTGCGAGGAACTCGCCGAGACCCACCGAGCCTTCGCCGACATGACCTTCACGCCGCACGACTTCCGACGGCTCTTCGCCACCGAGATCGTCAACGGCGGCCTGCCCATCCACATCGGAGCCGCCCTGCTCGGCCACCTCAACCTCCAGACCCTCCAAGGCTACGTCGCGGTCTTCGCCGAGGACATCGTCACCAACTACCAGCGGTTCCTGAACCACCGCCGCTCGCTCCGACCAGAGATCGAATACCCCGAGGTCACACCCGAGGAGTGGGCCGACTTCGAGGAGCACTTCGACAAACGCAAGGTCGAACTCGGCAACTGCGCCCGCCCCTACGGCACCCCCTGCAACCACGAACACGCCTGCATCCGCTGCCCGATGCTCCAGGTCAACCCCAAGATGCTGCCCCGCCTCGCGGAGATCGAGAAGGACCTCCTCCTGCGCCGCAAGCGAGCCCAGGAGGAGCACTGGCTCGGCGAGGTCGAAGGCATCGACTCGACCCTGACCTTCCTCCGCGCCAAACAGGCCGAAGCCGCCCGCCTCACCAAGAGACCCTCCACCGACCTCGGCATCCCACGCCCACGCTCCGAGGAGATCCAGTGACCTACGACAAACCTCGATCCAGTGAGCGCAGACAAGGAAAGAGCAGGTCAGGTGCGCCAGCGATGCGCATACCCTTCTCTCAGCTGTCCGCCGAGCAGTTCGAGCACCCCCACAGCCGCAGTCGCCAGTGGAACGGGATCGGCATGTTCCGCCAAGGCCAGATGGCCTTCCAGCAGTGCCTTCCCCCGCACCGGATCTGCGCTCAGCAGTCTGCGGGGCAACCACTTGCCGGTGCCCGTCCAGGCACCGTGGTGGGCAATGAGCAGATGCGCCGCCTCTCGCAGGGTGAAGTCGGCGAGGGAGAGCTGCTCGTATCGCTCGGCAGGTGGAGTGTCGAGCAGGTCGTCCAGCAGGCTGGTCAGGCCGTAGCGGCCTTGTTCCCACTCCGCCGGCGTGAGCGGCGGCGGACCAGCCGCGAGGACCTCTCGGGCCTGTTCGCGCACACGGGAGAGGTCGCCGTGTGGGTCCAACAACGGCAAACCCTGGTCATAGATGAACAGGACCGTGCCGCGGCGGCGCGCTCTGTCCCACTCGAAGAATTCCGGTATGTCCGCCACGGTGTTCAGGAACAGCTCAGCCAGGCGGCCCTCATGCCGTACTACCTCACGGCGGCTGATATCCGAGTCCGGGAGAAGGACCGCCACGTCCAAGTCGCTGATCTCAGTGGCGCGGCCCTGGGCAACCGATCCTCCCAGCGTGGCACCCAGAGCGTCCGGGTAACGGGTCGTAACCAAACGCAGAGTCTGAGCAACAAGGGCTTCTTGATCATGCATGGGCGCTCATCGTGCCATCCACAAGGAACGCATGCCAGGAGGCGAACCAGCCGATCTGTTCTCACAGTCCAGATCCCCAACGAACCTCGCTCGAGTGAAGTGCAGAGAAGGAGCCTGCTGTGCAACGGAGTGCTTGTCTTCGAGGACACCGGAGAACTCCTCCCCGACGGCCGTATCGTCGCCCCCCACCGGCCGCTCGCGCTCACGTTCGGAAGCGCGGCATGACGATCACCGCAGCCGACCTGGTCGTTCCGTACATCACCGCCCGCGAAGGCGAAGAGGCGGACTCCCTCCTCAACCTGAACGTACGCACCGGTCCTGACCGGCGCCCGCGGCTCGGGTACACGGACGAGGCAGGGCCCGACCGAGATCTCCGCGGCGTGCTGTGGGCGCGGTACTCCATGTCACTCGGCTTCGCGGGACAGCCCACTGGGAACCCGAGGTGGCGGCTGGTGCACCCGCTCCGCCAGCGCATCACGATGGCGCTCCTGCGCTGCCAGGTGTGCACGGTCCCGCTGAAGCGTAGCGACGGCATCCTCTTCGTAGAGACGGCCGACGACGGCGACGACTACACCGGGCCGGTGAAGACCGCGCAGCCGCCGGTATGTCTGGAGCACGCCCGGATGGCGGCCCGGCGGTGCCCCCGGCTCAGGAGCAAGGGACACGTTGCCCTGCTGGCCACGCGGTTCCCGCTCTACGGCGTCATCGGCACCCCGTACCAGTACACCGCCGACGGCATCCAGCCCCTCGCCGCCTCGGACGCTCCCCTGCCCTACAACCACCCCCAGATCGGCTGGTTCCTCGCCTCTCAGCTCGTTCGCGAACTGCGGGACTACGAGGTCGTCAGCCTGGACGATCTTGTGCCCGCCGCATAGACGGCTGCTCGACGGTCCTGGGCAAAGGACCGGACCGTCGAGCAGCACCCCAGAGCTTCCCGGCCCGACCATCGGACCGGGATGGCCAGAACCTGAACCCGTGGCGCAGCCCCGTCGCTACGCCACGGTCCTCAGGCGCTGGCAAGCACCACCTGTCCTACACACCAACGAATCACCTGGAGTTGTTATGACGCGAATCGTCACTAAGAGCACCACCCAGGTCCAGGAGCCGACGGCCGACGGCCAGTCGGACGGGTTCGACCTGAACGTCTCCCTCCTGGAGGTGTCCGATGCGGCCGGGCTGACCGTCCTGACCGACGACGGGTGCGGCAGCTCCTGCGGTGCCTGCGTCACCTTCACCGACTGACCCTGACCGTCTGAACCCGGTCATCAGGTCATGAACCGCGGTCGGTGCTGTCGCGCTACTCGGCGCGTCGGCTCCGACCGTCCCTCCAGACGCACGAAGGGACACGTCACGTGGCTATACCCCCAGCGTTCAAGGCGGGCACGACCGCCCTGGTGCGCGCAGCCGCTCGACCGTCGGTGACCCAGCTTCCCCTACCGGACTTCGACGACCGGTCCTTCCGAGCCGAGGAGCTGGAGGAGGTCACCACCGGACGCCTCGCCTGGATTCGCAGCATCTGGCACGACCCGGGCATCGCACAGGCCCTCCGCCACGCCAGCCCGGTTCTCGCCGCCGAAGTCGAGGTCCTGGAGAGTGCTAACTCCCCTTCTGCCCGCGAAGTCCGCCGCGTTGGAGTGTCGGTGGCGCGCTACCTCCTGCGCGCGCTGCACCGGCCCACACCGTTCGGACTGTTCGCCGGAGTCACCACGGCCACCTTCGACGCCGAGCCCCACTCCCGCTGGGGCCAGAACCACGCGGTCGTGGCCCGCGCCGGTGCGGAGTGGGTAGGGCGGCTGATCGAGCAGTTAGAAAGGAGCGGAGAGCTGCTGCCGCTCCTGTCGGTCGTCGTCAACAACACCACCTTCGAGCGCGACGGCAGTCTCGTCGTCCCCTACCAGGACGACGGGCCGACCGGTCAGCGGCGAGCGGTCGAGGCGTCCGTCGAGCTGTCGGCACCGGTCCGGCTCATCCTCCGCGCGGCCGACGCGCCGATCCGGATCGGGGAACTCGCCGAGAAGCAGATGGCCGAGTTCCCGGCCGTGGCACCGGAGCGCGTCAAGCGGCTCCTCGCGGGCCTGGTGCGCCGACGCGTGCTGATCACCAACCTCCACGCGCCGACGACCGAGACCGACGCGCTCGGTCACCTCGTCACCCAGCTCGACGCGGTCCGTGCCGAGGACATTCGTCTCCTGGCGCCCGTCGTCCGGGAGCTGCGCGCCGTCCACGCCGGGCTGGAGCAGTGCGGCACCACAGAGGGCCGGGACGCCGTAGCGACCCGGATGCGCGATCTGGTGCCGGGCCTCCGCCGTCACCCGCTCGCCCTGGACCTGTGCCTGGACGCCACCGTGGTGCTCCCCGATCTGGTCGCCCACGAGGTCGAGCGCGCCGCCACGATCCTCACCCGTCTCTGCGCCCGCCCGTACGGCACCGAGCCGTGGAACGAGTACCACCAGCGGTTCTACGAGCGGTTCGGCGTCGGCACCATGGTGCCGCTCATGGAAGTTGTCGCGGACAGCGGCGTCGGCTACCCGGACGGGTACCCGGGCAGGCCGACCGACGAAGGCCGGCGGCGCCTGTCGCCGCGGGACGACGTGCTGCTCCGCCTCGCCCAAGCCGCCGCGCTCGACGGCCGCGACGAAGTCGTGCTGACCGACGAGACCGTGGCCGCCCTGGACCGAGGCCCGCAGGAGCCGCGGACACCGTCCCACCTGGAGGTGAGTGTGCGGCTGCACGCGGCCAGCCTCGCCGAAGTCCGCCGTGGGCGGTTCACCGTGGAGTTGACCAGCGTGTCACGCGGATCCGGGGTTACCGTCGGACGCTTCCTCGGCGTCCTCCCTCACGCACAACGCAAGCGCCTGCGCGCGGAGTTGGCTGACCTACCCACGGCCGACGACGGCACGGTGGCGGCGCAGCTCTCCTTCCCCGCGCTGCTGCCCGACACCGCACACGTCACCCGAACCCCGCGCGTGCTGCCGCTGGTGATCAGCCTGCAAGAGCACCGCGCGCCCGACGCCGCAGTGCTCACGCCGGCGGACCTGGCGCTGGCGTGCGACGGCCGCCGGATGTACCTGGCCGCTCCGAGCCGCGGCGTGCGTGTCGAGGCCGTCGGCATGAACGCGCTGAATCTCGCCGAGCACACCCCGCCTCTGGCGCGGTTGATCACCGAGGTGTCCCGGGCGCAGAACGCTCAGGTCACCCGGTTCGACTGGGGCGCCGCCGCGTCGATGCCGTTCCTGCCCCGCCTGCGGTACGGACGCATCGTGCTGGTCGCGGCCCGCTGGCGGCTGGAGGCCGGCGACCTCCCCGACCGTCACCGCCCCGGCGCGGACTGGGACGCGGCGCTGTCCGGCTGGCGGGAGCGCCGCCGCCTACCGCAGCACGTGTACCTCGTCCAGGACGACCGGCGCCTGCCGCTCGACCTCGATGAGCCCGGCCACCGGAGCCTGCTGCGCCGGCACCTCGACCGCGCCGATACGGCGCTGCTGACGGAAGCCGCTCCTCCCGGGGCGGACGGCTGGACCGGGGGCCGGGCCCACGAGATCGCGGTGCCCCTCAAAGCAGTCCGGCCTCCGGCCTGGCCTGCCCTTCCCACGCCGACCACCGCCCGCGCGCTGTCCCCGGCCCAGATCCAGACCCCGGCCACATCCCCAATGCTCCTCGTGGCCCTGTACGGCGACCCGCGGCGTCAAAACGCCCTGCTGGCCCGACACGTGCCCGACCTGATGCGGCGCCTCGGCTCTCCTCCCTGGTGGTACGTCCGCTTCCGCGACCCCCGGCAGCACCTTCGCCTGCGGATCGCGCTGCCCGACCCGGGCGACTTCGCCGACACCACCCGCGCGGTCAGCGCCTGGGCCGACGAGTTGCGGACCGCCGGGCTGCTGGCAGACCTGCGCTACCCCACCTCCTACCGCGAGACGGGCCGGTGGGGCTCCGGACCGGCGTGGGACGCGGCCGAGGCCGTGTTCCGCGCGGACTCACTGGCCACGGTGGCGCAGCTCGCCCAGCCCGCCCGGCCCGCGCAGCGCACGCTCGTGGCCGCGCACTTCTTCGCCATCGCCTCCGCCCTCCTCGGCAGCCCGGACGCCGGCGCGCGCTGGCTGATCGACCACATCGAGCCGACCGCGCCAAACCCGGTACCCCGCTCGCAGTTCACCGACGCCGTGCGGCTGGCAGATCCGCGCGGTGACTGGGCGGCCCTGCGGTCAGCGCCCGGCGGCGCCGCGATCGTGGACGCCTGGGCCGAGCGCACTGCTGCGCTCGCCGCGTACGGGCCGCACCTGTCCGGCCGGCACGCCGACGGCATCGCCGTGGACGGCGTGCTGATCTCCCTGCTGCACGTCCACTTCGTACGGCACGTCGCGGTGGACTTCCCCGAGGAAGAGGTCTCCCTGTATCTGGCCCGCGCCGCCGCCCTGGCCTTCACCGCCCGCGCCGGGAGGCGACCGTGACCCACACAGCAGCCGCGGTGGCCGCCGCCGTCGCCGACCGGCTCGCCCACCCCGACCAGGCGCCGGCGGCGGTCACCGCCCAGGACAACCGGCAGCACCTCGCCTACGGCCCGACCGGCATCGCTCTGCTGCACATCGAGCGCGCCGCGGCCGGGCTCGCCCCCTGGCAGCGCGCCCAAGACTGGCTGTCCGCCGCGGCCCGCGAACCCTTCACCAGCGGCCCTGACAGCCACCCCTTCTACGGCGCCCCGGCGCTCGCCCATGCCGTGGCGTGCGCAGCCGACCAGCTTCCGGACTCCTACCGGCGTGGCCTCGATGTGCTGGACCGGCAGGTGATGACGGACGCCCGGCGGCGGCTGGACGCCGCGCACCGCCGGATCGAGGCCGGGCACCTTCCGGCGCTCGCCGAGTTCGACGCCATCCGGGGCCTGACCGGGTACGGCGCCCACCTGCTGCGCCGCGACCCGGCGGGCCCGGTGACCCGGGCCGTTCTCGACTACTGCGTGCGCCTGACCCACCCGGTCACTTACGACGGCGAACGCCTGCCGGGCTGGTGGGTACCGACCGGGCCGTCCGGCCGACCGGACGACCGCTTCCCCGGCGGGCACGCCAACCACGGCATGGCGCACGGCGTCGGCGCGGTCCTCACCCTGCTGGCGCTCGCCACTCGCTGCGGCACCACCGTCCCCGGCCACCACAAGGCGATGCGCACCATCCTGGCCTGGCTGGAGCGTTGGAAGGTGCCCACCGGGCGCGGCACGGCCTGGCCGTACTGGATCACCCGCGAGGAACTGCGCAGAGACCGGCCCGCGGCCTCGGCACCGCGGCGGCCGAGTTGGTGCTACGGCACCGCGGGATTGGCCCGTGCCCAGCAGCTCGCCGCGCTCGCCCTCGGCGACAGCGACCTCCAGGTCGAGGCCGAAGCCGCCCTGCTGGACGCCCTGAGCGACCGCGCGCAGCTTCGCGCCACCACGGACAGCGGCCTGTGCCACGGCTTCGCCGGACTCGTCCACATCGCGGCGCGTGCCGCCGCCGACGCCGACCGGGCCACCGCCGGCCAGCTCCGCGCGGCTATCCCCGCCCTGCTCACCGTGCTGGTCCCGGCCGGCTCCGCCCCCGGCGACGCCGCCGCCCTGCTGCTGAAGGACGCGGCGGGCGCCGGTCTCCTCGACGGCGCCGCCGGAACCGCGCTGGGACTGCTCACCGCGGACAGCACGGACCCGCCCCGCACTGCCTGGGACGCCTGCCTACTCACCACCTGAATCCGACCGAAGGACTTCTCGATGCGCCCCGACCGCTGGCAGCAGCACAACATCGCCTTCCCCGACCGGAACACGGGAAGGCGCGCAGTCACCGAACGCCTCGCCCCGGCGCTGCTCGCCGCCGAGGCCGACATGCAGCTCAGCGGCTGGTGGTTCATGAACAAGCAGCCCTGGCGCCTGCGGTACGTCGCCGACGAGCCCGCCCCGATCGTGCTGGCCCTGCTGGACGACTGGGTGGCCGACGGCACCGCGCAGTCCCACATGACCGGCATCTACGAGCCGGAGACCGAGGCGTTCGGCGGGGCGGGCGCCATGACGGCCGCGCACGCCCTCTTCCACGAGGACAGCCGCCACCTGCTCGCCTATCCCGTCAAGGACGGGCACCTGGGGCGGCGCGAAACCGCCATCCTGCTGATGAGCAGCCTGATGCGCGCCTCGGGTCTCGACTGGTTCGAGCAGGGTGACGTGTGGGCGAAGGTCTCCGCACTCCGCCCCGGTACCGGCACGCCCGCGTCCACGCGCCTGACCTCGGCGATGAGGAGCCTGATGACCACCGAGGCCCGCAGCCTGTGCCGCGAGCACGGGCCGCTGGACGGCCACGCCGACTGGATCGCAGCCTTCGAGCGCGTCGGCACCACGCTCGCCCACCTCGCCGCCCAAGGCGACCTGACCCGCGGACTGCGCGCCGTCATCGCACACCACACCATCTTCCACGCCAACCGTGCCGGTCTGCCGTCCGCCGACCAGCACGTCCTGTTCCACATCGCACGAGAGGCAGTCATGGGATCGAATGAAAGCACCGCGTCAGCACCCGGATCGGGCTCCGCGGCTCATAGCGTCAGCACGGTGAACACCGACACACTCACCGCCCCCGAGGCCAACGCCGAACAGCTCCGCAACGCCCTGGTCGACCAGATCAAGGCCGACGGCCACGCCCGCACCCCCGCGGTCGAAGCCGCCCTGCGCACCGTGCCCCGGCACCTGTTCGTCCCCGAAACCCCGCTGGCCGACGCCTACGACAACAGCCCGGTCAACGTGAAGTACGACCCCGAGGGCACCTCGATCTCCTGCGCCTCCCAGCCCGCCGTCGTCGCCCTCATGCTGGACCAGCTCGAAGCCCAGCCGGGCGAGCGCATCCTCGAACTCGGCGCCGGCACCGGCTACAACGCCGCCCTGATCGGCCACCTCGTCGGCCCGAGCGGACACGTCACCACCATCGACGTCGATGACGACCTGGTCGAAGGCGCCCGAGCCCACCTCGCAGCCGCCGGAGCCACCAACGTCGAGGCCCTGACGCGCGACGGCGCCCTCGGTCACGCCGAAGGCGCCCCGTACGACCGGATCATCGCCACCGTCGGCGCGCACGGCATCCCCCACGCCTGGCTCGACCAGCTCGCCGAGGGCGGCCGACTCGTCACCCCGCAGCGACTCACGGGCAGCGTCTCGCGCTCCATCATCTACGTGAAGCGCGACGGCCGGTGGCAGTCGGTCGGCTCGGAGATGAACACCTTCATGCCGCTGCGCCGGGGCATCGCCGACGACGACCGCCGCGCCGTCCCGCTCAGCACGGACGGCGCCGTGCGCCTCCAGGCCCCGGCCGGCCTGGCGCTCGACGCCGACGCCCTTGCCGGTGTCCTTGACCAGCCGCGCGTCGATGAGTGGACCGGGGTGACGGTCCGCGCGGGGGAGTCCCCGGAGTGGATGGAGCTGTTCGTCTCCTGCGTCCTGCCATCTGGGCTGATCCGGATGCTCTTCCCTCAGTCGGTCAAGGGCACGGTGCTCACCGAGGACCCCTACCCCTCGGCCACGGCCGCTGTCGAGAAGGGCGCCGTCATCTACCTCGCGCGGCGTCCCTCGGAGCAGAAGACCCCTGAGGGCGCCAAGCTCTGGGAGTTCGGCGTCATCGGCCACGGCCCCGGGAGCGATGAGCTGGCCGCCAAGGTCGCCGACGCGGTCCGCACCTGGGACCGCGAGTACCGCGGCCGGGACGCCGCCTTCGAGATCCTGCCGCTCGATGCGCCCGCGGACGAGCAGCCCGGGGTCTTCGTCCTCGACACCCCGCTGAACCGCGTCCGCGTCACCTGGCATTAGCTGATCCGCCTGCGTGGTGCCCGCCGACCGGCCGGCGGGCACCACGCGGCCCCTCCCCGCTCCTCGTCGTCTTCACCCCGGGGGACCTCATGGACTCGAACGGACCCATAGCGCAGCGTTTCCCGCTCATCTACCGATTCCGACCTGCGTGCCTGCCCCTGCCCCAACGCGTGAACGGCCTGGTCGAACTCGCCGACGCCGCAGCCGCACAGGCTGACCAGGGCCTCGCCTCGGCCGTCTACAACCAGGCCGCCCTCATCGCCTCCGACCTCGGGCTCCCCGACCTCGCGCGGAAGATGTGCCACCAGCACGCCGCCGCCTACCTCCACGCCGCCCCCCTGCCCGGCATGAGCGCGATCCGCGCACTCGAACCCGTGGTGAACCTCGCACGCCTCCAGATCCGCGCAGGCGCCGCCGACGACGGGCGCCACCGTCTGCTGCACCTCTTCGACGCCGTCACCAACGGCACCAGCGCTCAGTTCGAGGGGGTCCACGTCCCGGCCGACCTCACCCTCACCGACACCGACCGCCACGAGGTGCGCACCTGGCTGTGGAAGGTCGTCCTGGCCGACGGCACCCGCACCCTGACCACGACCGGCCGCTGGGCGGAAGCCCTGACCCACATCGAGGAACACCGGGGCATCGGGCAGCGCATGCTGGACGGCCGCCAGGTCGCCGTTCTGGCCGCACTCAGCCACACCCTCACCGACGCCGCCGCGCTCATCACCATGACCGCACCCGGAGAACGCTGGGAGAACGCCGTCACCGGCTGCCTCGACGTGATGTGTAGAAAGGCCCTTCGCGGCCCGGCCTTACCCCTCCTCGACACGCTGGTCGAGGACTACGTCGAGCACCAACCCGACCAGGGCATGACCGTCTTCGATACGCGCCTCGGCCTGACGATCCTGGACCTGCTGGAGCCGCACCAGGAAGACGCAGCGCACCGGATGGTTGCAGAGCTCCACCGCCGGGCCGCCGTGGCGACCGATGGCTACGCCGCCCGCGAGTGCCTGGCTGACCACCGGTTCACCAGCCTCGCCGAGCCGCACCAGGTCGAGGCGGCCCGACGGCTTGTCCATACATGCGCGTTGGGGAGGGGCGGCCTCCCCGAGCCCTGGCTCGCAAGGATGACAGAGGCGTTGCGGGGCAGCGACGAGTTGATCCGCGCCAGCGTCGGGCCCTCCCGCCCCCAGCAGGAGGGACTGGCGCACAGGGTTGAGGTGTAACGCCTGGGCAGCCAGAGCAGCCCACCCTGCACGGCGTCGAGCACCAGGGGAGTCAGGGCGCGTGGCGGCGCTCATCGTCGGTAGAGGGCTCTATGAGCGACGAACTGAACAGGCAGGAGAGAGGCCAGATACAGCACGTCCGCGAGTTGGCCCGCCGATCACCTCAACCTCTCTACGCTGGAGCACCATGAGGAAGGTCGTCGTCGTCGGCTGCGGAGGCAGTGGCAAATCCCACGTGGCCCGCGAGCTGGGCAGGATCCTCGACGCCCCGGTGACGCACCTGGACGCCGCGTTCTACGACGACAGGTGGAACGCGTTGCCCATAGACAAGTTCACCGACGTGCAGCGCGAGCTGGTCGCGCAGCCGCGGTGGGTGATCGACGGCAACTACAACTCGACGCTGCAGGTACGGCTCGAAGCCTGCGACACGGTGGTCCTGATGGACGTGTCGACCGTGGCGGCCCTGTACGGGATCTTCTCCCGGCAGATCCGGCACGGGGCCGGCCACAAGGGCAACGGAGTGCACAACCGCATCCACTGGGGCGTGATCAAGTACGTCGCCACGTACCGGCGCAGGATGCGCCCCCGTGTGATGGCGAAGATCGAGGAGTTCGGCTCCGGCACCGACGTGGTGCTCCTGGCCAACCGGCGCCAGACGCACCGCTGGCTGCGGAAGGTCGCCGCCGAGCAGTCCTGAACGGCCCGCGCCCCCGGACCGGGGGCGCGGCGTGAATGAGCCCGACCGTCGTCTTCAAGAACAGCGAGCCTGCGCGAACCCTCCGCCGGCCGGAATCGTGGGGGCGATTGCCGCGCACTTCACGCTCACGGGCTCCGGCCGACGAAGTTTGCGACCGGCAATAGCTCAAGTGAGGGCTGTTCGCCGGGGTGTGGGCCGACAGGCCAGATCGTCCGAATGTCTCTTTGTGGGCTATTTTTCCGGTTCGTAACCAACCGCATGTCTGGTTTTGGGTGTGAGGTATCTCGAATCGACGACGAGCTGGCCGCTTGGCCCCACGTGTGGGGGTGTGCGCAGCGATTGACAAAACAGCACGTCAAAGCCTTGATCAATCTTCAGTAGTGGTCTTTTCTCGGTTTGCTCCGAAGCGTGAGCGCTACTGCTATACCGACCGCTAGCCAGGTTTTGGTCAAGATCCGCTCAGCGTTTCGCGTACTGTCCAAGAAGTTCCCGAAACCTCCGGCGAGGCGAGTGGCGAGAGCGTTGCTCATTCGCTGCAGCGACACATGGGCATCGATGTGGTGCTGGTTCGGTTGGGTTGCGGTGGTGTCGCACCGGAGGCACCCGAAGGGCGACACCGCGCGCCGGGCCTGCGTGGAGGGAACCGAGAGTCAGCGGCGCGGTCGCGCCTAGCTCGGGGGGAGCTAACTGGTAGAAGGGATTTGTCATGTGGTCTGGGAAGATCCTTCGCACTGAGCCCACGGGGCCGGCTCGGGGCGGAGAGCCTCAGAGGGGACTGGGCCGCCGTCGGGCGGTGGAGAGGGACCTGCATCGCTTCCTCCGTCGGGAGCTGCAGGACCTCGGTGTTCATCCGCCGTTGGACGTGGAGCAGCTGTGCTCGGCGCTCAGCCGTCGGCGCGGGCGGCCCCTTTACCTGCGGGAGGCGCCGCTGCCGAAGCCCGGCCCGACGGGGATGTGGGTCGAGTACGACGCCTATGACGTGATCTTGTACCAGCAGGAGACGACCCGTCTGCATCAAGATCACATCAAGCTCCACGAGATAGGGCACATCCTCGTGGCGGAGGCCGAGGACGCCGAGCAGGCGTCGGCCGAAGCGACGGGGCGGCCCCCCGCGCTCGACCCCGACGAGGAGTCGGCCGTCTTCGTGGAGGGTTGGGCCGCCATGCTGCCGGTCTTCGACCCCGAGACGATCAAGCGGGTCGCGCGCCGGTGCGCGTACGACGACGGTGAGGAGTGCTCCGTCGAACTCGCTGCGACGATCATCCTGGAGTGGGCGTCGGTGCTGGACGACTCCACTCCCCTCTCGGAGGACCCGTCGCTGCGGCGTGTGCAGTCGGCCCTCGGCGACCGGCGGGGATGGCTGTAGCCCGTGGAACTGCTACTCCTGGGGCTCGTGGGCGCCCTTGCCTGGAAGCTCTACAAACTGTGGCGA
Source organism: Streptomyces globisporus (assembly GCF_003501885.1). Classification (GTDB taxonomy): domain Bacteria; phylum Actinomycetota; class Actinomycetes; order Streptomycetales; family Streptomycetaceae; genus Streptomyces; species Streptomyces globisporus_D. The sequence goes on from NZ_QWFA01000001.1 coordinate 54,316, forward strand.
GCCCCCCATGACGCGCCTCTGCGGTCGGTGACCCTCTGCCTGCTCTGCGCCACGCTGTCTTATCCCATCGCTATGCCGGGTGGCGCGACCGGCGTCGACACGGTTGCGGGGCACGGGGTGGCGAAGTTGGTCCAGAACGTACTGCTGCTCTTCGCGATGTACTTCCTGATGTGCTTCTACCTCTACTCGGCCGCCGACGCGGAGGCGAGCCGTCGCAGGGCACGCAAGGAGGCGGTCGTCGTCGGGGCCGTCGTGGTGGTTATCACCCTGGCTGCCGTATCGGTGCCGCACGAGGTCTTCGCCGGCAGTTTCAGCACCGCGGACATGACGATCCCGCAGATCGCCGTCTTTTACGGCGGAGCCGGGTGCTACCTGACGTACGTCCTGGGCCTCGCCGCTCGGTGGACCCGCACCTACGCCCGCATGTCCCGTCGCCCCCATGCAACAGCACTGTGGATGGCGGCCGTTGGCCTGGGTGCGATGGCCGTGGCCTGTGCGATCCGGGCTGTCATCGTCGCCGCTCGCTGGTTCGAGATCGACGTACCCCAGCGCCTGATGGCTGCCGTCGCGTTCCTGTTGGTCGCATCCATCCTTCTGTTCACGGCCGGCATCGTCCACACGGGGGTCCGCGCCCGAATATCTTCTTCGAAGCTCTGGCTCCAGCACCGACGTGATTACCGCCGCCTCGCCGCCCTCTGGGAGCTGTTGGCTGAGGCGTTTCCCGACAACGTGCTGCCGCCGGCGTCCTCGTCCGCTCATGACCGACGGCGTGCTCGGGGAGTTCACCGGCGTTACCACCGCCGCATCGTGGAGATCCGGGACGGCCTGGTCGCCATCAGTCCGTACCTCCTGGAGGACGACACCGGCATTGCAGCGCCCGACCTCGACTCGGCAGAGCTGGCAGCCCGGCTCCGCCGCGCTTCCGCCCGGATCAAGGAGGGAGCCCTCGCACCCCGCCGGGCGGTCCCCCTTGCCATGGCCCTGGGGAGCGACCGAGCGGCAGATGTGAAACAACTGATTGCGGTGTCCGACGCGCTGGTGACAGACCGCGCGACCCCCCTCACGATCAAGGAGGCACCATGCTGATCAGCGGACGACGTGTGCTCGTCGACACGGGCACGTATCTGGACGATGGCGCCATCCTGATCGAGGGCGACTCGATCGTGGCTGTGGGGCCGCGCAAGGAGATCGAGGAGCAGACCGCCGCCGACGTGCCCCGGTCGGTGTTCGACGGCACCCTTCTGCCCGGGTTGATCGACGCCCACGTACACCTCATTTTCGACGGGGGTCCCGACCCGGTGTCCGCTCTCCAGGACTCGACGGATGAGGCCCTGCTCGCGGACATGCGCCGACGCGCCGAGGAACTGCTACTCAGCGGCGTCACCACGGCCCGTGACCTCGGAGACCGGAACGGGCTGGCCCTTCGCCTGGATTCGGAGATCGCCGACCGGCGCACGCCGGGACCGAGGATCGTCTCCGCAGGCACGCCCCTGACCACCCCCGGCGGACATTGCCACTTCCTCGGCGGTGAGGTCTCGGGCGAAGCCGAGATCCGCGCCCTCATCCGCCTCAACCTCGAACGAGGCGCTGGGGTCATCAAATGCATGGTCACTGGTGGCGGCCTCACCCGTGGCGGGCCCGCAAGTCACGAATCCCAGTTCTCCGCAACGGAACTGCGACTTCTCGTGGATGAGGCTCACACGGCAGGCGTCCCCGTCGCAGCCCACGCGCACGGAGCCGACGGCATCGCAGCAGCCGTGGAGGCTGGAGTGGACTCCATCGAGCACTGCACGTGGATGACCGGCGATGGCCTCGACTTCCGCCGGGACGTGGTGCAGCAGATCATCGACCGCGACATCACCGTCTGCCCAGCGGTGAGCCCCCACTGGCGGATGCTCCCCGCGATCTTCGGCGAGGAGCGCGCCGCCGCGATGTTCGACCTGGTACGCCAGATGGCGGACGCGGGTGTGAAGCTGATCGCCGGCACGGACGCCGGAGTGCAGCGTGCCAACTTCAGCGGCCTGGTACCTGCCCTCTCGTTCTACGCCCACCTCGGCCTGGCGAACGCCGAGATCATCGACATGGCGACGACCGCAGCAGCCACAGCCCTGGGGCTCGGCTCCACAACGGGCCGCATTGCTCCGGGCTACCGAGCGGATCTCATCGTTGTCGACGGGGACCCGCTCTCGGATCTCGACGCCCTCAAGAACATCAAGGCCGTATTCGCCTCCGGTCGGCGACACGAGCCCAACGCACCAGCGGAGTAGTCGGTGCTGACCGAGCCCTGCTCTCCCGGAGCCTCCAGCGCCCCGGAGGGCAGGGCCCTACTCGGCGTCTTCGGAGCCGACCTGTTTCTCGAACTCGGTCTCAAGGTCCGTCAGGAGCGAGAGAACCTCGGGCGACAGACCCTTCGGGCCGAGGCCGCGGGCCCGAACCCGTCTGATCCCCCCGTTCTTGGAGGCCAGCAACACACGAATCCCCTGGTACACCTGGCGGGCGACAGCGTCGTCCGGCTCGAAGTACATGCGCTCGACGCCGAAGAACTCGGCAAGGCCCTCCAGGACAACCGGGGGAGGGCTGTCGGCCTCGCCAGTACCTGTTCGGAGGGCCTCAACCTCATTGGCCGTGACAACCTCTGATCCTGCATGCCGGTTCACCGCCTCCGAGATCTCCTCGTCTCCTGGAGCCGCGCCCGCAGGGTAGGACTGCTCCAACAGGAAGCTGATCTTCTCCCCGAGCGTACGGGGAGACTCCTCGGCCTCGGCGCCGGCGACGCTCTCGTCCCCGGCTTCTTCGACGGTGTTCCCGAACGAGCGCTCCTGAGCTTGCTCCAGCACCCTCTCCGATACGCCGTACGCCGCTGCCAGCTTCGGCACGTACTTCTCCTTGAGCCGCCGTACGCCGTTCTCGGCCGCAGCCACCGGGCCGTCGCTCTTCGTGCCGATGAACTTCGCCACCTCGTACCGGTAGAGGCCCGCGTCGCATCGCAAGTCGATCAGATCGGGTGAGCCTTCACGGGGGAACAGCTCATCCAACGGTTTCCGGAGTACGCGCGCGATGCCCGGCAGCTTCTCCTGGTCCGGGACGCTTGAGCCCAACTCCCACCCCGCCACGGTTGAGTCCGCAGCGTCGACGGCAGCGCCCACCTCGGCCTGCGGGATCTCTGTAGCCCGTCGTACGGCGCGCACCACTGTTCTGTCGAAGTGGCGAGCTGGCATCGAGACCTCTTTTTCGTGCGAGTCGAAGAAATATCGGCTCGTTGACCTTTCGCGCGAACCGGGATAGCTTCAGACTACCGAAAAACGGGATGCCGTGCATCCCTCTCCGTGACAAGGCTGTGTGCCTGCCGAGGACGTGAGGCTGAGGAGGAGAACACCTCCTTCGGCGCGCCCGGCAAGAGGGGGCGCCGGCCGAACACAGGTCAGGGAGGGGCGAGGGATGCACGCCAGCGGCCCGTAACTCGACGAAGCAACGAAAAACCGGCGCCCGGGAGTTACCAGCTCCCAAGCGCCGGGCCGGCACCCCGAAGGGCGCCGATGCACATCTCGCGGGCGGCGGGGCTTTTGCACGAGAACCACCGCACCGCGGTCCTACAAACCACGGAGTATCGCATGCCTGCCATGCCGAGCGGAACCCCGGCCTGCCCGGACACCAGCCGTCGACACCGCCTTGCCGCCCAACTCGCCGACATGATCTCCGGCGCAGCCACCATCCGGGTCAGCCTCACCGACCCGACGCAGGTCTGGCCGCACCCGCACACAGTCGTGCAGGACGAGACGGGCAGGACGCTGGAGCTGGGCCGGACGACGTCCAGGGTCGCCGCCCGCTGGATCCTGAGGGTCTGGCCGGACAAAGACTGGACCCGCCCGCACACCTTCCGCCTCGCCGACACCACCCTCACCCGCAGCGACTTGATCGCCGCCATGCGGGGCCGCTGACGTGCCCAGGATTCGAACCATCAAGCCGGAGGCGTTCACCTCCGAGTCTCTTGCCGAGGTGAACGTCGCGGCCGAGCGGACCTTCTTCGGCCTGCTCACCCAGGCCGACGACCATGGTCGTCACCGGGACAACGCCGCGATCATCGCGGGGCTCCTCTGGCCCTTGCGCGCCGAACACACCTCGGTCCACGTCGAGGACGACCTCCACCAGCTCGCGAACGCCGGACTGATCTGCCGGTACACCGGATGCGACGGCCGCCGCTATCTCCACATCGTGACCTGGTCCGAGCACCAGAAGATCGACAAGCCGAGCCAGTCGCGCCTGCCCTCGTGCCCGCAGCACCAGGCTGGTGACCGGTGCGCCCCCTGCAAGGGCTCCTGCTCGCGGAGGGGGAAGGGCTCGCCCACTACTTCCCGAGGACTCGCTGAGACCTCGGCGAGGGCACCCCGAGCTCTCGATCTGCCCGCCGCACCCTCCTCGACGGTGTCGGAACAGGCAGACGGGCCAAGCGCCGACCGGCAGGACGCCGCCGATGGAGCCAGCAGCGCACCCGGGCGGACCGGAGTTGAAAGTGCAGGTCAGAGGGTTGTCTCCGGCGGCTCCCCGAACCTTCCCCGAAGCCTCCCCGAAGGCTCGGCGCCTGGATCTAGGATCTTGGATCCTGGATCTCTTGTCCCTACGGGGCGCACAGCGCCCGCAGCCGGCATCTCCGCCAGGGACCTCGTCGGGGAGTACGTCGCCGGGTGCGACCAGCGCCCCCCGAGCGACGTGATCGGGCACCTCGGCCGGATCATCAAGAAGCTCTTGGACGAGGGCATCGCACCGGTGCACATCCGAGCCGGGCTGGCGAACTTCACGGCCAACCCCAAGCACCCGAGCGTGCTGACCAGCATGGTCAACGAGGCGATGAACGCTCGTCCCGGCGGTTTGGCGCGGCCGGGAATCCGGCCTAACGTGCCCGCCCACCAGGCGTGGACCAACCCGGCCAACGCTTTCGCCGCCTACGCCGAGGAGCTGTGATGCACACCCGTCACCGCGAACCGCAGCTCCTCGGCAACGAAGCCACGCTGGAGCGCATGGCCCGGATTCTGGCCGCCCGCAACATCGACCTGGCCGACGCCGCGCTGCCGGACGACGCCGAGACCTTCTCACCGCTGGACGCTCTGCTCGCCGGGATGCCCCCGCGCTATCAAGCGGCTGTCGCCGACCACCCCAGGGTCCTGGAGTGGGTCCGGAAGGTCACCGACGCGGCCGTCGCCCCCAGCCGAGGAGCCCGACGACAGGTCACCACCGGCCCTAGCTTGCTGATGGCCGGGGTCGTCGGCGCGGGCAAGACGCACCAGGCGTACGGCGCGGTCCGAGCGCTGGTGCAGAGCGGGGTCGGCGCGCGCTGGCGGGCGACCACCGCCGCCGACCTCTACGCCGATCTCCGCCCCCGGCCCGGGGTGGACAGTGAGCGGGAGCTGGCGGCCGTCAGCCGTTGCCCACTGCTGATCATCGACGACCTCGGCGCGGCCAAGGCGAGCGAGTGGGTCGAGGAGATCACGTACCGGCTGATCAACCGGCGGTACAACTACGAACTCCCCACGCTGATCACGACCAACCTGGCGATCAAGGACCTGCGTTCCTACCTCGGGGACCGAGTCGCCAGCAGGCTCGCGCAGATGACCACCCGAGTCGAGTTCGAGGCCGTCGACCGCAGACGCCACAGCGCCGCCGCCTGACCCTCCACAGGCCACCCCGCCGGACCGCGCCCTCGCAGCGCCGTCTCCCCGGGCACCTACCGCCAGCGCACCTCTCCGCCGACGCCCCTGTGCGCGGAGAGCGATCGGAGCACCCCGCATGACCAGCACGATGAACGGCCCCGCCCAGCACCGTCAGCTCGGCGACCAGACCTGGCAGGCCGACGCCGTCTGCCAGAGCACCGAGTACAACCCGGTGGACCCCGAAGTCTTCTTCCCCGAACCCGACGAGACCGCCAAGATCGCCACGGCCAAGGCCCTGTGCGGCCAGTGCCCGGTCCGGCGCACCTGCCTGGACGCCGCTCTCGAAGGGGGTGACACCGACGGGATCCGTGGCGGCCTGACGGAAGAGGAGCGCGGGCCGCTGCACGACAAGCTCGCCAGCCGCCTCGACTACAGCCGCGTCAATGCCACCATCGCCGGACGCGACGTGCACCTGACCCATACAGAGCGCCGCGCGGTCGAGTACGCGGCCTACCGCCACGGGGTGAGCGAGCAGCGCCTGGCCTGGCTTCTGAAGGTCACCGAGGAGCACGCCAAGAAGCGGTACCGCGAGATCCGCCGGGCCGAGCGCAACCGAACCCTGAACCAGCCCACCACGAACACCACGCCCCCCGAAACCAGCGGCGAGCGCCTGATCCGCGACGACTTCGGGACGGCGGCATGAACATCGCAAGCGCGTCGAAGACGGCGCACATATCCGGGTGGGACCGCGCGGCTGTCGTGGCGCTCGGGGGCGCGGGATGCGCGCTGTCGTACGACGCCTTGCAGCAGATGGCCGTGGCCATCCACATCCGAGGCTTCCTCACCTACCTGTTCCCCCTGGTGATCGACGGGTTCATCGCCTACGGCATCCGAGCCCTCCTGGTCCTGCGCAATGCACCACTGCGCGCCCGGCTCTACGTCTGGATGCTCTTCGGCACGGCCACCGCCGCCAGCATCTGGGCCAACGCACTCCACGCGGTGCGGATCAACCAGGACGCGGTCGCCGGCACCGGTCTCCGGCTCGGGGACGCGGTGGTCGCGGTGCTCTCCACCATCGCCCCGCTCGCACTGGCCGGAGCGGTCCACCTCTACATCCTCATTGCCCGGGGCCCGGTCGAGGACTCTGGTCGGCAGAACCTCGGTCAGCCCGGTCACCTCGGTGAGACCGACCGCAGCGACGCTATCGAGGTCACCCGGACCGACCGAGCCGGTCTGCAGCGGTCAGCGGCCGGTCAGGTCAAGTCCGGTCAGGCGGTCACCGCTCTGACCGACCGGCTGCCGCTGTCCCCGGCCGACGAGGACACCGCCGCCCGGTCAGTGACCGGAGACTCGACCCCGGCGACCAGCGGCCAGTCGGTCACCGACCACCACAACCGCAGCCACGGTGCCCCTGACCTGCCGGGACAGGCGGACAAGGGCCGGAGGGTCACTGACCGCCCCAGTAGTACGGCCCCGGTCGGTGATGACCAGGACAGCCCGGCGGCGGTCAGTGCCCGGCCGGTCACCTCGCCGCCGGTCACTGACCGGGCCGCTCGGTCGACTGGTGACCGGCGTCCTGACCCGGACACCGAGGAGCTGCTGGTGATCGCCCGGTCGGCGGTCAGGGCCGAGGACAAACTGACCCGCAAGGTGGTCGCCCAGGCGATCCGAGGTCAGCAGATCCCGCTGTCCAGCGACACCCTGACCGCGCTGATGGCTCAGCTGCGCGAGCAGCACCGCCAGCCGGTCACTTCCTCCCGGCCCTGACCGAACCTCCACGGGGTGGGTGACCGAACCGGTCAACCCGGCCGGTCACCCACTCCGTATGTCACCGACACACCCCGCCACAGCAGAAGCTGAGAGCACCCGATGCGCACTCACCCGGCCACGCCCGCCGAAGTCGACTCCTGGCTGACCGTCCTGCACCAGCACGGACACCTCCACCGCGCCCAGTCCGGCCCCGACACCACCTGGATCGTGCAACGCGAGCAGCATGACCGGCCCTGGACCCTGCACCACCCCGTCCTGGCCATGGATTGGATCGAGGAACTCGTCCGCGAAATCCAGCAGCAGGACCCGGAGACGAGCCGGTGAACACCAACGACCCGGTGGCCACCTCCGCTGGACAGCAGCGTGACCCCACCACGGCTCCTGGCGGAGCAAGCTATCGCGTACGACGGTCCTACGGCCCGACGTACGCACTTGCCCCCGCCCAGGAGGGCGGGGGAAGCCCGGCTGGTCCCCGAGCGAGGGCGCACGGGGACCAGCCGGGCAACCGGCACCAAGGGGCGCCGGTCACCGGGGGAGAAGCCGACCGCGACGACCACCGCGAGCAGCCGCGCCCGAGCACGCCCGCCTACCCCGACCGCAAACCGCGCCGCCGCACCCGCAACCCCAGCGAGCGCACCCGCAAGACGACCACCCGCCTCTCCGACACCGAGAAGACCGAGATCGCCGACGCCGCCACCAAGCGCGGCGTCACCGTCGCCCGCTTCCTCGCCGTCTCCGGCCTGAGCGCCGCCCGCGGATGCGCCGCCGTGCACAGCAACGACCAGCTCGACACCGCCATCGACGAACTCGCCGCTCTGCGCACCGCGCTGGCCCGCATCGGCAACAACATCAACCAGATCGCCTTCGTCCTCAACAGCGGTGGCCAGCCGCGCGCCGGTGAACTCGAACACGCGCTGGGCGCGCTGACCGGACTTCTCGCCCGCGTCGATGACGCGGCGAACGACCTGGTGACCCGGCGGCTGTGATGGTTCCCGACATCGGACGCGGCTCCCGCACCCACGGCCTCCTCGTCTACCTGTACGGCCCCGGACGGCGCGAGGAGCACACCGACGCACACCTCGTCGGCTCCTGGGACGGCTTCGCTCCCGACCCCGGCCGCGACACCGGCCTCGACCCCGACCCGAAGGTCACCCTCGCCCGGCTCACCGCCGCCCTGGACCTGCGGGTCAAGCAGGCCGGCGCTCGCGCACCCGCCAAGCACGTCTGGCACTGCTCGGTACGCACCGCCCCCGGGGACCGGCGGCTGGACGACGAGGAGTGGAACACCGTCGCCCAGCGCATCGTCCACGCCACCGGCATCGCCCCGGATGGAGACCCCGACGGCTGCCGGTGGATCGCCGTCCGCCACGCGGAAGACCACATCCACATCGTCGCCACCCTCGTACGCGGCGACCTGCGCAACCCACGCCTGAACTACGACTTCAACAAGGCCCAGGCCGAATGCCGCCGCATCGAGAAGGAGATGGGCCTGCGGCGCCTGAACGCGGGCGACGGAACCGCAGCGAAGAACCCCAGCAGCGCCGAGAAGTTCAAGGCCGAGCGCACCGGCCGCCCGCAGACCTCACGCGAGACGCTCCGCGAGGCCGTCCGCCGAGCCGTGGCGGGAGCGGACTCGGAAGAGGAGTTCTTCACGCGGCTCCGAGAAGCGGGGGTACGGGTGAAGCTGCGACACGCACCGTCCGGTGACGCGCTCGGCTACAACGTGGCCCTGCCCGGCGACCGCAACCGCGACGGAGCCCCGGTCTGGTACCCCGGCTCCAAACTGGCCCCCGACCTCTCCCTTCCCAAGATCCGCCTACGCCTCACCGACGGGGCCACCGAGCCGAGCGCGCCTGCGGTCGCCGCCGACCGGGCGAACTGGTCACCGCCCGCCCGTCAACGACGCAACGCCACCGTCATCGCAGAGCGCTCAGCCACGCTCCTGGAACGCGACGAGGACGGCGAGGCCGCCCCCCAGCTCGTCGGCGTCGGAGAACTCCTCGACGCAGTGGCCCAGACCTCACCGGTCACTACCCGCACCGAGCTGGCCGCCGCAGCTCGCGCCTTCGAACGGGCGACCCGCAGTCATGTCCGCGCCGAACGCGCCGACACCCGAGCCCTCCGCTCAGCCGCCCGGGGTATCGTCCAAGCCGGCGGGGCGCTCGGCCGAGGCGAGGACGGCGGCACCACCGCCATGCTCGTCTCCACCCTGGTCTTGGTGGCGCTAGCCGCAGCACGCTGGCACTCCGCACGCGGTCACGCCCAGCAGGCCGAAGCCTCCCGGCAGGCCGCCGAGCACCTTCGCGCCGCCTACCGCCAGGCCGCTGCCACACCCATGCAGGCCCTGCGCGACCAGGGTCGAGCCTTGCCCGAAGCCCAGCGCCACGCCTACGAGACCACCATCCGCGCTGTCCTGCCCGAGAACCGCACCCGACCCGGCACCAGCACGAAGAACGACGCCTTGGCCGCCACCCTGGCTCAGGCCGAGCTGGCAGGCATGGACCCGAAAGCCCTCCTGCAGGAGGCCGTCGCCATGCGCGAACTCGACACGGCCGAGGACGTGAACGACGTCCTGGTTTGGCGACTGCGCCGCCTCGCCCAGCTCCCCGCCCACCCGGGCGAAGCCACTCGACGCCCCCAACTCGACACCGGCCGCGCCAAACCTCCCACCAATCGGACCGGCGTCCGGACCGCGCCCCCGGCCTCGCCTCGGCCCGCCGCACCGGACCCGCACAGCAGGCCGCCGCGCCGCTGACCAGCAGTCCGGCAAGCCCGCCACCGGCCTGCCGACTGCGCGAAAACCCCTGGACAACCGATTCCACCGGTTGTTACGGATGAAGAGAAGGCCCTCGACCGGGAGATGACGCTGGTGCCCAAGACGACCGACAACCACGTAGAGCCGACCCCCGTCCTGTCCGCCGCCCTCGTCAGAAGTGATCCGCTGCTGCAACTCCAGTACAAGACGCAGCCGCCCAGCGGACCCGGAGCGACGCGATGCCTCAGCCACCCGCCGGAGCTGGCCCTGCGAGGAATCCCCGTGCTGTGCTCGGTCTGCCGAGCCCGGCGCGACTGGCTGCTCATCAACCACGGCCGGAACGTCTGGGTCCGCTGCCGCTGCGGCAACCAGTGGCTTGAGTCCGAGATTAGCCGCGCTAACTTCGACGCCATGATCACCATCCCGCACGGGACGACCTACCCCAGCGTCGAGCAGGGCCTGATCGCACTCGGCTTTGACGGCGCGTTCGCTGGCACCTACCTGGGGTAGAGCAGCGCGGTTCGGCTCCTTGTACCGGCCGCGAGCACCGCTTGCGTAGCATGCTGTCGGCCCCGGACGCATCCGGTGCGGCCGACACGGCGCGGTGAAAGGGCAGCAGTGCAGCGGATCGGACTTTACTACCCCTACGTGCACTTCCGTAAGGAGCAGTGGATCAAGGCCGCTGCCCTTTACTGGCCGGGCCTAGCCCGGGTCGTCCCACGCGGATTTCCCGTCAGCGACCCGGACCTGGTCAAGGCCCTGCGCGACGGACTGGACAACTTCCTCACTGACGTGGACCCCAGGGAAGCGGCAGCCGCTGTCGCCCCAGCCTTCCTGAAGGCTGTCGAGGACCACGGCACCGAACTGCGGCAGCGCTTCCTGGCAACGGCCGACACACGACCCTTCCACACACATCAGGGCGACCAGCCCGAGCTGTTGATGGGAGCGCGCATCGTCAACGCCGAGCCGACCGCGCCTGACGACCTGCGAACGCTTCCGCGCGACGAACGCCCCCTCGCCGGCCTCTACCCGCACGAGGTAGACCCAGGGCTTGCCGACGTCCTACGCGGTGCCGGTCTCGCCGTACCGGCCATGCGGTCGCGCATCGCCAGATCCTCGGATGTGACGTGGCTGGCCATGGACCCGGTCCTGGCATGGATCTACAAGTGCGTGCTCACCGAGGAGCTGGCCCGCCGTACGCGCTATGCACCGATCACCGACCAGGTCGCGGCCCACAGCGCCACGGACGGTTGGGACAGCGACCGGATCGCTGCTGCCATGTTGGGCGAGCCGCCCCGACCGGCAAGCTCCGACGAGACAACACGACTCGGGCTGATGGCCGTGCAGTGCGTCCTCCCGGACGGCCTGCGCTCGGTGCCGGTGGCGAAGATCATCCGACTGCGGAACGACCACCGGGCCGAATTCAGCGCCTTCAGGCAAGCAGTCGACAAGGCTGCGGCCGATTTGCGCGAGCAGGTGGGTGGCATCGGAGACCGCGCAGCCTTCGAACACCACCTTCGGATGACACTCGACGAGAGCATCGCCCAGCCTCTGGAGGACCTGCGCAAGGCCATGAGTGGCCTCAACCTCAAAACCTTCTACAGCGCGCTGAATTACAAGTTCGAAGTGCCCGCCCTCGCCGCGGCGGCGAGCGGCTGGGCAGGCAATGTGCCGATCGCGGGAGGAAGTCTCGCGATCGCCGCCGCGACCCTGCGCCAGGCCACGGCGGAGGCGCGCGACGCTCAGCTTGCTGGCTCTCCGGTCAGCTACCTGCTCAGGGTGGAACGGAATCTGAAGCCGACCACCCTGGTGCGGCGGGTGGCGCGAACGTTCGGCCGAGCTGTTGGCTCCGGAATCTAGCTCCGTACTTCGCGGATCACATTTTTTGCTCAGTTTCCGAGCTTGATCACGGTCCTCAGGTGATCGTGCTTCGGCGGGTTCTGCAACTCGGACCGCAGCGCTGATCCGTTGCTGACCCGCTGCGATCAGTTGATGTCCGAAAGGTTGAGAGAATGGCTAGCGCCGGGCTGGGCACCGGGGCCCGCTCGACCGTCCAACGGCATCGAGCGCCGAGGCCCCTGTCCACCAGTGGCACTACCCGCAGTACACCCTCATTCAGCAGTCGTAGCTCTTGAGCGTCTTCGAGGCACCGGTGGCCGACTTCAGGTAGTCGTTCTCCGACTTCAGGCTCTCGTTCTCCGCCGTCGACTCAGCCAACTGCACGACCAGTCCGGCAGCCATGGACTGGAGCCCCTTGTACTTCCAGGCGAGGACTCCGAGGGCAGTGGTGGCGGTAGCGGCCAGAACGCTGGCGCCGGCCGTAACCGCGACCCCGGCTTTGCTGGACTTACCTCCGGCTGGCCCGGCACCGTTCTTACCGATGCAAACGTGGCCCGTCTCCTGCGAGTGCTGTTGAGCCTCGCCGAGATGGTCGCTCTGAAACGAGCACGATCCGCATTGGTAGTGGGTCATCGGTCGTTCCTTTCCTCCAAGGAGATGAGCTTGCCACAGGTCACGTGCCTCCGACGCCCACTTGGTCGTCCTCCGTACGCCCACCGACGCTGGGGGAATGACGCGCACCTACACGGGTGTGAGTGCCCGCTGATTGTGGGTATGCCGTCCAGGCTCCCAGGAGGGCCCATGGTGCGCCACGGAACGCCGGAGGTCGCCGCCCACCTGGGAATCAGCGTCCGGGCCACCCGTAGCCGCAAGAGCTGCTGGTCGTCGGCCATCGCGTCCTCCTCGTTCGTCGGTGATGAGCGTGGGCGGGCATACGGTAAGGCCGCCCCTGCCGGTTCGGCGAGGGGCGGCCTTCTGCGATTGACGTCAGACTTCGGCGAGGTGGTTGGAGAGGTCCAGGGCGACGGTGGCCACCGCGAGGGCGTCGCACAGGCCGGTCACCTCGTGGATTGTGGGGCGGACCAGGCGCGGCCAGTCGTTGGGGGCGGCGGGCCAGTAGGCGAGGAGGACCTCGGTGGTGGCCAGGCCGAGGTGGGCGGTGACGTCCCAGCCCGTGCGAGCGGCGGGCTCCCAGTGCAGGCGGAGACGGCCGAGCGGGAGTTCCGGAGTGCCCGCCGGGAGCCAGGAGACGCCGAGCGGCCCCTCCGGGAGAGCGGAGGCGCGCTGGACCACTGCGCCGCGCACTCCCGGCGGCATGGGCCGCACGGCGAGGGCGTGCAGCGGGTAGGCGGTGGAAGGTTGGGGTCGCGGTGAGATCGGGGCCTCCTGGACGGGTTCGTATGGCAGGTCAGGACCAAGCGAGGGCGTTGCGGACCGATGTCGGCAGGTAGCCCTCTTGGCCGTCCTCGGCGATGAACGCCATGCCGTCGCCTACGACGACGTCGGTGCCGAGGTAGTGGGCAAAGGGCCAGTCGGGGTTAACGGCCAGGCGGATCGGCAGGTCGGGGTCGAGGTGCTGAAGTTGGCGGAGCAGGTGGCCGACGGTCAGGTGCTGGGGCAAAGGGAAGTCTCCGGAATCGAGCGGGAAGCGGTGTGGTGATAGAGCGTCAGGCATGTCGAGGCAGAGTTCATCGCGCAAGGTCGGCTGCTGGGTGGTTCAGCGGCTTGCGATGAGCGCGGCGAGGAAACCGGCCACGGCCTCGGAGGGGGTGTCGGGGCCGAACTCCTGGACCCAGGGCTCGGCGTCGGAGGGGCGGACCCGGACCTGCCAGACGATGCCGCGCTTCCAGGCTGTGGTGTCCTCGGGTAGCCAGCCGACGTAGACGCGGCCGTCCGGGCTGGTGCAGTGCACGTTGGACTCCGGGGTGTCGATGATCGTCCAGCCGAGCCCGCCGAGCAGTTCGAGTACCAGGCTCGCGCAGTGGTCGCTGGAGAGCCAGGGACGCACCTCCACGGCGGGGTGGACGACGGCTGGCAGGAGGGTGCTGGAGGTGTTCACGAGTGGGCAGTCCCTTCGTTGACCTGCGGTTTTCCCGACGTCCGTACGTTGACATGCGGTGTGCCGATGTACGTAGTCGTTTGCGGGAAGGTGAGGTCTGCCTTGGGCGAACTGGCCGCGGAGGGAGAGGAGGCCGGCGGGCCGGGAAATGGATCGGCGCGACCGGTTGTCGTAGTCCGGTTGCGGCGCAGGGCCGTGCAGAGCAGAAGGGACAGGCCGTGGGGGAGTCGAGCAGACACAGGGACGGCGCCGGGTTGGAGCGGAAGATTCGCGCGGCCGGGCGGACGTGGACCGTGGGCGACATCGCGACGGTCGCCGACGGCCAGTGGGGAGTCGGCGCACAGCCCGAACAGTGGCCGGACGAGGAGACGGTGGAGCGCCGGGGCGCCGAAGGCCGGCGAGTGGAGCTGACGATGGAGGAAATGGCCCGCGCAGTGGACCCCCAGGCCGAAGAGGGCCATCGCGACGAGAATCGGAGCTAAGCGTTCAACGTCGGGGCCCCGCTGTGGGCGCCGACGGCCCGACGACAGCCAACCGAGAGGACGGTTCGGGCACGGGCGAAGTGAGCGAGAGGAGCTGGCCGGGCCGGTACACGTTCTCGGTGATGTCCTGATGCAACAGCCCGTCGGCGACCAGCCGCTGCACGGTCTGCGGGAAGATCGCCGGGTCCTGCCACTGGGCCTTCTCCCGCGAGATGTACGGGTCCTCGCCGATCGCATTGCGGCGAAAGCGAACACCTCCGGCCGCAACCGCTTCGAGAGCTACCAGCCCGCTCCCCGGCGACGGCCCAGTCGTCGTCCCGGTGGGGCCTCGTCTTCTGGCCCGGCCCGTGGCTCTTGTTGCTCGCGTGTTGATCAGGCTCGGGCGAGGATAGAAGCCGGCGGTAGGCGGACAGGGACTCGACGAGCTGGCTGTATGCCCGGTCCTGCTGGGCCAGGCCGTGTCCGAGGTCCGGGAGAGCTGTGCGCAGCAGCGCGTACGAGACCTGGGCTCGGCCGACTTCACCCCGACCAACGCCTTCGAGCAACCGCTGAGCGCGCTGGACCGCGTCGAGCACGCTCTCGTGTCGCTCGTCCAGCGCCGCTGCGGCTTCGATGACGCGTGTAGCGGCCTGGTGCAGCGGCTCCTCCGGACCATGTGCGAGGGCGTGCACGCTGACATCCCCGACACCTAGCACTTCGACGACGAGATAAGGCCCAGGGTGTGTGTCCGCGTCGTACGGGTTCACTCCGTCGTCTCCATCCGGGCGAGCAGGGAGCGGACCAGAGCGGGCAGGCTCCCGGGATCGTTGTCGAGCCGAGGGCGGTCGCTCACTTCGCTGAGGAGATCGGCGTCATCGAGCAGGCCGCTGGAGATCTCCATGCAGGCGTCGGTGATCCGGGCGGCGGCGAGCAGCGACTGGGAAAGAACCTCGACGTAGTCGTCCGGCGCGAGGCCGGCGGCCTCGGCTGCGTTGCGGACCGCCTCCAACTCAAGTGCGTTGAAGGCGAAGTCGAACTCGTCGTCCCGCTCAGTACCACCGGGCGCGGCGACGATCGGGGCGCGTGGCTCCGTGGGTATGCCCACGCGGGTACAGATCTCATCGACCGAGGAGGTCAGCTCGGCGAACGACTCGGTGAGCCACCCCAGCGCGGAGGCGTAGGAGGCCAGAGCGAACAGGCCCGCCGAACCAGCAGGGCGTGGCTCGGTGGCCACGAAGCCCTCGAACCGGTCGTTCAGCTCGGTGATCACGCGAGGCCCAGCGGCCAGCGGACCCAAGACGGGATGCAGGTAGGAGCGGGCGGCGGCCGTCGGGTACTCGGCGGCAGGGATGCCGCCGACGTTCTGAGCGGCCTCGGTGAGGAGATCCGCCAGCTCTGAACGGGTGAGCGCAGTACGGTCGTTGGTCATCGCTGGGCGACCTTTCGAGAAGCAGTGGCCGAGGGCGGCGCTGGTGACGGGGCAGCCGCGCGGCCCGTTGTCGGCCGTTCGGTGGTGAGCGTCGAGCGAGACCGGGCGGCCTGCACGCGGGCCTCCGTGGCGGAGTCCGGGCCGATCCCTTGCTGGGGCTCGGTCCGTAGGTGGGCCGCGCGGTAGACCGCGTAGTCCTTCCGGCTGCCGGCCGCCACGAGGTAGATCTCGCGCTTGTGGGTCGAGGTCGGTGGCGCTTGGCGGAACTGGATGACCAGCCGGTAAGAGACCTCCGGGTCGACGTAAACCTTGTGGAAGCCGGCGAGGCGGCCCTTCAACGGCAAGCAGTCGTCGCTTCCGTGGACCAGGTTCTGCAGCTCCAACAAGACCAAATCGCGCATCTCAGATGGGAGTTCCCGCAGGTCGGCGATGGCGTCAGGGTGCGCGGCGAAAGCGAAGCGGGCACGGCTCACAGCAGCCTCCCCTGGACCACGCGCTGGACCGGTACCGCCGCTGACGCGCGGGGCGCGTCGAGCCCGGTCTGCGGTGTCGGAGAGGTTCCGGCGGACCGGGAAAGGGCGATGCGGGCGATGCGGGCCCGGACGACAGCACCGTTGTGGTCGCTGTACTCCGGAGGCTCGGGCAGCGGTTCGCTGCGCTCGTCCAGCCAGGTCTGGGCGACGCCGACGTCGGGGAAGGCGCCCTCGCGCATCGTGTACGTGCCGGCACCGTGGTTCCACTCCTCGTAGAAGAGGCGAACCGGTGCCTGGGTGGCCTGGGGGTCGTTGACGAGTGTCCACGCCTCGCTGGGGTTGTCGTCAGAGGTGTAGGTGTCGAGGACCTCGTAGCGGGTGCCCGACTTCTGGATCTGCTGTTCCACCTGGAGGGTGAGGTCGTCGGCGGGCTCGATGTAGTCGCCACCGTGCAGTGCGATCCGTTCGAGCGGGCAGCCGCGTTCTGCCAGCCAGTTCTGTGCGAAGGACGCCGTGGCGTGGTGACTCGTCTCGAACGTGTACGTGGACTGCCGCAGATCCCGAGCGACCGCGATCGCAACGAGCTGTGGCTCGCCTGGTATCCCCCAAGTGACCGATCGGTCGTGGGCGAGGACGAAGCTGTGCGAACCGTTGGGCGTGGTGTGGTGCTGGGACAGCACCGTCAAGTCGCCAGCCCAGAGAGCCTCCATCGCTTCCTCGGAGTCGTCGTCGACCGGCGAGAGATCGTCGAGGCCGAAGTCGAGAATGTCGTTCACGCCGCCATCCCCGCCTGCTCGGGCGCCGGGGTGGCCAGCACCCGGTGATTGGGGCGAGTTGCGCTGGTCGTGCAGGCCGCGAACGGTCCGTCCGGCGCACGCAGGTGCGCCAGGGTTTGGTCCAGGTGGTCGCGGTGCCAGGTCGAGGGGCCGGACAGGCCGGCCTCCGTGTTAGTGAACTGCTGCCAGGCGAGCCAGAGTGCGTGGAGCCGGGCGACGGCCTCGGGGTGTTCGTGCCAGTGCGCGCACCAGGGACGACTCGTGCTGATCTCCCGGCCGTACACCGGCAGGAAGAGGTAGTTCACCCAGTCGCTGAGGGCAGCGACTTCGACGGCATATTCCTTGCCGCCCAGGGCGAGGATGAACACCGAGGCAGGGCCGTCGGGCTTCTTCCCGTCAGCCGCCTCGGCTTCCGGAGCGCCGTCCGGCGGCTGGGTGGCGCCGGATTCGGGCTCGGAGCCGAGGCGGTCGAGGATGACGCCGTGCTGCCTGACCTCGGCCATGGTCTTGGCGAGGGTGCTGGCGAGGTCGTCGAGGTCTGCGTCGGGGACGCGGTACGGCTCGGGGCCGGGGGAGGTCGGGCTGGTGTCGGCCATGGGGGTGTGCTCCATCTGTGAGACGGCGACATGCCCGAGAGGATCCGGAGAATCAGCGGTTTGGTCCGGCCGGAAGAACGCGGTAGTGGAGCGCTATCGGTCGGCGCGGCGGGGACAGCGGGGGAAGGGTGGTGCCAGCAACTGCAAGGCGCGCACCGCCTGTTGTGGGACGACGCCGTTGCCGAGCGCGGTGAGTTGCGCTGGACGGGCGAGCCCCGGAGTCGCGGTGACCCAGCCGGCGTCGAGGCCCTGCATCCACTCCACGAAGTCCGCGCGGAGCGACCGGCGCCGTCCGTGGGGGCCGGGGCCGGGCGGGTGAGGCTCTCCCATCGGGTGATGGCGGATCCGTACGCTCCCCATCGCCGGTCCGCGCCCCCGCCTCCGGCGTCTCCTCCGCCCAGAGGGGCAGGACCACCGCCGACAAGGGAGGCCGCCATCCCTTCCCGGGGCGGCGGCCCGGGGTGCCCGTGTCGCTGGCCCTCGGCGTCGGCAACAGAGACGCAGCCGCACTGGGCAGGGTCATGTCGCCATTGCCGTGCCGCTGGTTCGGCGAACCCTTGATTCCTTCCGACGCCTTCGGGGTCGGCAGCAGCAGCCACTCGACCTCGTCCACCAGGTTCGGACCGTGCCCCCCGCTCTTCCGCTTCGATGGATGCTGGCTGCCGCCGTTCTTCCCGATGTTGCTGGTCGGCGTCTTCAGCAGGGTGCTCGGCGGGCCATGCGGCGAGGAAGGTCCGCTCGCGGCGGTGCGGGGCCCCGACGTCGGAGGCGCGAAGCACGAGCCACTTCGCGTCGTACCCGAGGTCGGCCAGGGATCCGAGTACGGCACCGAGTGCCCGCAGAGCAGGCTGACCTGCGGTGTCTCCCAGACACCACGGGCAGGGTTCCACGTCGCCAGGGGAACCGGCGGGGGAGGTGAGGAGGCCGCGCACATTCTCGATCACAACCAGGCAGGGTCGGAGGGCTGCGACCGCACGGGCGACGTGCAGCCAGAGCCCGGAGCGGGTCTGGGCGTTGAGTCCGGCCCGGCGGTCGGCGACCGAGACGTCTTTGACAGGGGAAGCCGGCCGTCAGGGCGCACACCCGGGGGACGGTGGACCAGTCGACGGCGGTGATATCGCCCAGGTTCGGGACGCCGGGCCAGTGGCGGGCCAGGATGCGTGAGGCGTTCGGGTCGACCTCGGCATGCCAGGCGAGCGTGCCGCCGAGCGCGGACTGCACACCCAGGTCGAGGCCGCCGTACCCCGAGCAGAGAGACCCGATCAACGGGGTGGCGAGGCTCGGGGCCGTGACGCGTAGGTCCGGCGCGGCTGCGGAGATGGGGTAGATCAAGGCGAGTTCCAGGGGCAGAAGAGGCTGGTTGGGAGGGGGCCTCACGGGTGGCCGCGCGAGGGTGGTCGGGCTGCTGACTGCGTGGGGAGACGGCTGGCCGGGGCTGGGGGTGACGCGCCTGGGCGTGGTGTGCTGCGGGCGCGGGCGGCCTTCACTCGGTCGGGCGGCGGCTCGGCCGCCGACGGAGCGGATGCCGTGGCCTTCGGAGCCGGACTGCTGTTCGCGGTGGCCCAGCGGGCACGTACCTCGTCGAGCGGACCGAGTTCGTGCAGGGCGTGGTTGATCAGCCGGCCGGGCCCCAGAACCTCGTCCTGGGCCAGGGTCCGGATGGCTCGCGCGGAGGCGGCAGCGGTGCGGGTGACGGAGGAGCGCATCACCCGCTGTCCGATCCAGTCAGCGCTTCCGGGGACCATGCCTTCGCAGACGGCGGTCAGCTGCTCGCTCGACACAGTGCCGTCGGCGAGCAGACCGCGTCGCTGGGCCTCCCAAAGCAGGGTGATCCGGTCGATGGGTTCGCCTCGGTGGTGCAGCGCGCCCAGGCACCGGTAGAGCTGCCCGTGGGTCGGGTCGGCAAAGTCTCCCGGCCGCAGCCAGGCCACCACCTCGCCCATGGCCCCCGGCTGTTCGGCGAGGACGGCCAGGAGGAACCGCTCGTCCTCGGCGACTTGGCCGCTCTGCGCCGGAGGCGGGATGACCGTCGCGGCAGAGGGCCCAGCGGTGGGTGGGACCGGTCGAGGGTCGGTTCCCCAGCGTCGTGCAAGGTCGGTGAGTACGCCGGTCAGGACGTCCGCCGTGCGCAAGGCCCCCTCGACCTCGCCCTGGACGGCGTCGGCCCGAGCCGCCTGGTGGAGACGGATCGCGTGCTGGGCGACGGTGCGGTGAATCGCTCCCTCCAGCACCATGCGTCCGTACACCGGGGCGTGCTCGGTTCGGGGACACGCCTGGATCAGGGTGTGGGCGTACGCCGCGGTCAGCCCGCGCACGTGCTGTCCGGCCTCCTCGACCGCGTCGGTCACCCACGACAGCGGCAACGGACCATCGGCCGAGAGCGCGGGATGCCCGTCGTTGCGCAGCTTGCGGAGCGCGGCGAACAGCGCCTGGTGGACGGGCCGATAGAAGTGACCCGCAGCGAGCCACTCCAGGTGCGTGAGCTGCTCGGGGTCGAGGAGTGCGGCACCGAGGACCGCCTGCTCGGCACTCATCAGCGGGTTCACCGCCGGCCTCCGGGGTCAACGCAGGACGCCTTGTCCTGCCGGACGAGGAGGTTGGCGACTGCCTGGTCGGCAGCGGCCATCGACAGCGCGAAGTCGTCCAGGACGGCGGTGAAGGCGGGATCGGAGGCGGGAACCGAGCCTGCCCCGCCGTCAAGCCACCACCGGCCACCGCACAGGACGACCGGAGCGTGGGCCAACCGCCCCTGCTGTGGTGTGGGCGCGCTCATGCCGACAGTCCAAGATCGTCCTGGCCGATGCTCTTCGCGAGGGCACGCTCGGTGATGGCCTTCGTGGCGCGAGCGGAAGCCGGGCCGACCACCTTGGCGGAGGGCTCCTTGTACCAGGGCTTGAGGTTGAGCATGGCGACCCGGATGCCGGTGGCCAGCAGCAGTACCTTGCCCTTGGGCAGGGCGCGGATGGCGTCCGGCGGAAGGATCCGCTCCGTGCGCATGCTCACCGAGGTGGACTTGCCGCCCTCGCTGGTCGACACCGAGGTGGTCTGGACGTCGTGATCGCCGACCTGACGGCTGAGCCGGTCGGCGAAGTCCGCGTCATCGATGCCAGATCCGATGATCTTGATGGTGGCGGCGGAGTACAGGGCGTCCATACCGGCCTCGCCCCAGCACCGCTGGCCCTGACGGTAGGACTGCAGGATCGTCATCGGGATGACGCCTCGGCTGCCCAGGTGGCTGTAGAGATCAGGGAGATCCGAGATGCGACACACGTTTGCCGCCTCGTCGAGGACACACAGGGCGGGCGGGTCGAGTCGCCCGCCGGAGCGCTCGGCGACGATCACGGCCGCGCGCATCACGGCGTCGGCCGCCGCCGCGATGATCGCGGACGCGCTGCCGCCGCCGTCCTTGCTCAGCAGGTACAGGGTGTCGCGGGACGTGGCGAAGGCGAACGGCTGGAACTCGGGAAGGTCGTCGTTCGGGGTGACCCAGGCGGCGACGTCCGGGTCGAGCAGGCAGCTCGCATACTGCCTCGCGGTCTCGTAGATCCCGTCACGCGTTTCGGTCGCGCCGGAGACGGTGCCTTGGAGCTGGGCGGCGACCGCATGGTGGCCGGCGTCGGTGAGCAGGTCCACCGGGGTGCGGTCGGCCGGCATCGCGATCCAGGCCAGGACGTCGGTGATCGGCCTCCGATTGCTGGCGGCAGCCAGGAACAGCGCACCGAGGGTGTTGCTTGCGGCGGTGGACCAGAAGTCGGAGCCGCTGGACTCGTCCACGCTCGCCGTCACGAAGTGCCCCGCCAACCTCTTCGCCCCGGCGAGATCGCGGGCGTCAGCGAGGATGTCCCACCACATCTCGCGCGGGTGATGGGCGATCTGCTGCGGATCGAGGGTCCAGATCGTGCCGACCTCGGCACGGGCGTCCACCGTGGTGGTGAAGGCATCGTTCGCGGCTTTGTTGCTGGTGAGTAGGACCGGGCCCGGTGCCGAGAGGATCGCGGGGATCGCCAGCCCGGACGTCTTGCCGGAACGCGGGGCCATGATCGCGACGATCACGTCCTCCCAGGACGCGCGGACCTCCGCACGACCGGGATCGAGGGTGCCGAGCAGGATGCCGCGGTCAGCGGGCAGGACCTCTTTTACTCTCCCGGCCGCCCAGGCTCGGGCGGAGGCTCTTCGCCTTGGCGACGATCTCCTTGTCCAGCAGCGGCGCCAGGTCCGCCTTGCGGGCGAGGCCGGACTTGGACCCGGCACGCCAGCGCACCCACAGCGCGGCAGCGGTGACGACCAGGGCAACGGTGAACAAGCCGGGGACGACGCGGGCGCCGACCAGCAGCATGCTGGTGCTCAAGGTCGGCCACAGCACCTCCGGGTGCAGCAGCGCGTCCGTGACGCGGAAGGGGGCCCATGTCCCGCTCCCGACGAAGGTATTGGTGAGATTTCCGGTCAGCCAGGCCAGGGAGCCGAAAGCCATGGCGGCGCCGAGGATGCCGAACAGGAGGTAGAGGAGCGCGTCCGACCCGGTGGTGGTCGAGGGCGCGCTGGTGCGCGGGGAAGGCACGGCGGTTCCTTGGGTGTGCGAGCGGGCGGGGGCGGGGCGCGCTCGGCTCTCGTGCAGCTCATGGGGGGTGCTCCTGGACGTCTGAAGCGGAACGTTTCAGCGGGGTCGGCCGGCAGAACGAGGCGCGGGCGGAGGTGCTGCGGTGGCCGGCGGACTGCCAGTCGACGGCGATGTTCCGGCGCTCGGCGAGGAGGCGCGGGCGGCCCGCTGCCGGTCTGAATCGAAGTTCCGGGCAGCGGACGGCGCAGGAGCAGCCTCGGCATCGAAGACATCGTCGAGCAACTCCCGGCTGCGCAGGACGTTGACCATCTGGTGGTGCCGGGGGGCCGTGCGCTCTGCGGGACAGGTAGCGAGACCGTCCTCGGCGGCTTCCAACTGCTCGCGGACGTCCTGGAGCATCCCGTACGCGGCTGCCAGTCGGGTCCACGTCTCGAAAGTCGGATGGTGATGCGGGTCGTCGAAGTCGAGACGGGCGCGAGTCCAGTCGGCGGCAGAGGCGACGAGTTCGGTCAGCTCGGGCAGAGCCCCGACCAATGCGCCGTTGACCTCCTCGATGATGCTCGCCACCTCATCGGGCGAGGCGTCCTCGTGGAGGCGAGAGATCATTCCGCGGACCGAGTACGGATCGGCGGAAGCGTTGGGCAGGTGCCTGACCTGTAGCGGCTTGTCGGAGCCCGGTGCCGCGCTGCGGTGGGCGAGCTGGATGTTGTGCTGCATGGCGGCACCGACGGCCTCGCCGATGCTGGAGTAGTACTCGGGCACGTTTGCCTCTTCGGGTGAGTGGTCCTTGACGGGTGAGTCGAGCGGTGGCGCGCGACGTACTGGTGGCCGACGGCGAAGAGAGCGGCCGGAGTCACCGTCGGGGGGGTTGCGGCGCGCGGCGGGTGACCCGTCGGAGTGAGCGACGCCGTCTGGGAACCGGACGCCGAGGAGACCTTGGCCTGATTCGCCGCAGGAGAAGTGGCCAGAGCGGCACCTCGGTAATCACGGACGGTCCGTGCTGCCGAGTAACTCGTCGAAGCGGCGCCGACGCGGCGTAGCTCGGCCTCGGAATCGACGAGTTCAGACTGGGCCGAGCTGACGAACTCCGAGGCGAAGCCGAACCGGTCGGCGAGCGCATACGCGTCGTCGTCCAAGTCGTTGACCTGTTCTCCCGCTGCTTCCAGTGCCTCCCGGACACGCTCCAGCGCACCGTGCTCGGGGTGAAGGAGGTGGCCAACTGCCCGCTGAAGGCTGGCCCCGTCTTCGGCCGCACGGATCTGGTCCGTGATGCTGAGAAGTTCGGCTCCGGCGGCGTAGGACCCCAGCGCATGCGCCGGAGGGCTCATCCGGGCCGTGTCGAGAGACGGCGGAAGGGTGATGTCATAGCGAGCGGCTCGAAGCATCTCGGCCGCATGGCTGGCGATGGCGACCTGTTCGGCGAGCGGAGTGGTGGTGGGAAGGCGATGGCGTCGGCCGTGCCAGTCGTCGATCTGCTTGAAACCGGCGTGACGGAGGAGCTGCGCGGAGAGGTCATCGGTAGCGCCCTTGGCAACGACGCTGCCGCTGAACTCGGACGTGATGGTGATCGAGGTAGGCACGGAAGTCTCCGGGGCAGAGGGAGCGAAGGACCCGTCGGAAGTGGGCCAGTGGGCAGAGCGTCCGGCAAATCCGGGGTTTGGTCCGGCCGAGAATCGCTGGTAGAGGCCGCACGGCGGCGGTCAGCCGGGCGCCCCGCCGCAGCAGGGCACCCGGTCGGTCAGAAGAAGGGATTCTCTGTCGGCCGGTCCGCCCCGGTGGCGGCCATGAGCAGTTCGGCGAGGTCCTCGGGCTCGGACGACCTCTGGTCTATCCACTACCCGGCGCGGGTCACCGTACGAGCGTTCTCCTCGATCTCCGCCCAGTCCGCTTCGCTGGTCGTGGAGTCTTCCCTGTTGGATCGACGTGTTGAAGCGGATCGAGTAGGGGTGAGCGCATGCCGGGGTGGCGTACTTACTGGGTGCCGCAGGGCCGACGGGTGAATGGCTCAGAGTCCCCCGCATGAATGCCCACCCGGTCCTCACGCTCAGCCAAGTCCTCCCACCCCGCCAGGACCGGCAGCCGCCAAACCTGGGCGCATTTGAACACGGATAGGGATTGCTACTGCGGGCCGATGAGATCGTCCAGAGGGCGGCCACGACTCCAAGTGGGGGCGGTGCTTGTACTGGATCGACATCCGGTCGCGCTCCACTCTGCGGACTGGGTGTGGGGTGGTCCGGTGGCGACCCCCGAGGCTGTCGGACCGGCATGGTGGTTGGGCCGCTGGTCCGGCAGCCCCCACCACCGGGCCCGCGCGCAGATCGCCAAGCGCGAAGACCCCGACCGTTCGAGGAGATCAGGGACCTTCGGCGCCAGGGAGACCGACGCGGCTCCGACGCCGCGCAGGAATCGGAGCCGCGGACCGCGCAGGACCCAATGCGAGGGTCCAGCCCCGTGCACGCGTCGGGGTCGAGGCGGAAGCCTCTGGACAGGGCCTCAGGCTCGGCTTGCAGGCGGCTAGGTGTGTGGTTCGGACAGGTTGGTGACGCGGCTGGCGGGTGGTTGGCCCCCGATTCCGGTGTGGGGTCGGAAGTAGTTGTACCAGTGCAGCCAGTCGGTGAATGCTTCCATCCGGTCCCGGTTTGAGGTGTAGGGCTTCTGGTAGGCCCATTCGTCGAGCAGGGTGCGGTGGAAGCGTTCGACCTTGCCGTTGGTCTGCGGGTGCCAGGGCCGTGTCCAGCGGGGTTGGATGCCCAGGTCGCGGCAGGTGTTGCGCCAGGTGTTCTTGCTGTAGGCCCAGGCGTTGTCGGTCAGGACGCGTTCGACCGTGATGCCGAGGGAAGCGAAGTGTGCGGTGGCCCGTTGCAGGAAGCCTGCGCAGGTCGGGGCTGTCTCGTCGGGCAGGTCTTCGGTGTAGGCCAGGCGGGTGTGGTCGTCGAGTGCGATGTGCAGGTAGGCGTATCCGGCGCCGTCGCGGCGGTCCTTGTTCGGGCTGCCGGCCGCCCGGCCCAGGACTTTGTGACCGCCGCCGTCGGGGATGCGGCCCAGCTTCTTGACGTCGATGTGGACCAGCTCACCCGGGCGGGCGCGTTCGTAGCGGCGGACGGGCTCGCCGGTGGCCCGGTCCACGGCGGCCAGGGGCGGCAGGCCGTGCCGGACCAGGATGCGGTGGGCGGTCGAGGCGGCGATGCCGCATCGGATGGACAGTCGTAGCGGCCCGATCCGGTGCTCGCGTCGCAGCTGCAGCACCTGCTCCTCGACGGCGGCCGCGGTCCTGCGGGGCTGGTGGTGCGGGCGGCTGGAGCGGTCGCTCATCCCGGTGACGCCGAGCTGCCGGTAGCGGCGGGCCCAGCGGGCTGCGGTGGTGTGGCTGACCTGGAAACGCTCGGCAGCCCGGCGCACGGGCCATCCGTCCTCGACGACGCAGCGTGCCAGGCGAAGTCTCCCGGTCTCGGTCAGCGGGGCATTACGGTGGACCACGAGGGCCTCCTGATCTCGGTTGAGATGTCGCAATCCACACCGAACCCGGAGGCCCTCACCCGTTTCAAGAACCCGGCACGCGTGTCACCAACGTCCCGGGACAACACACCTAGGCGGCTGTCGACCTTGACCAATGCCTCGGTTTAGGCGCGCTTCCACAGGGTCACGGCAGCGGTAGGGGCCCAGCTGACGTTCGAGGTATGCCGTTGGAGGCAGTGGTAGATGTTGCCCCTGTAGAGCACTGCGTCGCCGACCTGGTAGGAGGTGCTGTTGGAATCCCATTCAGGTACGGCATGGCCCCCTCCGTTGGTACGAACGGAGGCGACGTCGGAGGGGACGGAGAATTCGCCCGAGGCGTCGGTGGACGCGATGAAGTACCTGTACTCCGTGTCAGGAGTGAGGCTGCTGTCGGTGAAGGTCGTCTCGGAGCGCCGGGAGATCTCCAGCCCATCGCGGAAGACGACGTACTGGACGTCGACGGAGTCGCTGGCAGGCCTCCAAGCCAGCTTGATCTGCGTATCGGTGACATCTGTCGCGTGCAGGTGGTACGGGGGGTGCAGTTCCATCTTTGCTCCCGGAGAGTGGCAGACCCAACTGCAGTATCAGCAGACATAATCTATGAGCTCGAGATCAGCCCATCACCCAAAGCACGAAAAACGTACCCGCGGCCCGCTGGGCCACGCGGTGTCATCGGGCAGATCCGTGACCAGCCCTGCAAGCGGATTCACCGCGAGATAGACAGGGCCCCAAGTCGCGAGCGCCGTCGGTGCTTCCGTTCGCCGAGCTCGTCCCTTCGGCCTGCCGACCGAAGGGACGAGGCAGACCAAGCCGACCTCCACGCTCCTCACTACGTACCGGGGAGAGTCCGGCCATTCGATGCAGCCGTGAGGGGTGTGGCCTGTTCCGCCCATACTGTGCGCGTTGATGGTCCGGTGAAGATGGCGCTCTGCTTACTGCGTATCAAGGTCTTGCAGCATCTTCTGCTGATGGCGGTGTCCGATCGTCTCGTAGCCGACCACGGTGACGAACGGCGCGAGCATGACGACCAGCAGGCATACCGCGATGTCCACGCCGGCGGCGGCCAGGAGGACTGCCGTAAGCAGTACGGCGATGGTGAGGGCGACCAGAAGGATGTGGAAGCGGTCGGCCGTGGACAGCAGCAGGGTGTGCAGGAGGTAGATCATGAGCATGTAGAGGCCGACCGGGAGTGCGAGAGCGAGGACGACGGCGGTGCCGGAGATCTTGGCGTGATGTTCCATGTACAGGCCCGCGACGTGGAGCCCGGCGCCGGCTGCGGCGACGCCGATGAACAAGGGGATGTGGCCGTAGCCGAAGAGGTATCCGCGCTTGCGCCGGTGTACCAGGATGTCGCCGAACGGCGTCAGGAAGTACATCCACCACATACCGAATGTCAGGCCCACACCAGCGATGACCACGGCGATGGCGTTCCAGGTCCACTGAGTGCTGTCCCCGCCGCCCAGGAGATCACCGGACGAGGCGACTGTACCGACGACGCCCTCGCCGAGGACGATGATCGCGAAGAGTCCGTACCGTTCGGCGACGTGGTGCGGGTGCCAGGGCGTGTCACCCGCGGAGCCCTGCGCAAGCACCGGCAGGGCGAGTTCGAGGGCGCCCAGGATGACAAAGGCAACGAAGACGACGGCGATCGGCATGTGGACGAAGGCCACGACGATCCACCCGGCCTGGACGATCAGCGTCCAGCGGATGTTGGCCATACAGGCGTCGTGGAATGACGGAGCCTCCCGGGCGGCGCGCCACCACTGGAACACCATCGCGATCCGCATCACGACGTAGCCGATGACCATGGCGCGTAGTTCGAGGTGGCCGCCCTCCTCGACGGAGTGGAACATGGCGGGCAGGCCGAGCGAGAACACAACGACGCCGGCCATCTGCAGCATCGTCACGACCCGGTAGAGCCAGTCGTCGGTGGCGAACGCAGAAGCGAACCAGCTGAAACTGATCCAGGCGACGCTGATCGCGAACATCGCCAGCACGAACGCGATGACCGCCTGGCCGGCATGCCCTTCGGCGACCATCTCGGCGAACTGGAACGCAGCCGTGCCGACGGCGACCACGAAGGTCAGGTCGAACAAGAGCTCCAGCGGCGAGGCCGTCCGTCCGTGCTCTTCCGGGTCACGGCCGGTCATGGGGACCAGCCGCCGCGACAGTCCGAGCTTGCCGGACGTCCTGGTGGGTTGGGGTTCGTTCATGTGCAGCAGTATTTCTGACGCCTCTCGTGCCCGCCCGACCGCACTGCCGGGGCAGCGGCGACGTTATGTACCGGCCGGGCCCGCCATGATGGACCCCTGGAGGAATCCTGCCCGCCGACGGCCGGGGCAGAAAGGCGCATGGTTTCGTGTGGAGCTGACGATAGGGGGCTTGACGGTGGGCGCGGTCGATGAGGTATTGCGCAGCGCGGGCGATGCTTGCGAAGGGCAGCTGCGACGGTGGGTGGGGTCACTTCAGGGGCCCGCTGCTGAGGTGGCTGCCTATCAGTTCGGCTGGTCGGGGGAGGGGGCACGGCAGGGCGGTAAGTACGTTCGTGCTGCCCTGACTCTGGCGTGTGCGCGTGCGGTGGGAGGTGTGGACCGGCGGGCGGTGCCGGCGGCCGCGGCTGTGGAGATGGTGCACAACCTGTCGCTTCTCTACGACGATGTTCTGGACGGTGACACGGTGCGGCGCCACCGTGCGGCCGCGTGGCAGATTTTCGGCCCGTCGTCCGCAGCCCGGTCCGCGGACGCGATGATGCTGACCGCGTTCGACGTCCTGTCGGAAGCCGACGGGCCGGACGGGCCGGTGGCTCGTGAGGCGTCGGCCGCCCTGGTGGACGTGCTGATCCAACTGGCCGTCGGCGAGAGCTTGGACCTGGTCTTCGAAGGCCGGACTGAGGTGACCTTGGCGGAGTGTCTGGAGATGGTCTCGGGCAAGACCGCCTCGCTGTTCGCTTGCGCCTGCCGACTGGGTGCCCTCTACGGAGGCGCCGACCCGGCCGTCTGCGCCCAGTGGGCAGAGTTCGGGCACGACCTCGGCATGGCCTTCCAGCTCGTGGACGACCTGCTCGGTATCTGGGGCGACCCGGCAGTGACCGGAAAGCCCGTTTTCAACGATCTGAGCAACCGCAAGATGTCGGTGCCCGTGGTCGCCGCACTTGCATCCGCGACCCCGGCCGGCGACGAACTCGCCCGCCTCTACGCGCAGCCCGGGGGCGATACGGCCGGCCTCGCCCGCCTGGTCGAGGAGGCGGGTGGCCGGGCCTGGACCAGCGACCGCGCCGCCCAGCATGCGACAGCCGCACGCGAACGGCTGACCCGCCTCACAGCAGTACCCGAAGCGCTCCACGACCTCGAAGCTCTGTGCACGGTCGTGATCAGACGCGTGCACTGACCTTCCACGGCGGCAGCCCGTCCATGATGTGAGCCCGCCCCTGACCGAACAGCTCGGCGTCCACCTCCTTGAGCCTGCGCAGTTCCCCGGGTTGGTGCAGGGTGTGCACGGCCGCGGGAACCCCGGCGCCACCGGCCGCCTCCAGCAGGGCGTTCACGGCGAGGCGGGCGGCCTGGTTCGCGCCTTCCATCGTCGCCAGGTTCACGGGGGAGCGCACGTAGTCCCCGGCCATGAACAGGTTCGCTGCCGCCGTCACCGCTCGCGGGCGCGCCGTCCAGGAACCGGTGGTGTTGATCAGCAGCGGCTCGTCGTTGACGGCCGGCCCCGGCCCGTCAAGGTTCCGCACTGCCGGATCCAGCTCCCACGAGTGCAGCAACCCCTCGTGCAGCCGGGTTCGACCAGCTCCGTTGAGCCCGTCGCACAGCTGCGCCCAGACTTCGGCCGCGATCTCCGCCCGGCTGCACTCGCGGGCCGGTTTGCCGTACAGGATGCCCGGGGTGTCCCAGGAGGAGATGTCCACCGACAGGCAGTCGGCCACCGTCCCGTCCCCGTAGGTGGCCGGGAAGTCACCGTCCCAGAACTGGGCCTGGCTGATCGAGGTGAGCGCCCAGGGAGAGTCCAGGAACAGGACATGGCCATGGGTGACCGGCACCGGCTGGGTCAGGTAGAACTGCATGCCGACCATCCAGTCCGTGTGCAGGCCCGTCACACTCTTGAGCTCAACGTCGGCCTCCGCCAGCCCGCGGTCCAGCAGAGAGCCGATGCGATGGACCGGCAGCGCGCAGACATACCAGTCAGCTTCCAGCTCCCGCAGCTGGCCGGCCGGACCACGCAGTTGGACCCCGGTGACACGGCGACCGCTCAGGGCCAGCCGCTCGACCCCCCATCCCAGTTCCAGCCGCACGCCCAGGGACGCCAGATGACGGATCCACGGGTCGATCCAGGCTGTGCTGGTGGGGCCGTTGAGGACCCGGTCCGCGGGATGCAGTTCCTCGCCCCTGCCGAGAAACCCGTAACTGAAAGCCTCGAGAAACCCACCGACCGTATGCGCACTGCAGACCTCGGCCCGCGCCGCGACCACCGTGCGGGTCGCGCCCACCACACACGCCTTGATGTACTCCTCGGAGGCGCCGTCGGCCGCGGCGAAGTCCCACCACGAGGTCGACTCCCACTGGCCCAGCCGCCGCTCATCACTGCTCGTCATGTAGACGAGCATCCGGTTCGCGAAGTACAGCAGCTCCTCGCTCGTCAGCCCCCTGCCACCCGCCTCCAACCCGACAGCACGCAGGAACTCCATCGGAGTCCGAGCCCCCGCAGCCACGGACACATCGGTGACCCGCTCACCCACCCGGCCCGAGCGCGCGGAAAGCATCTGCGTCGCCTCCCGCAGATTCCCCGCCACCCCTTCCGCGCTGCCGTCGACCGGGATCCGGCGCAAAGTGTCCGGCAGACTCCGGTAGAACCCGGGGAAGAACCTAAACCCGTGCTCACTGGGCAGGTCCAACCGCCCGCCGCGGCCCGTCCCCGCCACCCACGCACTGCGGGCCTTGCCACCCCAACCGGCCGGCTCCACCACCGTCACCTCGAAGCCGCGCTCCGCCAGCTCCATCGCCGCCGTCAACCCGGCCACGCCACCACCCAGCACCGCGACCCGCAAGCCCCGCCCCACTGACACCACCACATCCTCTACCGGGGCCTCCAGCGACAGCGGGACCCTCTCCACCCAGTGACGACGAGTAGATCATTAATCTGCTTTGCGTCACGGACGAGCCTCCCCTCTCAGCCTCGGCGCCTCAGCGGCCCCGGGCTTGGCCCGCTCGATATCACCGCCGCCAACGACGGACCGCACACGCCCCGGTGGGCTCCAACAGCTCTGGACGACCTCCGGCATCATCACCGTTTCGACCGAAAGTCGGCCCTGCCCGAACTTACGGGCCCGTGGGGTGGGCTTGCCGCAACAGCAGTCTCGTCGCCTCTGTGAATCAGTTACGTGGTGAAGGGGGACCGCCTCGGCTGGCACAGGGGCTTGCCACCTCGGGGCGGCAGTCGGGCTCTCGGCCTGTGCAGCCTCGGCCCACAGTACGAAGTCGGTCCACCGACCCTGTCGGTAGACCGTCAGGAGACTTCGAGGTCAGGACCCATTCCCACGTGCCGTCGGCGGCCTACATCCGGCAGCTGATCACCGTGCCTCTCCGCCACCGGCTTCCCGCGCAGGGCTTGCCGTAGGGCGGGGCGGAGCCCTGCGCGGAACGCAGCACCGAAGGACAACGCAATCACTGCCGGGTGAAGTGCCACATCTGCGAAGTGGTCGGGGAGTTGGGGTTGGGCAGTTCACGCAGCGGTGCGTAGTTGTCGTCCCCGAAGAGGCCGGTGACGGCAACGTCCTCGTTCAGGAAGGGCGACAGAACCCACCGTGCAGGGCTCTCGTCGGTGGACCTGAGGATCCACCATTGGGACTTGTTCGTCGTGCACGCAGCCAGGTACACCGAGCCCCCCGGCTCTCCGGCCTTGGCGTCGGCGCAGTTCCCAGTTCGGGCGCTCTTCCAGTGGAAGATTCCGGGACGCCCGTTCACCTGCTCGAACAGGAATGTGCGCGGGAAGGGATGGTCGTGCCGGTAGTAGACCTGCAGGAAGGTGCCGGCGTTGCCGACCGTGTCGTCAGGGACCAGGTAGTTGGTGTGGGCGTCGTTGGTGATGACAACAGGCCCCGAGGGGACGGGGGCGGCGGTGGGTGCGGCTTGAGCGGACCCTGTCAGGACTGCGACGGAAAAGATAGCGGCCGCGGCAGCGGCCCAGCGACGGATAGTCATACGGGCGATCTTGACGGGCCAGATTTGTGCCAAACCGTTTTTTCGGAAGATGATCACCCGATCGAGGAGAGCCAGCTATCCGGGGTGGACCGGTGCCGCTGTCCGGCTCGGAGCTCTCCACGGCGGACGGCGTGCTGCTACTGGCCCAACCTGACAAGCAGGATGCCACCGCGGCTTGGAGGAAGACGTATGGACGCCACCCGCTGGAGGGGCTTCGCCAACCCGGCAGTCACCCGGCTGCGGCCTGATAACACGCGCAGCGCAACACGCCACCGACCGAAACGACAGTCTCCGCGCACTCCCTGATTCACGCGGGGCGCACGCCCCCTTACTCCTATTGGGTGACCAATTCGAGGCGACGATTGCGGCAAGATCGAAGTGAAGTGATCTTGCCGCACGAGTCCTTCTCATTCATGCCCATCGAGCAGCCCGCACGATGGGCCTCCCTGTGCGAGAGCGGCAATCCAGGGTCTTCTCGCGCAGCACCAAGGGGCGCCCCCTGGGCGGGAGTGCGTCTGTGCGCAGGTCACCCATTGCATGGTCAGTTGGATGAATATCGAGGAGTATTGCTATGGCGTTGACATCGGCAACGGTTGCAGCTGAGTTGGAGGCTGCGAGCAAGGTCGGAGATCCTGCGGCTGATGCATTGGTGGCCGATCTCCTCGAGAACAGGGAGGTCGACGGGATCAACGCCCTCTTCCGGACGATCGGAACGCTCAAGCCCGACACGGATTTGTCGCGGCTTCCCGATCGACTGGCCCAGTTCTTGCGGGAGGCATCCACCCCACCGCCGGACTGGAGCGAGGCAGACGTCAAGGCCGCCGAGGGCTTCTTCGGCCACCACCACGGAACCGCCTCGATGCTGCAGGGCACCGTCGGCCTCATCGGCACCTACCTCGCACCCACCGGGGCATTCACCCTGCGCTCCACCGGCCGCCTCGGAGGTGTCGAGGGACCGGGCCGAAGGCTGTCGCAGTCCTCCCGTCTGTTCATCGACATGGGCAACAAGAACGCCATGCGCGACGGGACCCTGGCCGCCACCGTGACGAAGGTGCGCCTTGTGCACGCCTCGGTCAGGCAACTGCACAAGCAGAGCGGCCAGTGGGACTACGGCAAGTGGGGCGAGCCGGTCTCCCAGAAGTACACCACCGGCGCCGCCTGCGTCTTCAGCACCCAGATCCTGCAGGGCATGAGGAACCTCGGCATCGATGTCTCCGCCGACGACGCCCGCGGCTTCATGTGCGCCTGGCACTACGTCAACCACTACCTCGGCACGCCGGAGAAGTGGCAGCTTCCCAAGGACGCCGACGAGGCCGAGCGGCTGTGGAACCAGGAGCGGGAGACGGAGTGGAAGAGGACTGACGACGGTGTCTTCATGACCGCCCAGGCCATCAAGTTCTACCGCGACCTCCTGAAGCCCGGAGCCAGTGACTCCTACATCGCGCTGACCCGCGTTGCGCTCACCGACAAGTACGCGGACATGGCCGGCTTGCCCAAGAGCGCCCTCGACCTCGCGGGCAAGCCGCTCGCTGCGGGCCACGGCCTCGTCAGCGGAACGGCCGGCGGCCTCTTCGGCGGAGCCGCCCAGCGGACCGTCGGGGTCAACCCCTACAAGGACCTCCTGGGAGTCGCCTCGAAGGCGTTCAACGAGATCGAGCAGTACGCACTCACCCACGACCAGGACGACCAGCCTCAGATGCACCAGGAACTCGACGACAACCGCTGACCACCGGTCGTACGGCCTAATGGAGCCGCCAAGCGCACTGGAGTATCGCGCGCTTGGCGGCTGCGGCTTCTCACACAGGCTCAGGGCGGAGGCAACTGAACCCTCTGCCCCAGTTCAGCTCAACACGCTGAACTTGACAGAGAAGCCTTCGGTGACCAGCGCGGTGTAGGCATTGGCCAGGATCTGGTGACGACAGCGCACGCCCCTGGGAACGGCCCGCTCGGTCCCCTCCAGGGGAGGCATCCGGTACTGCTCGGACCAGGCTTCGGACGCCGTCTGCTCCTCGGCGCGCTTCGCCTTGAGCCAGGTGGCCTTGTCCTGCTCGTCGCCCTCGTTCGAGGCGCGCCAGCAGTCCGTGCACTCCTGCCTGGCGAGCCATTCGGCGAAGCCTGCGCGGCGGCCGGCCGGTCGGACAAGTCGCGGTCGGCATGGTGACCGCAGGTGTGGTCGATGGGCCAGATCGTCTTCACGGCCATGGAAGGGCCTCCTTGAGGAGTTGGATCAGCGGTCGCGGGAGTACGCGACGCGGGGGTCAACCGGCCGGACCGCTGCTGTGGTGACGGCGGAGGCGGGGACCGGCGCCCTGCCGGGGATACCAGCGCGGGCCGGGCTGGCGGCGAGCGCGGCGGCGCTCAACGGAGACGCGCGAGCCGGACCATGGCCTCGCTCCCGCGCGGCGGTCGGCGCCGCGGCAGGGCGGGGCCGGGCCGTCACCTCTTGAGCGAGGCGGGGCTGCACCGCGACTTGCAGCCCCGAACGGTGCAAGGCCACCGTGGCGTCGGCGACTTTCCCCAGCGCCTCGACGCGATCGGTGGTCGCGGGGAGCGTGTAGATGTCCAGGCTCGAGTTGTGCCGCCAGCCGTCCTCCACCAGCGCGAGCCCGCTGAGGCCGGAGACACGGTCGTCGAGGGCTGCAACGATGCCGAGCTGCGGGTGATCGGCGAAGGCGACGTCTGGTTCGCCAAGCGGACCGCGGTCGCGTACCTGTGCCGTTTCGGGCACCAGTGCCGGGTCAAGCGCGGCGTCGACATCGACCTGGTAGCCGGCCTTGCGCAGCAGCTCGATGGCCCGGCTCGTACGGCCGTGTCCGTCACGGTTCTGGTCGGCCAGCGCGTACAACGTCGGCTGGTCTGGGACGGGATGGAAGTCGAATTCCTTGAGCATCCAGGTGCTGGCCGCGAGGTTCTTCGGGTTCGCGGCGACGATGCCGTGGACGGGGTGGTGGCCGAAGGCCAGGTCGGGCAGCACGTCGTAGTGGCTGGGCATGGCAGATCCATCCGAGGCGGGTGCGGTTACAGGTGCGGGCGACGGGCGGATCAGTTCTGAGGGTGCGGTGCACGGAGGACTCCTGGATCGCGGTCGGTCAGAGCCGGGGAGCGGATGAGGAACTAGCCGGCGGCGGCGCGGCCCGCGCGGAAGACTCCGGCGGCGGACCGGTCGGGAGCAGGCGCTGGCCGACCGACGGCGAAGAGGCGAGAGCGACCCTCGCCCGGGATGGAGCGGAGTCGGGCGGGAGCACGGTGGCGGCGCGCGCCTCGCCGGAACGTTCCTGCTCCTGGCGTGTCGGTACGCCAAGCTGGTCCAGGCGGGCGTCGACAGCGGAGAGGAGATCCGGCACGCTGCCGCCGTGGCGCGCATGCGGACCGTCCGGCTCGGAGTCGTAGATCACCTCGTAGACGGCGGGCTCGGCGGACCGGTGGCGGGTGACCATCCAGCTTTCCGGGGACTCGGGGTGCTCGGAGGGTGGCTCCTGCGGCGGCGAGATGATCAGCGAACTGCCGTCGGGAAGCTCGGCGTGGACGATGTAGTCGCTCAGGCCGTACTCGACGGTGCCCTCCAGGCCGCGCTGCCCGAGCGCGGAACAGAGGGCAGCCTGAAGGCGACGCGGATCGGACCTGGCGGTCGAGGGCGGGGTTTCGTGGTGCATGGGGTTCTCCGTTGCGAACGCCCCGCCGCACGGCGGGAGCCGACGGGCGTGGAGCTTGAAGGAGTGCGGTGGTCCATGAGGATCTGGTGATCGGGCAGTTTGGCGCTGCCGTGACTGCGTGCTAGGGATCACCGCGAGCGACCGGGAGTCAGCGGATGCGATGCCGACGGGACCTGGGGCGAAGGGGCTGATGCGGCAGGGGTGTTGTGCGTCGAGCGGGTCAGGGCGACGCGAGTCCGCTCGGTCTGCGCCGGCCGTTCGGTGTCCGCTCGGGGCGCGAGGTATTCGCCGACGCGCACCAACGCCGGTCTCTTGGAGCCGAGTTCGTGTGAGTAGTGCCAGCCTTCGGTGTTGCGGTGCTCCTCGGCAGGCTCCTGGTAGAGGTGGAGCACGCTCGGCTGCGAACCGTCCATAAGCGCCATGACGCCGGCCCATTCGTGCCGCAGCTCTTCCGCCCGGAACAGGATGGTGTCGATCCCGCGTATCCGACGGAGGTCGTCACTGATCGGCCCCTCGACGTAGTCGGGGCCGGTGGCAGCGGCGCGGACCCCGGCCAGCACCTCGGGTCCGTGGTCGAGGAACACCTCGGCGTGCTTCCACGCTTCGGCGTCCCGCTTGACCTTTCCGTCCCCGTAGACCTTGTCGTCCAGCGGCCAGCCGTCCGCGTCGCAGAGGGAGTCCGAAACCGCGTCCCAGGCGTCGCACGCCTCGTTGATCCCGGCGGCGGCCGAGGCCAGTGCCGGGAGGTGCCGTCGCCACGCCAAAGGGTCGGTGGCCTGCGACGGCTGGTTGTCACCGGAGGAAGGAGTGGAAGAAGCAGACATGATCGATTCCCGTTGTTGTGCTGGTCGTTGGGCTAGGCGGCCATGCGGGCGTCTGTGTCGAACAGCTCCCGCTCGGCCGGGTGGAGGATGTGCTGGGTGATGAACGAGCGGCCGGCGACCTTCCACAGACCTCGGCCCTTGGTGAGAGCGGACACCGCCTGGGTCTCGACGCCGGTCAGGCCGAGCAGAGATGCAGCGGCGGCGAGCTGGTCGGGCTCCTGGCGGTAGATGATGCGCGTGCTGCAGTCCGCGAGGAGCCCCTCGGCAAGGACCCGGCCGCGTGAGCCGGCGTCGCCCGCCGAGAGCAAGTCGCTGAGGCGGTGGATCACCATGAGGTTCGCGATGCCCAGCCCTCGGGAGAGCTTCCACTGGCTCTGCATCCGCTCCAGCAGCCCGACGTGCCGCATCAGCCGCCACGCCTCGTCGTAGATCACCCAGCGCCGACCGCCATCGGGATCACTGAGGGCTGACTCCATCCACGCGCTCGCGCACGTCATCGCGAGTACCAGTGCCGTGTCGTCACCGGAGCCGCCGAGACGGGAGAGGTCGATGGACAGCATCGGTGTGGTCGGGTCGAACGACACGGTGCTCGGCGCGTCGAACATGCCGCTCAAGTCGCCGTGCACGAGCCGTCGCAGGGCGTGGGCGAGGTCCTGGGCGGCTGAGCCTAGGTGCCCCGCCTGGTGGCCGAGGGCCTGGTCGAGGCGTTCGGGGGAGCCGAGTACGTGCGCGATCTCGCCGAGCAGCGGCACCGTGCCCCGGGCGGCGGCGTCAGCGACGACCAGATCCAGGGCCAGGTCGAGGGCGGTGTGCTCCATCGGCAGCAGGTCGCGCTTCAGCACGGTGCGGGCGAGGCCGGCCAGCAGCAGCAGACGGCGCTTGCGAACCTCCGTGAACCAGTCCTCCTCGCTCACGGAGGCGGGCCGAGCCGGAGCGTCCAGCGGGTTCAACCGGCCGGGGAGCCCCGGGCCCAGGGCGATGCTGTAGCCGCCGAGGGCCTGCGAGACACCGGTCCACTCGCCCTTGGGGTCGCAGGGGATGTAGATCCGGTAGCCGTGGGCGATCGATCGGGTGGCGATGGATTTCGCCAGCGCCGACTTGCCCATGCCGATGACTCCGGCCAGGACCGCATTGGGGTTGGTGAAGCCCTCGATCCGGCCGCTGTTGTAGAGGGAGAAAGGGTCGAAGCAGAAGGCCGCCTCCGCGTGCACATCGCGGCCGATGAACACCCCTTCGGCACCAAGGCCGCCCTCGGCCACGAACGGGTACGCGCCGCTGGCTGTGGCGGTGGTCATCCGGTGGGCGGGCAGGGCGAGCTTGCCACCGCGGGCGGAGGCCGGACCGGGGCGACCGGTGAGCGGGTAGGTGGGCCGCAGATCCGGGTCGAGGGTCTGCTCGGCGCGGTGCTTGGGCGGGTTTCCGGCGAGGCGTGCCTGGCGGCGGGCTTCGGTGAATCCGGCTCGGGCGGCCCGCTGCTGGGCGCGTGTCGTTTTACGGGGCACGAACAGAGGGGAAGCACTGGCGCGGGTACGGGGCAAGACGTTTCTCCAGGTGAGGGGTGGGTCAGCGGCGGACGAGGCCGGTGAACGGGGCGTGCAGGTCGGCCGGGGTGGTGCGCCGCCGGACGAGATGAGCGGCGCGCTGGTGGCGCTGGCAGATGGTCAGCTCCGGTGCTCCCTCGGGAAGACCGGCCTGGCACGCCTCCGGTGCGGGGATCTCGCCGGAGTCCGGCCGGGGCGCCGCGTGGTAGGCGGCGTGGAGGTGCTCGGCGGCCTGCCAGATGCGGGTGCGGGCGGTACGGAGCTGGTCGCCCTCGACCGCGACGAGCTGCCCGGTGCGACCGGTGTGGGCGTCGAGCAGCCCGTACAGCGAGACGAGGTGGGCGTGCAGGGCGTCCAGCTCGGCCCGGCTGGTGACCAGCGGGCCGCCCGGGATGTTGAGCGCCCGGTGAAAGTCGAGCGCGGCGGTGGCGAAGGGCACGAAGTCCTGCGCGGTCGGGCTGGCGGTGCGGGACATGAGGGTGCTCTTTCAAAGGGAGGGGTCAGGCAGCGAGCGCGAGCGGCAGGGCGGCGGCGGTGAACGCCTCGGCCTGCTGCCAGGTCAGCGGCCGGAGATCGAGCTGGGCGCCGACAGCGGCGGTCTCCACGACGGCGCAGGCGGTGCGCAGCTCGTCCTCGGTGTCGGCCGAGACGGTCAGCAGACCGGTCAGGGCGACGTCGGCGTGCCCGGCGATGAGCTGGCGTTCGCGGGACTTGATGTCCTGGTACTCGATCGAGTCCGCCTCGGAGTCGACCTGGCCGCGCCGGGCCCGTTCGGCGGCGTCGGCGATCACGCTGGACTTCTTGCGCTGCACGTCGCGCAGGGCGGCGTCGAGGTTCTTCGGCTCGTAGGAGAGCGACAGCGTGCGCCGCACCCCGCCGGTGAACAGGAGCTGGTGCAGGAAGCCGGCGCTGGTCTCGGTGCGCGGCCAGTTCTCCACCCAGTAGGTGGCGTGCACGGCGGAGTCGGTGGCGATGTGGTCCGCCTTCTCGACGACCACGACGGGTCCGGCGGCGGCGGGCTCGGCCTCGGGGCGACCGGCCGTGGACCAGCGGTCGAGTGTCGCCAGCGCCTTCGGGTCGTAGGAGGTGCGCACCACGGCGGCGATCTCGCGGGCGGTGAGCCAGCCCGTCGGGGTGAGACCGGCGGTCCGCGCCGCCTGGTCGAACGTGGAGGTGAGCTGGGTGAGGACGCTGAAGGCACCGGTGAGACCGCCGCCGGCCTGGTTGATCAGCCGACGGGCCGCCTTGGTGTCCAGGGACACCGCGACGTACGCCTCGTGCGGGGCGGCTGCGGGACCGGCGCTCTGGATCAGCTCGTTGTAGATCGCGCCGGCCATCGGGGTGTCGGGTCGGCCGTGCTCTTCCCAGTAGCGGCGCAGCGCGTCGCCGGAGTCGGGGATGGTGCGCTCGATCACCTGGATGCGGGCGATCTGCCCGGTACGGGCGAGAGCTGCCAGCGCGCGTCCCCAGCCGCCGACGTTGGCCTGCTGGGTGCCCGCGTCGAGCAGGGCGTAGGCGCGGGAGGAGACCTTGACCACCGCGGTCAGCGTGCCGGTGTGCGGGTTGTGGACGGCGCCGTACTTGCCGTCGGGAGCAGTGGTCACGCGCAGGCTGGCAGCGGTGCCGGGAAGGTGGAGCAGTCCCTCGCGGGTCGGCCGGCGGGAGGGCCGGGTGAGCCACACGAGCTGGCCTCGCATCCGGCGCAGCGCGTGCCGGACGACGATCGGGGCCCAGTCCGCCAGAGCACGGCCTCGGTGGCGGACGAAGACGAGCAGCGCGATGACCGTCCACAGCGGTATGAGCTGGAGGGCGCCGACCACACCGCGGGCGAGGATCACGGCGAGAAGGAGAAGGCCGGCGAGTCCGGCGACGACCAACTGCGGGACGGTCAGGCCGAGCAGGACGCCGCGCCTGCTGCGGTGGGGAAACTTCACGGTGGGCGTGGAGGACTGGTGCTTGCCGGACATGGTGGTTCCAGACGGTGGGAGCGGGCGGAGGACGGGGCGCGCGGCGCTCTTCTGGACGTCATGGCGAAACCTTCCTGCTGGTGGGAGGCGGGGGCGGGCCGTGGAGTGCGGCCCGCCCCCGGGGATGTGGGTCAGGAACCCGACGGCGGCTGGGTGGGATACACCCAGTTCGTCGGCGTCGCGGAGCCGGTGGCCGACGGACCGGACCCGGACGCCGGAGTGCCCGAGGCCGAAGGTCCGGGGTCGGCCGGCGGCATGGAGGTCATGTCGCCGCCCGGAGCCGATGCGGCTGCAAGGTGACCGGAGCCGCCCGCAACGCCTTGGGCAGTCGATTCGGACCCTTCCGGTTCGCCCTCGCCAGGACGTGTGATCAGCGGCGGGATCCCGGGGCGCTGGATCAGTGCCCGGCCCTTGTCGCCGGACGCGTTCGGGTCTTCGCCGTACCGGAAGCGGGTCTGCTGCGTGGGTGGCCCGGCGTCGATGCCCTCCTTGCTGAGGGTGCCGCCGGAGGGGTTGATGCCGGAGGCGACACCATCGGTCCCCGCGCCCGGGACCTGGTTCGGACCCTGCGGAGCGGGGGCGCCGGTACCGGCCTGCAGTGCGAGACTGCCTGCGGTCTTCGCGGCTCCTGCGGCGACCGCCATGCCAGCGACACCGGTGCG
Organism: Streptomyces globisporus; assembly: GCF_003501885.1. GTDB lineage: Bacteria > Actinomycetota > Actinomycetes > Streptomycetales > Streptomycetaceae > Streptomyces > Streptomyces globisporus_D. The sequence continues at coordinate 95,016 of NZ_QWFA01000001.1, forward strand.
GTGCATGTCGTCGTGGCCGCCGCCGTCACTCGCCCAGTGGACGAACTTGTACGTCGCGTAGGGGCAGAGCAGCACCAACACCATCACGACGATGCCGGCCATCGCGTCGGACAGGGCTGACATCCCGTCGCTGGCATCGCTCTTGCCCATGGCGGAGACGCCGATGAGGAAGACGACGGTCATCAGGAGCTTGGAGACGATCAAGGTGCCGGTGGCCTCGATCCAGCCGCGCCGCCACCGCTTCGCGACCTCCCAGCCGCCGCCCGCCCCGGCGAACACCGCGAGCGCGACCATGATCAGGACGCCAACCTTGCGGGCGACCATCACGCCCCAGTAGAGGAAGGCGCCGATCGCGCACCCGAAGGCGACCAAGGAAGGGACACCCCAGCCGAGGCCGTACATGGCCCCCATCTGGTCAACCTTGATCACGCGGCGGATCGCGTCGTCGATCGAGGTGTTGGCGGCTTTGAAGAGGCCGTCGGACAGCGCGTCCACGACGGTGATGGCGACGGTGGTGAAGGCGATGGCGGAGAAGCTGAACAGGACTCCGGTCATGGTGCCGAACGCCGCTTTGGCGAGGGCACGTTCGTCTCGGCGCCAGGCCGCGGTCATGAGCTGGATGCAGAAGATGCCGACGGTCAGGGCGAGGCCGATGGGCAGCAGCAACTCGTAGTTGTCCCGGAACCACCCGGCGTTGAGGTCGATGGCCGTCGTCTTGTTGACGGCCTTGGCGGCCAGGTCGGCCGCGCTGGACGCCAGCTCGCCCGCCGACTTCGCGATCCACGCGCCGAGACCGTCGGTGACGGTGCCGGCGGGGTTGGTGGCGAAGTCGACAGCGCCGCACACCTTGTCCATCAGCGGGAAGTCGCAGACTCCCATAGGTCGTACCTCCGTTCTGGGGCGAGGGTCAGGGAGCGACGGACGGCATGACGCCGACCAGGGCGCAAGGGTGGTTGGGTCGACACTGGACCGCGAGGGTGGTGGAACGGCTCTCCGCGCCACCGGCGGCCGAGCCCTTCCAGCGAATCGACTGCTTGCCGGAGACCGTGACGGCGTAGACGTACGCCTGGGTGATTGCCCCGGGGTCGTCCTGGAGGGCCTGGGTGAAGGCGTGCGGGAAGTGCCCCTCGTTGATCTTGGCGGTGGCGACCTGCTTGTTGGCCGCCATCTCCTTCCACAGCACGGCCGAGGGGACCGCCTGGTCGACGGAGGCCGGGTCGGCGTATTTCGACTCCGTGGTCAGCCAGCCGCGCAGCGCCTTGCGCAGCTCGGGCTGTGAGTACGCGCGGGTGTCGTACGACCACAGCGCTGCTGCGGCGGCCTTGCCGTACGTGATCGGGTCGTGGGTTTTCGGTGGAACGGGGAGAGCGCGGGGCCGGGTGTGCGGCCCGGACGGTGCCGCGGACGGCGGGGACGCCGTGGGCGAACTCGGCGGTGGCGCGGCAGTGTCGGAGGGGCTTCGGCCCTCGCGGGTGAGGTAGGCGGCCAGGCCGGCGAGGGCGACGAGGACCGTCAGGATGGCGGTGCCGAGCAGCGCCCGGCGGCGCACGCGAGATGCGCCGCCGGGGTGGGTGGAGTGCTGAGCCATCAGTGGACCTGCGTCCCGAGCGTCGAGAAGAAGGCGACCACGCCGTTGGCCGCGCCGAGCAGAAGGGCCGCGCCGGCGCTGACCAGCACGCCCTTCTTCCCGTTCGCCTCGGCCTGGTGGCCGCCCGAGTGGTGACCCCAGGCCCACACGCCCGCACTGACGGCGAGGGCGCCGACCACGGCGATGAGCCCGAAGAGGTTGATCGAGCCCATTACCTGCTTGAGGACGTTGAGGCCAGGGAGCCCGCCCTCGTTCGGCTTGATTCCGGGGTCGTATGCGAGCTGTATGACCTGGTCAGCGAGATACATGGGAACTCCAGTTTGAATGAACGCACGCCAAAGCCCGGCGGGGCTAACCAGTGGTGCGAGGGGGAGGCGAGGAGGAGAGGAGCGCCGGTCAGACGACTCGGCGGGCCGCGAGAATCCGCGATTTCCAGGACGCGACGGTGGCGATCCGTACGACGTCACCGGTGTGCGGGGCGTGGACGATCAGGCCCTGCCCGATCGCCATCCCGACGTGTTCCGGTACGGCGGCCGCCCCCTCGGTGAAGAGGAGGTCGCCCGGCTTGAGGGCATCGAACGAGACGGCCTTGCCGTCCTTGACCTGCGTGTACGTGGTCCGCGTCAGGGTGACCCCGGCGGCCTTGTACGCGCCCTGCATCAGGGAGGAGCAGTCGCAGCGGCCCATCGGGTTCTTGCCGTGGGAGTCGGTGCAAGTGCCGCCCCACTGATACGGAGTGCCGAGCTGGCCGAGCGCCCACCGGATCGCCGTCTGCACCTTCGGCGGCGCGGAGGCGGGAATCTTGTACTCCTCTGGCAACGCGCCCGCCGGGATGGTCCCGAAGTCCGCCCCGTCGCCGTCCGCCGAACAACCCCCCGCGGAATCGGGAGAGGAGCTGCCGGTGTCGGCAGAGCCGGATGGCGACGGACTCGGCGATGCACCGCCGGCCTTCTGCAGGGCGGTGGCCAGCGGCTCCCACTTGGCGTACGCCTCGGGGAAGCCCGACTTCTGCACCGCCTGGGCGGCCTGGGTGACAGACAGGGACTGCCACCCGGAGACCTTCTTGAGCCCCTCGTAGAACTTCGTCGAGGCGTGCACCGGGTCAAGGATCTGGCTGGCCGAGCCCCAGCCCATCGACGGCCGCTGCTGGAAGAGCCCCAGCGAATCGCGGTCGCCGTAGGTCAGGTTCCGCAGGCCGCTCTCCTGCAGAGCGGTCGCCAGGGCGACGACCTGCCCTCGGGCGGGGATGTTCATCGCGACGCCCGTGGCCTGGATCGTCTTGGCATTGGGCACCTGGTCGGCAGGCGCGTCCAAGCCCGGCACGGAGACCGAGCCGTTGTCGCCGCCTTCCAGAATGACCTTCACCTGCTTGGCGACGGCGGAGGCGTCCACACCCTGTGAGCCGCCGGTCGAGCACGAGGCCGAGGCGGTCCCGGCACCGATTCCAAGGATCGGCTGCGCCAGCAGCAGTGGTCCGGCAGCGCACAGACCGACGAGGGCTCCCGTCGTCTTCTTCACGGCCGCTGCCGCTCAGCGCGACGGCGGTGCGAACCAAATGACAGAGGTGGGTCGGGGCGCGGGTGTGTCAGGGCATGCTGCATCGCAGCGGCTCCTCGGTGTTCGTAGGAGGCGCGGTGCCGACTTCTCGTGCAAAGCCGTCGGCACCGCGCCGATGTGCATCCGCCTCTCGGCGGGCCCGGGTCAGAGGAGTTGGTAGCTCCCGGACGCCGGTTTCAGGTCACGCGCGGCAGCCAGCCGCGCTCGTAATCTCAGGCAATGCACAGGAGCCTCCTCACGGCACTCGCGGACGATGGGCAACATGCCTCCGACGCTGCTCGATTGGACGGGACAGCACGGATACGCACAGCTCAACGGGGGTGGAGCGGCGCTCCCTTCCCGGTGGCACGGCGAGACAGTAGAACGGGATCCCGGCCGCACCAAACGACTGCCGTCCAAGGATCCGAAGCGGTGAGCCACCTCGTTAGGTGTGGCTGGAATTCGCCGTTAACCTCCGCTGCAACCTCGCACCGGATGCACGCCGTTGAGCGCTGCCCGGAGCAGGTCAAGACTCCGCCGCGCCCGAGAAGAGGCCCCAATGAGCTACACGCTGCACCGAGGCGACGCCCTGACCGTCCTGAAGTCCCTCCCGGACGAGAGCGTCCAGGCGGTGATCACCGATCCGCCGTACAACTCCGGGGGCCGCACCAGCTCCGACCGAACCGGCCGTACCGCCCGCGCCAAGTACGTCACGAGCAACTCGGCGCACGACCTCGCCGACTTCCCGGGCGAGAACCGCGACCAGCGCTCCTACCGCTCCTGGCTCACCGAACTCCTCACCGAGGCGTACCGGGCCTCGGCCGAGCACGCGGTCGCGATGGTCTTCACCGACTGGCGACAGGAGCCGACCACCTCCGACGCGCTGCAGATGGCGGGGTGGACCTGGAGCGGCACGATTCCGTGGATCAAGCCGTCCAGCCGGCCCCGCAAGGGCGGACCGAAGCAGGACTCGGAGTTCATCATCTGGGGCGTCAAGGGCTCCCTGGACAACACCCGTGACCTCTACCTGCCGGGGCACTACATCGCCTCCCAGCCCCGCAAGGGCCGGGTTCACATCACCCAGAAGCCGGTCGAGGTCATGCAGCAGCTCGTCCAGGTTTGCCCCGAGGGTGGCACCGTCCTCGACCCGTTCACCGGCAGCGGCTCCACCGGGGTCGCGGCCCTGCGCGAGGGACGCCGCTTCGTGGGCGTCGAGCTGTCCGCGCACTACGCCGACGTCGCCGAGGAGCGGCTGCGGGCCGAACTGACGAAGGACGAATTCGAGCTGGCCGGACCGGAGGCATGAGCGTGAAAGCGAAGAGAGGCCAGGGTCGGCGGCCCACAGACGCCAGAGGGGCGGCTGGAGCATCGACCAACCGATGCACCAGCCGCCCCTCCTGTTACCTCAGGCCGCCTCGAGCGCCGCCGGATCAGCGGCGCCGCCTTCTCCAAGTCGGCCGCCGAGACGACACGGACCTCCAGGTCGCCGGTCCCGAGGTGCCCGATACCGCGCATGTCCCGGGTGAAGCCCTCCTCCAGCTTGACCGAGTCCGGGGCGTATAGGCCCCGTAGACACTCCGGCGACGAAGTCGCCGGAACACTGTTGCCCGCTCCCGTCCACCAGCAGGGCACGGAGGGGGGCGGCAGCACAGCCCGTAGCGGTCGACCAGTTCCTTAGGGGCCCGCTGTCCTCGGTTGCGGGCCTCGCGCAGATCCTGTGGGGCATCATCTCCTAGCGGACGAGCTGGTGCAGCAGCCGGTAGAACACTTCCGTCCCCGCATTCATCCGCTTGAGGCCGTGGCCTGAGCCTTGAAGATCCCAGGACGTTGCCGACGGTGATCTCGGTCAGCCTGTGGCCCTTGGCCGCGAGGGTGAGGGCGTTGCTGCAGAAAGCCGCGCTGACGGCGCCCGATCGTACGTCCTCAACTGAAGCGCCCAGGTTCCGAAAGCGTTCGAACCCGCGCGGATCGCGGCTACGGGCCATTGCACGGACCAGGGCTCTTGGCGGCTGGCCCTGAGGCCAGCCAGTCCACCGATGGCAGCAGAAGATCGTCAACTCGGCATCCCCGAAGCGTCAGGTCAAAGAACCTGTGGTCACCAACTCGGTGAGCGCATCCTCTGCCCTACGGAGCACGATCCGGCCGTCGCCAGCGCTGTACGCAACGATGCGAGCTCCAGGGTTCAGCCCGGCCTCGGCAAGGACTCCTATGGGAAGCTCGAGTCGGCCGTCCTCGCCGATCTCCAGTTCAGTTGGTTCGCGCAGCATGGCAGCAGTCTTCCACAGCACTCGGAGCGAGGCTGGGGCACGGATCTGCGCCCCAGGATCAGGTCCAAGCCGCATCGGCCATACTTGGGAGTTGATGAACTCGCTGCCTCGAGAGTCGGCCACTGGCGGCTGGTCTCCACCAGATGGATCCTGGGCGTCCTCCGCTGCGAACCGCCGCAGCATGTTGGGAAACCGGAACCGGGACACCTCCCCGGAGCGTGCGCTGCGCTCCCTCGTCCATGCGGCGGGCCTCCGCTACCGGGTGGCTGCCAAGCCGCTCCCGAAGATGCGCCGTACAGCGGATCTCGTCTTCCGTCCGGCCCGCGTCGCAGTCTTTGTCGACGGCTGCTTCTGGCACGGATGCCCGGAGCACTTCGTGCCGCCGAAAACGAACCCCGACTACTGGCGAGAGAAGATCGGGAGGAACGTGAAGCGCGACAGGGATACGGATGCGCGCCTCGAGGAAGCTGGGTGGCTCGTCCTCCGGTTCTGGGAGCACGATGCGGTTGAGGAGAGTTGCGCGATCGTCTGCGCTGCGGTCCGATCGCGCCGAGGCGCGGCGGCACTCCGAGAGGAACAGGAGGAGTAGCGACGCCGAGCCCGGGGCCTCTACATGCGGATCCGGCAGGGCCCGGCACGGGGCCCGCCTCCTTCGTCTACCGTATCGACCAGCGCAGTTGTGATCGCGCTGGCCCGGGTCGAACGCGGCCTGGTGGGGAGCAGTAGGGGTGGGGGCGCCAACGAATGGCAGTCGAACGCACGAACCGCGACATCAAGTCGCTCATCGGCCAGATCGCCGACGGGGAGATCATGCTCCCCGAGATCCAGCGGGGCTATGTCTGGCGGGCCTCGCAGGTCGCAAAGCTCGTGGAGTCGCTGTACCTCGGATATCCGGCTGGGACGCTCCTGCTGTGGAAGACGGACGAGGGAGCCGAGACGCGCACAGCGGCCACAGGATCCAGTCAGGGGCTTCCCAGCGTCATGCCGCTGTATCTGCTCGACGGGCAGCAGCGACTCACCTCGCTGTACCGCGTCTTCAAGGACCATCCCGCAGCGCAGATCGTCTTCAACATCGAGACCGAGGCGTTTCAGAACCAGAGCAACGCCACGCTCAGGAGTTCGAAGTGGGTCAGGGTCTACGACGTCGTCGGTCCTGAGGCCGACTCGTTCACGCTGCAGATGCAGCTCCGCTCGGCGGGGCTGTCCATCGACAACGCGGAAATTGGGCGCCGCCTCAAGGCACTGGAATCGATCTCGCAGCGCGACTTCCACATGGAGGTCCTACACGGCTTCGGCTACGAGGAGGTCACCCAGATCTTTGTCCGCGTCAACAGCGGCGGCCGCCCCTTGAAGACGACGGACCTTGCGATGGCGACGCTCTCCGCCCGGTCGCCGGGTTTTCTGGGAGAGCTGGAGAAGGAGTCGGCGCGGTGGGCTGACCACGGCTACCGGGCCGTCGACACCAACTTCCTCATCAAGGCGATCACGCTCAGCCTGTCCATCTCCGGCAAGCGAACCTCGTCCGTCTCCAGACTTACGACAGCGAGTCGGGAGTCCGTGGCGGAGGGCTGGGAGCGGGTGCGCCGCGGACTCGAGCGCGTCGTCCCGCTGCTCTCCGAGCAGCTGCTCGTCCCGACCTCGGCACTCCTTTCATCCGTCTCGGTCCTGCACCCGCTGATCGTCTTCTATGGCCGGCTGCCTGCCAGCGCCAAGGTAGACCCTGAGGTGGAGAAAGGGCTGCTCTACTGGTTCCTCGCTGCGTCCGGAAACAACCGCTACGGCGGTGCGACGGACAGCGCCCTGACCCAGGATGTCAACGCCCTTGACTCCGACGAGCCTGTTCGAGCACTCCTCGCCAACCTGCGCCTGGACGAGAAGGGCTTCCGCGTGAGCGCCCGCGATCTGTCGGGGCGCAACATCCAGAGCCCGTACATCATGCTTTCCTACCTGGCAGCCGCCCATTCCGGCGCGGAGGACTGGTGGGCTGGCGGGCCCATCTCCGCCGTTGCAGAAGGGACCGACAAGCTGCAGTACAGCAGCCTGCACCCCGCTGCGCAGCTGCGGAACCACCCCAACAAGTACTCGTCGGCGGAGATCAACGAGCTGGCGAACATCGTCTTCGTCTCGCCGCAAACGGCCAAAAACATGATCGGGAACCGGTCTCCCGCCGAGTACATCGGGGAGGTGCAGGCCGACGACCTGGCTGCTCATGCTGTCCCGACGGCTGACCCCCGGGTCTTGGAATTTGACGGGTTCCGGGAGTTTCTCGTTGCTCGCCGTGCGCTCCTCGCAGGAAGGATCAACGCCCTCCTTGAGCGCTTTCGCCCCTCCTTTATCGATGCGGGGGACGCCAGCAGCGCGAGCTCCGAGGCGCCCCGCCGGTCGCTTGTCCTGGCCGGGTATGGCGCGGGGAGCCGCACCATGCTGCTCGCCGAGGCACAGGCCGGGACACAGCACTGGGTCGGCCGGATCGACACCGCTGAACTGGACGCAGCGCTCGACGCTGCTGCAAGCGGACTCGACAGTGACGTCACCGTGGCCGGCGAGAGTGCCCCGCTGGCGGTCGACGAAGACGGCATCACGCTGCCGGTGGGCCCCTTCCGGCTCCGCGGTACTGCGGACCAGTGGCGGCTGGCCCTTAAGGAAGCCTTCTCGGATGCCCTGCCTGCAGCCGACTGCCCTGAGCAGGAGTTGCAGGCTTGGGTCGGCGAAGCTGAGGAGTTCCTGCTGACGGACCTCGGTGTCCAGCGGCCGTAAGCGCCCTCCGAAGAAGGCGGGAGCCCTAGCACAGCACTCCCGCCTTCAGCCGCTCACGCCGCCTCGAAGCATTGCTCCGGCCGTCCCTGCCCCGAGCAAAGGGGCCAGCCGCGGGATGCCTGGGACGACCGCGTCAGGAGGTACGTCGAGACGACACGCCTCCCACCGCCCGAAAGGGCCCCCGTCCTGCGGAACTTGGGCGCTGATCCACTCGGCAGAGACGGATGTGACCGCAGCGATCTTGTGGTCCTGCGTGAGGTGTACGGCCACGAGTTGCCATGCCGGGTCGCGGCGCATGGTCTCGTACTCATGGCGGGACAGATAGAAGGCCAGCCGTCCGCGTCGCACCGTGCTTTTCGCCTCGATATGCAGCGGGTGCCGCCTCGCGTGGACGGCGATGTCGTACCCGAAGCCGTCGGAGTATGCGGCGACGTGTTCGATGCGGACGTCAGTGGCCTCGGCTAGGAGCTCGATGAGGGCCAGCTCGCCGGCGCTGCCGATGAGGGCCCGCGCCTCCGTATCGACCTTGCCCCAGACCGCTCTGACCTGCTCGTACGCCTGGTTCTCAGAGATACCCAGGGCATCGGCGGCCCGCAGGGCGTCCTCGGGAAGCTCCTCCGGGCCGCGCACGAGGACGTCGGCGTCCTGGAGCCACGGCGCGTCACTGGAGGCCAGAGCGGCGCGGAAGAGGCGCTTGCTTGCTGCGGCGATGCTGTCCAGATCCGCGAGCAGGCCGGTCTCGCCGAGCCATGTGTAGGCCGCTTCGTACTGAGTGGGGGTGAGGTCGCTGTAGTCGGCGTGGTTGGTGAACAGCGCGCGGCACCGTGCGGGGCTGGAGTCTGGGAGCCGTTCCAGCCACCGCAGGGCGGCGCGCAGGACGGGGCTAGGCGGGACGGCCACGGAGGTGGCCCATCAGCGCCTGGAGGTCCCTCTGGTCGAGGCCGCCGCCGACGGATGGCTCCTCGTCGAGGTCTGCGAGCTCCTGGACGGCGGGGTCGTCGAGGATCCGCCCCATGAAGAGCAGCTTGTCGCTCAGCCGCTGCTCGACGACCTCGTCGATGCTTCCTTCGGAGGCGAGCACGGTGATGCGGGTCTCCGCTTCGGGCGCGAGGCCGAGGCGGTGGATCCGGTCGAGGCTCTGCAGGAAGCGTCCGGCGGCGAAGTCGCGGTCGACGTAGACCGCGTCGTGGCAGTCGTGGTGCAGGCTGATGCCCTCGCCGAGCGTGGCCGGGTTGGACAGCAGCACCATGCAGTCTGGATCCTTCCGGAAGCGCTCGATCTCTGCTTCGCGGTCCTCCGTGCCTCCGTGGACCATGGCCGGCCGGAACTCCCTAAGGACCCGCTCCAGGGTGTTCAGGCTGCGGATGAACGTGGACCACACCAGGGTCTTGCGGCCCTGGGCCGCGTTCCTCGCGACGATGGCAAGGACCTCGCGGTACTTCGGGGACATCTCGTAGCTGGGGAGGTCCCGCATGAGGTCGAAGAGCGGGCTGCCCTCGGGCACGGCCAGAGGCGGGACCTGGTACGTCAGCGGTTCGTAGCGGGTTGTGCCGACAGCGAGCAGGGCCGGGCTGGTGGCCGCCATCAGCATATAGACGATGATCTTGCCGAGGGTCTGGAAGTCGCCCTCCGATCCGGCGGCCCGGGCGGAGAACCGGCCGATGAGGGCTTCGTACACCTCGTGGTGCAGCGGGGGCATCGGAAGCGTGCGGAGGGTCGTCGTCACCGGGGGCAACCCCAGTTCGTGCTTGGTCGTGCGGGTGAACAGCGGGCGCAGCACCTGGCTGGCCTTGGCGAGGTCGCCGCCGGCCACGGCCTGCGTCACCTTCTGGCGCCCGTACCCGGGCCATACGAAACCGAAGAGGTTCTCGATGTCCTTGACTCCGTTGGGAGCCGGGGTGCCTGTCAGGATCAGGCGGTGGCGTGCCCGCGGGCCCAGGGCGAGGCAGGCCGCCCCGTACGTTCCCTCCGCGCCGAGTTTCATCCGGTGCGCCTCGTCGAGGAGGAGTACGGAGGGCCGGACGGTCAGCCACTGGCCGAGCTCTTCGACGGACTGGCTGAGGCGCTCGTAGTTGACGATGAGCACGTCAGCTGCCGGGTCGGTGTCCCGGGACAGCACCTCCATGCGCAGCGGCTCGCTGAGGCACTGCTCATTCTCGTACTGCCACGACTCGTAGCAGGACTTCGGGCCGACGATCAGCAGGCGCTCGACGCCCTTGGTCGTGCGCAGCGCCTGGAAGACGGCGAGTCCGACGCGCGTCTTGCCGGCCCCGGGGACGGAGAAGTTGGCCCCGTGGCGCAGCGAGAGGAGCTTGGCGATGTCCCGACGCTGGAACGAAGTGAGGTCCGCGGTCCACCCGGGGCCGAGAAGCGCGTCGACCTCGTCCTCGTGTACTTCGCCTGCCCCTCCGGCCGCCGGGTCGAGGCGCTCGGACACCGTCTGGGCGTCGACTGCGGAGTCCGTCGCAAGCGCGGCCAGTTGCGGGTCCCACGAGACGCTCGACTGCGCGGGCCATGCCGTAAGCGCCACGAGGTTCGTCAGGAGGTCGTCGATATCGACGTCCATGCTCACGGGAGAGCGCTGCACGCTGCTGCGGAAGCGGAGGGCGAGACGGCGCAGGTCTGCCTCATGCCCGGCGCCAGCCCGCAAGCGGGCCTTCGCCACGCTGTCACCGAAGCCGATCTCCAGGCTCGGAGCGGTTGCGGGCATTCCCATCAGCTCTCCCGGGTGGCGTTGAGCAGCCATTCGACGCCGTCCCCCGGCGAGCTGAACGTGCGGCCCGCTTGCTTGGCCAGGCGCGCGAGACTCGCACGGAGGGTGAGCAGTGCGTCGTCGAAGGAGTCCTCGTCGAGGGCACGCTTCGCCTTCGCCTCGGCGAACTCTGCTGCGCACTGGTTCACGTAGTCGGCGGCGTCCGTCAGGCGCTCGGGTACCGCGATCTTCCGCTTCTGCAGCTGGGCGTTCTGGCCTGCCATCTTCACTGCGACGTCGAACGTGCCGCGGGCCGACTTGATCTTCGCAGCGGCCTGCGTGACCTCCGCGGGCGTGAGCTTGGCGCCGGCGAGGGCCGCGGCCTTGGCCTTGAGCAGGTTGTCTGTGAGGGCCCGGGTCGCCTTCACCACCGCGGTGCCGTCCTGGACCGCGACGCCCGGAAGGCCGGGGATGGACACTGCGGCGGAATCCTGCGCGGCGGGGCGCAGGTCGGCCGGCAGCCGCTCGTCGAGGAAACGGGTGTGGAAGTCGGCTTCAGCGAGGCGGACCGAGGTCTTCGGGTAGTTCAGGACGACCATCGCGAGCCGGGACTCCTTCAGCTGCTCGGCTCCGTCCGGGTCCGTCTTCGCGAGCTTGGTGTAGTCGCGCTGCAGCTCGCGGAGCTTCTCCTGGTGGTCTTCGAAGTCGACCAGGCGCAGCCCGACGCCGGTGGCCGGGTCCTTGCTGCGGTCGATGGCGTCGTTGACGAGCTCGTAGACCCACCGGTCCTGGCGGAGTGTGGTGGTCTTAATGTTGAAGTCCCGTGCCACGTCCTCCGGGCGGCGTCCGTGGGCCAGTTCCTCTTCGATCGCGATCAGACGGTTGATGTAGGAGTATTCGCGCCGCTTGTCCTTCCGGAGCTGGAGGGCGAGCTCGACGTTGTTGATGTCGCGCCGCGACGTGTCCGCAGGCAGGACCCCCACGCGGATGTCCTTGATCCCGATCTTGCGGAGGGCCGCGCAGCGGGTATTCCCGTCGACGAGGATTCCGTCGGGGCTGATGATGCCGGGCTCCTTCTGCCCGAAGTCGTCCAGCTCGTCTTGCAGCGCAGTGAAGTCGGGGTCCGTCTGCGTCGGATTCGCAGGGCTCCGGCTGAGGAGGAGAGCGAGGTAGTCCTGCGCATCCTCGCTCCAGGGTTCCTCTTCGAGTACCTGGTTCTGCTCGGGGTCCAGCGTGCGCTGGGCGCGGATGCGGTGGGTGTCCGGGTTGAGGTAGAGGAGGTCCACCGGCATGGAGATCACGCTCAGGTGCTTCTGCTCGCCGCGCCACTCCACCGTGACCTTGGCGCCGTTCTCAGCCATGGCCTGCCTCAGCCGCTCCTCGACCATGGACCGGATCCGCTCGCCCTCGGGCGGAACACCGAACTTCACAGCCATAGCCAGGCCTCTCCTAGGTGGGTAAGCAGCCGTACGCGCTTGTCAGGAATAATGGCAGGAGTCACTGACAACGGGACAGGTGATCATCCAGACTTGCACGTCTGACGACCCGAGGAACGGAGCAGACGTGACCCTCCCCGCCTGGAACGACCCGGCGCTCAAGGGCGGAACCATGATCAGGGGCGCGCTGTGGCTCGTCCAGGAGATCGGTGAGGGCAATACCTTCACCAAGGAGCAGCTGCGCGACGCGTTCCCTGGTGTCTCGCAGGCAGACCGCCGCCTGCGAGACCTCCGGCCCTACGGGTGGGTCATCCACACGAACACTGAGGACGCCTCGCTCATGGCCGAGGACCAGCGTTTCGTGGAAGCTGGGGTTCCGGTGTGGGATCCAGCGGCCCGCAAGGCAGCCGCGCCCCAGAAGGCGATCACGGCCAAGCAGATCCAGGCCGTTCTGTCTCGCGACGACTACATGTGCACGGTGTGCGGCATCGGCAGTGCAGAACCGTACCTGGACGACTCGAACCAGACGGCAGTGCTTTCGGTCACCCGGCGTACCTCTGTTCTCCTCGACGGCCGTGAGGAGGAGCTCCTCGTCACAGAATGCAAGCGATGCCGTGCTGGTGGCGGCGGCCAGGTGGTACGCGCCGATGAGGCCCTCGCCGAGATCAAGAACCTGGACCCAGCAGATCAGCGGCGGCTGGCCCGGTGGGCCGAGCGGGGCCGCCGCGGCTCGACAGCGCTTGAGCGGGCGTGGAATGCCTACCGCCGTCTTCCTAGCGAAGCACAGGAGGAAGTCCGCAATGCGCTGGACGCCTGACCAGCACTGAAGGCCCATCGCGTTTAATGATCATCCTGCGAGCTGCCACTGCTGCCACGTACACTTCCAGCCTTGTCCGATTCACAGAGGCCGAGAAGCACCCCTGGGCCACCACCTGCGACTATGGTGCTGGCGCGGAGCTGTGCTACCGGATGTCCGTGTGTTCATGACGGTGGTTGCAGCAGCGCCGCCGGTTCTGCGCTGGAGAGCCTGGCGTGCCTGGAGGGAGATCGAAATGTCGGCTGCCAAGGCTGAGAAGCCGCTTGAGGTCGTCGAGATCTGTGCAGGCGCGGGCGGTCAGACACTCGGGCTGGAGCGGGCAGGTTTCCGCCACCGCCTCGCCATCGAGCTCGACGACAAGGCTGCCGAGACGCTGCGCCGCAACCTTGTGGAGTTCCTCGGATACAGCGAAGACCAGGCGCACAACTCCGTAAGGGTCGGCGACGTCGCGGACCCTGCTGTCTGGAACCCGGTCATCGACGCGGAGGACCTGGACCTTCTCGCCGGAGGAGTGCCCTGCCCCCCCTTCAGCATCGCAGGCAAGCAGCTCGGCTCAAGCGATGAGCGCGATCTTTTCGCCTGGGCCATCGAGCTCTGCGGAAAGGTGCGGCCGAAGGCCTTGCTGCTGGAGAACGTGCGCGGACTCAGCGCCAACCGCTTCGCCGGCTATCGCCAGCACGTCCTCGACCGGCTCAAGGAGTACGGGTACATCGCGGACTGGAAGCTCCTACAGGCGGACCAATTCGGCGTCTCCCAGCTGCGTCCCCGCTTCGTCCTGGTGGCGTTGCAGGAGGAGTACGCACCTTACTTCCATTGGCCTGAGCCCAACCCTGAGAAGGCCATGTCCGTCGGGGAGCTCCTTGAGGACCTCATGGCGGAGAACGGCTGGACGGGCGCTAAGGAGTGGGCCCAACGAGCTACCGGCATTGCGCCCACTATCGTCGGGGGGTCGAAGAAGCACGGCGGAGCCGACCTGGGCCCCACGCGTGCCAAGCGCGCCTGGGCGGAGAAGGGCGTCGACGCGATGGGCGTGGCCAACGAGGCGCCCACTGCAGCCGGGCCCCCTATCATCGAGGGCTTCCCGCGCCCGAAGCTCACCACGGCCATGGTCGCCCGCATCCAGGGCTGGCAGGACGCGGATAGCGAGGTCTCCCATGGGGAGGACGACTTCCGCTGGAGGTTCCACGGACGGAAGACCAGCGTGTACCGCCAGATCGGCAACGCGTTCCCGCCTCCCGTCGCTATGGCACTCGGCAAATCGATCTACAACGCGCTGAAGATGGAGGGCGAGCCTCACGATCTCGTGGAAACTGCAGATGTCGTCACCGACCCCGTCTACAAACTCCTGCGCAGCAGTACACGGGCGCTGTCAGTCGACCAAATCATCACGAAGCTCTCGGCCGCGGGCACTGCCATGGACCTCCCGACGGTGGAGCGGCACCTCAACCACCTCAAGCACGACTTCGAGATGACGACTGTGACGCGTTCCAACGGGGCCGACGCCTACACCCTCGGCGAGTTCAAGGCATTTGTGGGTCAGGACGACCATCAGCGCCATGATCTCTTCAGCCAGCACCGTTCAAAGATCAGCTGACTGCGCAGGGCAGGAGGCCTGCGCAGTCAGCCTGATCACGCGTCGAGAGCAGCGATCAACTTTTCCTGCTGCCTCGAGCGCTGAGGGTTTCTTGATCGCCTCGATAGCGAGAGCCTTTGTCTGGTCAGGGTCGAGATCGAGTGACGTTGGCAAGTAGCAGCCGACGCCGTCACGCTTCACTGAGTCGATGCGCAGCCCGAGTTCACGGAGTTCGCGTATGCGCCGCTCAGTGTCGAGGGTCTGATGCAGAGTTGGGTGACTGGTTGACCTGCCCCACCGTTCGTGCGGCAGACCCCATCGCGGGCCGAGCAGGGAGGAATAGCAGTAGGCGGACTTCATGCAGTCGACCTGGACTTGATCCGCTGACTGGCATCCGAGGCCAGTGATCCAGCCCGAGGGGCGGGGGCCCAGTGCGGACTGTCAGTGGTTCCTTCTAGTGTGGCGGCCATGAGTGACCTTGATCCGGACCCAGTCCCATTCGACCGGCTTCAGCAGGCCGACCTCATCGTTGACGCTGTGTATGCCGGGGGGACTGCTGGGACCACTGCCGACGATCCCATCGGCAAGATCGTGCCGGTCGGCAACCAGGGCGGCTTCCGGTACGCAGGATCCCCGCAGCGGGACACCGTGCGCGTCGCCGTGCTCTACACGTCAGGGAACAACCCCGACTGGCCCGACGAGCTCGACGTTCAGACCGGGCAGTTCGTCTACTACGGCGACAACCGGAAGCCCGGCCACGAACTGCACGAGACCAGTAGGAAGGGCAACCTGCTGCTCAGAAAGTGCTTCGAAGCGGCGCACGGTACGGCGCAGGAGCGGGCGGCAGTCCCCCCGTTCTTCCTCTTTGAAAAGAACGGGGGGATCGGGAGGAGCGTTCGGTTCCGCGGTCTCCTCGCGCCCGGTGGTGAGGGCGTCGCAGCCGACGAAGACTTGGTCGCGATCTGGCGGAGCACAGGGAGGGCGAGGTTTCAGAACTACCGGTCAGTGTTCACTGTTCTTGATGCCGCGGTGATCAGTCGTGCATGGATCGATGAGCTTCTAGCCGGAGGGAGCGTGGGCAGGCACGCACCGAAGGTGTGGACCGACTGGGTTGAGGCAAGGCGCTATGACGCGCTCACCGCCCCCGCGACCACGGTCATCAGGAAACCTGCAGACCAGGTGTCTGATGCGGTAGGCCAGGGCATCCTGAAGGAGATCACAGACTTCTACTGCGACCGCTACCACGACTTCGAGGCCTGCGCGCTTGAGCTCTGGCGCATGATGGCGCCAGCGACCGGCCGCACGGAGCTGACCCCGCCCAGTCGGGACGGGGGGCGGGATGCGATCGGTGAATACCTCCTCGGCCCTGCCGCCGACCCGGTCCCGGTTGAGTTCGCTCTGGAAGCCAAGTGCTACGGCCCGAAGAACTCTGTGGGCGTTCGTGAGATGTCCCGACTCATCTCCCGCCTCCGAAACCGTCAGTTCGGTGTCTTCGTCACCACCTCCTTTTTCAACCGCCAGACTTACCAAGAAGTACGCGAGGACCGGCACCCTGTCGTGCTCATATGCGGCAAGGACATCGTCGAGCTACTCCGGTCGCGCGGGTACACCACGCCGGAGGCAGTCCGGGCCTGGCTGCAGACAGTCACGGGATAGCGCGGTAGCTAAGAGGCCAGGGGCACTGGGCCGGGCGGGCGGTGCACTGCCGACGCCTGGAGCGGGCATAGGCAGCCCCTGGCGATCGCCCCTCGGAAGGAGGGCCGATCGCCAGGGGCTTTGCTGCTGCCTTGATCCTGAGGAGAAGCAATCAGCGGGAAAGCTGCGGAGGAAGGAGCCGGGAGCTCAGGCGCCGTCGAATCCGGTGATCAAAGCAGTGACCTGGGCGGGAGCCTTATCGAGGAGGAAGTCGTCGATGAAGACCACTTCCCGTACACCCCGACCGCTCGCAGACGCGGCTGCTCTGACAGCAGAGATCCGCGGAGACTCCATGCCTTCCTCGGCTGTCTCGAAGGGGCTCTTAGCTGCGACCCACAACCGCTCCTCGAAGAGGACCGCAGGCCCCGCCCCGCCGAGGTCTGGTACGAACTCTGCGTCGTCCTCCGGGAAGTCGCTGGCCCAGTTCTGCAGGAGAAGACCAGCCTGGCGTGGCTGGATGTCGCTCCCGAGGTCTCGGCCGGAGAGGATGCCGAGGAGGTCGCAGGCGAGGCGCCAGTCGAGGAGTGAGTGGTAGGCCATGTTGGTGTAGTCCCGGAGGCACTCGTAGCACGAGCCGCGGCAGTCGCTGCCATGGCTGCCCGTACGGAACTTCCCGATCATGCGGTTGGCAGAAGCCAGCAGCTTCTGGAAGACCTCAGGCTCGGCGAGGTGGGTGCAGTAGCCGGCGCCGTTGTCGAGGGTGTCGGAGAGGAACGCGAATGTCCGGGCCCGGCTGGTCGCCGAGCCGGCGCCGTGGATGCCTGCTGCAATCTCGTTTGGTTGGACCTGCAGGATGTCGCCAGCGGCGACGCGGAGGAGGGCAGCGAGCGAGTACCAGGCAGCGCGGCGGCCCGACCGGTCATCCGGGAAGCCCGTCGCCTGTGGAACAGAGGCGAGATTGAGGCGCAGTCCGTACTCGGGGAGCTCGCCTGCGGCGGGGCCGAGCAGGAAGAGATCAGTGTGCTGGACAGCGCCGATGGCTGTGCTGAGAGTGCCGCTGTTTGCCGTCCCGGTGTCCGATGCCAGCCAGGGGGCGTAAACCGCGGCCTCCGCCTCTACAAGGGCCCCGGACCACTGGCCGGTCGCCTTGACTGGAGAGAAGTGGAAAAGGCGTCCGCCGTTGTCGTTCACGGCATAGCGGCGGCCCTTGCCAGCATGGACGACCATGCCTGCTTCGGTAATACGCTGAGGGGCCCCCGACTCCATGTCGGCAGCTGTCTGGGGAGAGAGTGACCGGGCTCGCCAGGAGAAGTTTCCGTCGAAGTCACGCGCTTTGCCACCCGTGAAGAAGCCAGCGGGCTCGTGAAGCGAGATCTCCCGGTACGAGCCGTCCGATGCACCGCAGGCTCGGCAGGGCGAATTCTGGTCCTCGCTATCGGCTTCGGATGGCGGTTTCACGTCCTCGGCCAGGTGCCCGCAGGCGCGGCAGATACCGATCTGCCGCGCCTCGCCCAGGGGCTCGGCTACAGCTCTCGGCGTCCCACCCCCCGGTTCGTAGGCGACGATGCCGACTGCGGTATGGACCCTGCCGTCCTTCACCGTCTCCGCGCCGGGAGCGAACTGGGCAATGGCGATGTCGAGGGAGCGGTCGACGACCCCGGCTGGCGGCCAGGGGTAGGACTCGTTCGGCTTCTTCGTGTAGAGGTATCGGACCGAGGTCGGAAAGCCGAACATGGGGAGGACCCCCGCCTCGGCCAGCCTCTGGCTGAGGTCGCGGTGCCCTCGGGGGCCTTCTGCGATGGCGGTGACGTCCGGCACGAGGTCCTTCGCGATCCACTGGAGGGCCGAGGCCGCCGAGTCTCCGCCGCGTGTGAGGCTGGCCAGCGATGCGGCGAGATCGCGAATCTGCCCGGCCTCGGCAGCGATCCATGCTTCGACCGCATGACGCACGGCCAGCCAGTCCCGGGCCAACCCGAACTGGCCGTGGACATTGCGTGTGGGGTCGAGGGCGGCGTCGTCCGGGATGGAAGCGCGTACTGATTCGAAGGCCCTGCGCAGGACTTCGGCGGCGAGGACGCGCCGGTAGATGTCTTTCATCTCGGTGGAGAGATAAGGGGGCGGGGTGGGTGCGTCGGTGATGCGCTTCGGGTCTTGGAAGTAGTGCTCATCGTGGCTGCGGCCGCGGCATACCGTCAGCGCCAGCGCTACGGGCGTGTCGCGTCGCCCGGCCCGGCCCACGCGTTGCTGGTAGTTGAATCGGGTGGGGGGCATGTTGGCCATCAGTACGACGGACAGCGGCCCGATATCGACGCCAGCCTCCATGGTCGTGGTCACCGAGAGGACGTCGAGGGTGTCGGGGCGGGGGTTCTCCGTGTCGTCGAGGAAGACTCCTTGGAATCGGGCTTGGCGGCTCTGGGCCTCGATGCGGTCCGTCTGGCCGGTTAGTTCTGCGGTGTTGAGGCGGAACTTGCCGGCTTTGTGCTTGGCCATCCACGCGTAGTAGTCATCGTCCAACGGGGTGACGGGAGAAGCCCCGGAGGGCAGCTGCCCTCCGCACTTTGTACAGATGCCGGTGCCAGGGTGGAGATGGCGGCGGTGGCACCTGCTGCACGGCCAGGACAGGCCTTCGTTGTGGCGGAGGGAGACTTGCTCAGGTTGGATGACGTATTTGATCACGGCTTGTCCCCAAGCCTGCTCGGCGCGCCGCTGCACGTCGTCCTCAGAGAGCCCTGAGGCATCAGCGATCTTGCACCAATAGTTGCGCAGGGGGCGTGGAGGCGTGTCGGAAGGGGTGCGGAGGCCGGCGAACCGGCGCATGTGGCCGAGGACCCGCAGGCTGCCGCGGACGAGAGCGACACTCGAGGCTCGAGGGGCTTCCAAAGGCGCTTGGTCCGTTGCCAGAGTGAGCCAGCCGAGGCCGAGTGATTCGAAGTCCCTTCCAGCACTGCCGAACAAGCCCATCAGGAACTCCCCCCTGAGGGACTCCCGGATCTCGTCGCGGAGATCCCGCTGCCGTTCGCTGAGGATGCTGCCCGATTCATCGCGCACCTTGCCGCTGGGACTGTCGGGCCACCGATACAGCGACGACCAGGGCAGTGCAGGAGATCCTGCCTGGTAGCGGGTCTTCTGCAATGAGGCACTCGTCCCGCCGGGATTGACACCGAGGTGGACTAGTTGTTCGGCAACGGTGGCGGTATGGCTGTCCAGGCTCGGTACACGGCTGAGGAGCGCGTACAGCTCCGCTTCGGCTTCGGGACCGGGGTCGTCGGCGAGGTCGAGATTGTCAGCGGGACTCGGCTTCTGGAGCTTCTCCCATGCGTCGTATGTCTCAGGATCCCGAGCACGGAGGCGTGCGCGCGCCGCCTGGGCAGCTGCCTTATCAGCCGGAGCCGGTGAGGTTGTCCGTTCGAAGAACCCTTGGATAGTGGCGAGGTCGTCCGCCGGGCGACCCTGCTCAACAAGTTCTTCGGCAAGGAGGAGGCGCAGAAGGTCCTGGTAGTGGCGCAGCCCGAGGCCGGCCGACAGTTTGGCCGCGTCCTGGCGGCTGTCGGAGAAGACAACGGCCTGGGGTACCGGCAGCTGGGACAGGACACCGGTAGTGAGTACCTGGTTGACCTTCTCGAAGCCAGTGCGCATGGACCGTACAGGGGTACGGAGGCGTCGCGGGTCGCTCAAGCTGAGGCTTTCGCGGCCGAGACGTCGGAGCTCCCAGTTGTCTCCGCAACCCGGGCACTGGGTCGGTGCAGCCGGAAGGTCTTCGAGCTTGAGGCGGGCGCGCCGGTGTTTCGATTCCGGCACGCTGACATGGAAGGACCACCCGGTGTGGTTTCGGTGGTTGCGCAACATGCCGGTGCGGGGGTCGTAGAAACTGCGTTTGAACTCGAAGCCAGCGCTCATCGCGCCCTTGTCGGAGCTGGATTCCCATTCCAGCTTGTCTGTGGCAGGGTCCTGCTTCCGAGGCCAGTAGACGATGTAGTTCGCGGCGCTAGGGCCGAGGGGCGCGCCATTGGGAAGGGAGTTGAGATCGGGGAGGTCGGCGAGGAGCCCGGCTTCGAACGGCTTGCCCCTGCGCCTCTTGAAAGCGGATTCAGGGGCGTATCCTCCCAGGAGGACGTCGCCGCAGTTCTGGCAGTAGAGCAGTTCGAGGACCCTGGCGCCGCAGTCGCAGCGGGGGGTCGGACGGGAGTACAGCTTCCCGACGGTCCTGTCCTCGTAGGCCTGCTCTGGATTTTCGGGGCAGGCCGGATCAGAACAGGCCCAGACGCCGGGGATGTTGCGGAAGAACAGATGTGCGCGGAGCCGCGGCATCCCAGGTAGTTTCGTGCGCCGCAGTGCAGCCAGGACACCGGTCATGGCCGCTTCCTGCTCATCGCTCGGCACAGTTGGGAAAAGTCGGGCGGCTACTGCACTGTCGAAATCAGAAGTGAGGCGGTCGCCTTCCCTCAGCGCATTGGTGAGTGCGTTGCCGGCGCCCGACGTGGTGAGCAGGGTGTCTGCCGCAGCAGGGTCGGGATCCGCTCCGAGCTGCTTGAACGCGGAAGCATGGGGGGAGATGTCAGCAGAGGTTTCTGAGGGCAGGACCAGTCGACCCCCGAGCACTTCGAAGCGGTCGCGCTCGATGCCGAAGAACTCCTGGAGAAAGTCGAGATCCCGGGGAGCTTCGAGAGAGGCAGATGCTGCCATGACCCGGAACTTGTCCGGCCTCCCTTCGAGACCCAAGCGGTGGCGGAGGTTTCGCAGCAGATAAGCGATCTCTGTACCCGCCGTGCCGCGGTACATGTGGAGTTCGTCAACAACCAGGGTGAAGCGGGCATCGGGAACTTCCTCAAGCCAGCGGCGGGTCTTCTCGAAGACGGCTGCTTCGCGGGACCGCATTAGCATGACGTTCAGCATGCTGTAATTGGTGATCATGATGTCCGGGGGAGCCTGGAGCATGTCCCAACGGGAGCGCATTTCTCCACCATCAAGCCGTGGGATGAAGTACCGGCCGTCTCCTTCAGAGACCTGAGCCTGGCGTGACCTCTCCTCGGTCGCAGCGAACTCCTTTCGGAGGGTCCGGATGCCTGCCGCCGAGCCGATGTCGCCTGGAACCGGGGTTGCACCGGTGTAGCGGCCGAAGTAGAAGCGGTGGCCGGGACGGCGTTGTGCGAGCCACTCGCGGACGCAGTCGCTGTCCAGAGCCTTGCGGAGGCGCATCATCTGGTCGTCGACGAGCGCATTCATGGGGTAGAGCACCAGGGCGCGCACTGCGGCATGGCGGCCCTGCTCACCGGCGCGCTGGGCTTGGAATCCACCTGCGGGCGATGCCCACCAGCGGTTAGCAGGAAGGGAGGAAACCGGCCACGCCTCGGATTCGCGTACGAGGTCGGCAAGGATAGGGAGGATGAACGACTCTGTCTTGCCGGACCCTGTGCCGGCGGTGACAACTACATCACGCTGCTCCCGCACAGCTGCGATGAGAGCACGGTGCTGGTGCTCGTACAAGGAAGGAACGCCTTTGAGCAGGCCCAGTTCTGCCAGTTCAGCGAGGTGTGGGTGCGCACCTGCTTCGCGTACCGATTCAGAGATGCTGACCCCTGCCGAGACGTACTGCGGCCGGACTTCGATCAGCGGGCGCCGCCATGCCCCGCCATCGCGGTCGAAGAGCCGTCGCCGCTCCTTCTGGAGCTGATCGTTGGCGAGCCCGAAAGGCGTGTCGTAGTAGCGGAAGAGAGCATCCTTGAGGTGCTCGAAAGACCCGATGACGTCTAGCTCAGGGGCCTCTACTTCGGGCTGCGCGGCCGTTGCGTCATTCACTGCTGTCTCCGAGTACCTGTCCGAGGGAGTCTGCGATCTTCATAGCTACGATTTTGGGGACGTTGTCGTACGCGAGGTTCTGGGCCCCTTCGTTGATTCGCGGGGCGAGCCCGGAGCACATCGCGGCGACCCTGCGGTGCAAATCCGGCAGGGGATATCCCCAATCCACGAACAGGGTGCCGATGCGCTTCCTACCGCAAGCCTTCTCCGGAAGCCACCGCAGAACGTCGGCGGCGCTGTTCTGATCGGCGAGGACCGCGTAGACGCCGTGCTCGTGCGTGGTCTCGTACCAATCCCCGGAGCGGAGCACCTGGCAGACCTGCTTGCTGTCCCTCCGCTTCAGCCGGTAAAGACCGTCGTGCTGCGGGCGGCGAACCGGGAGGTACCGGCAGTGCTCGAAATCATATTGCTCCAGAGGCGCCCCGTATTCTGGCGCCGAGGTCCGTTCCACCAGAGCTGAGGACGGAAGCAGGGATGCGCCCTGGTAGGCGAAGCAAGGAGAGAGGACGGCACCCAGATCTGCTGCCAGTTCCGCGAGTTCGCCCTCTTCACCGAATCGGACGACGAGCGAGTCTGGGAGGGGAATGTCGCGAGGAGGCCGTTCCGCTGACGCGCGGTACAGCTCCACGAAACCATCCTGCAGGAGCGCCTCCAGGCGCCGTTCGAAGGCAGCAGTGCGGCTGCCTGTGAGAACGGCGAGCCCTTGGGCCCTCGGCAGCGGTGTGAGCACAGGCGGGGCAGCCGACCATCGCCGTCCGCTCCAGTCGATGTCGAGGTAGGCCAATGACACAGCGTCGCGCAGCCACCGACCGGGAGCACCTGTACCGATCTTGGGGCACGTTTTGGCCCCGAGCCACCACAGGCCTTGCTTGACCTCACCGAGGTCGCCTGCCCCCTCTTCGCTGAGCCATCGGAGCAGCAGATTGCCCGGCTTGTTCATTCTGCGTCCCGATCGCGTGTTCCAATAAATGCCTCGGCAGCGTGTACGTATGCGGACCAGCCAGCTTCGCTGCATTTACCTCCGGCACTGAGGATGGCGTATGCCCACCGGTAGTCCTCCCCGGATGGTTCGGGTGCGGGAAGGGGCGCATTGGGTGCCACTGCCCGCACCCACCAGCGCTGCGGGGTGCGGTAGACAAACCACACTGCCCCGTCTGGGGCCTCCGCCTCCAGCACCCGGCTCGCAGCTGCCTCAGGCAGCCGCTTCACGACCCACGGCGGGGTTTGCTGGCTGTGCACTGCGACAACGCCGCCGAACGGATCAAGAAAGAACGCCTCCAGGACTTCGCGCTTCACGATGACCGTGCGAGGCAGAGCCGTGTGAGCCGGGGCAGCAGCGCCTCTGACCCAGGCATCTGCGCTCCCCGTGTCGCTGACACGGGGAGCGGCGGTTCCGTCGCACTTGTAGCCGAGGCTCCCGGTCCCCTCCGGCAGCCTCTCGTGAAACCCGTCGTGCACGGTAAAGACCTGGCTGCTCGATGAGGTGCCTACCTCGTGCTGCCCCTCCTCAAGTTGAAGGCAGTTGAGAGGAAACGGAACCCGGGGGTCTGCCCGCAGTTTCGACGACTGCCCGTCGAGCGCAACCTCGACCGTGCCGTCAGAGGAGTTGGAGGCAGGAAGGAGGAGGTCCGGCTCGCCTCCTCGGAGGTAGTGCCCCGCAACGCCGGCCCCGGCCCGGTACTCGCGGGCAATACGCAGCCCGCCGATGAGCTTCGTGCGGTGCCGTACTTGAGGCTGCAGGACATGGATGTGTTCGCCTCCAGAGTCCAGGGTGGCCGTGAACGCCGTGCCATCGACAGCCCGGACGCCTTTGAAACTCCGCCACCCTGGGATACCGGGCACAGACGCCTCCCGGACAGTCTGGGTGCCGATTGCTCTGAGCATGGAGCGGACTTGGCCTGCCGCGGATGAGGAGGCGAGGATCCAGTGCTGCTCACCTGGCTCGAAGTACTCGGTGCTCACCCACTCGCCGAGATCGGAGTGCATGCGGAGCAGCACGACATCTTGCGGTACCCACTCGATAACGAGGTCGTCGCCTTGGAGGTGCACACCGAGACGGAGCTGTGCCTCTGATGGCTGCATCGACTCCAGCCCGGAGTACACATTGCCGTAATCGGTACGCAGGGTGAAGGATCGGCCATCATGGATCTGGACCGTGGTCTCCTCGATGCCCTCCGCAGCATCAGCGAGCCATTCCAGGCGCCGTCCGCGGTCCGTCACAGCGAGACGCAAACCAAGTGCCCGGCGCCGCTGCTTCCGATCGGGCTCATGAAGGGTCCCGTCCCATGCGCGCGCGAGCCGTTCAAGGAGCGAGACGATGAGTGGATCGCCTTTCTCGAAGTTCCCGCTTCCAGAGGCAAACTGCAGCTCTTCCATCATTCGCGGTGAGAGGCGGCGGTCTCGCCCCGCACTCCAAGCGGTCAGGCGCCGGAGGAGCTCCCGGCCCGGAACCTCCGTCGAGTTGCGTGGGCGGAGTCTCGTCGTCGCGAAGAAGCGCGTGAGCGCTTGACGGTCCGATCTGCGGACGAGTGCCTGCGAGACGGGGTACCCAACACGCCAGTAGAGCTCGTCAGTACTTACCGTGCTGGCGCCGTACAGTCCGCCGGCGTCCTCGAGCCAGGAGTCCAGCTCCTCCCACATCGCTGCCACATCATCCAGTGCCTTGTTGAGACGATTGGCTTTGTGGCCCTCCTGGGGAACACCGAACACCTGGTACCAGCGTCCGCGGAAGTTCGTACGGAGCATGCCGTCGGAGGTCGCCATGCGGGTGGCTGCTAGAACAGATGCGGCGAGCACAGGGAGGCTCGGCGGAGCGCCGTTACGCCCTTTGGCCGTCCATGTCCGGCATTGGCTCAGAACCCGCCAGAGAAGAGCCCGGTCCGAACCTTCCCAGTACATCTCGTCCGCGACCGCCTGGGCTAGCGGGGCATCGATGCCATTCCGCTCGGCGAGCTCACGCTCTACCTCGTCGTCGACGTACAGGACGGTGCTCTGCAGCGCATGGTCGGCACCGAAGAACTCTTCGGACAGCACTTCATGCCACTGGTCGTACGCTCGCATCATCTGCCTACCTCTGCCCACAGTGCCGCTAGCGGCTAGATTTTGTGGGGGACGTGCTTCTCACCGCATGCGGTTCCCCGCAGGCGTGCGCGCCCTACAGGCACGGTGTACTGGCGGGGCAACTGCATTGTGGGGCATGCAGAAGAGGATGGCGTGTGGTGGACGCACTTACTTGGCGAACAGTACGGGCATGCGGTGCCAGCTGTCATTGAAACTGGCGCGGTACCGACGCGACTGCAGGAGCGGGAGGGACTGTACGAGAAGCTGCCGGGTGAGGAGTACGAGATTGAAGACGATGACGGCAGCTTCTGGTGCAACGGTTGCCGAGCCCATTCCAGCAGAAGATGGAGCCGTGGTGCGCCGTAAACCATCCGCCAAGGTCGCCACTATCGGGGTGACCCGCACCAAGCTCGCCGTCGAGGAGGAGCTGGAGTGGCTGTTCCGCGAGCAGCCCACCGAGGACTACGGCATTGACGCGCATGCCGAGGTTGTCGACGGCGAGGACGTCCGTGGCCGACTGCTGGCCCTGCAGATCAAGAGCGGGATGAGCTGGTTCCGGGAGGCGGCGCCAGAGGGTTGGTGGTTCCGGCCGGACGGCGAGCACGTGGCCTACTGGCTCAACCACTCGCTGCCGGTGGCCGTGGTGCTGTACCACCCGGAGACGAAGCGCTGCCACTGGCAGTTGGTGAACCGCCAGACGCTCCAGGAGACATCCACTGACGGCTGGAAACTGCTGGTGCCGGAAGCCCAGGTGCTGGATACGAGCGCCCGAAAGACCCTGCGGGAGGCTGCCGAGGGCGATCCGTACGAGCTGCGTATCCGTGAACTGCAGCTGGCCAAGCCGTGGATGGAGCTGCTGGCCAGCGGCAAGCGGCTGGTGGTCGACATGGAGGAGTGGGTCAACAAGGGCTCAGGACGAGGCGACATTGGTCTAGGCATAGACAACGAGGACGGCAAGGAACCCGAGAAACTGGCCAGTTGGGGCGTGTTCCTTGGCCTCGCCAGCTACGCCGAGGTGGTGCCGAAGCTGTTTGCGTGGGCTGACGCCCAGGTGCACCCGGAGACGTACGACGGGACGGAGTACGACCAGTACAGAGCAGACTGCTGTATTTGGGACGATGAGGATGAGGTTTTCGCGGCGGTGCCGTTCGAGGAGTGGAAGCGGGGTCTAGATACAGAACGTATCCGGCCGTACCGCAATGGTGGTGGCGAGGTTGATTTCTACCGACTTGAGCTGACGCTCAACGAGCTGGGCAAGGCGTTCTTGGTGGTGGATAGGTTCGGGATGGAGGGCGGGAGGCTGCTGACGGGATGAATGGGTCTTTTCCATCTTGATCAGGTGGCGAGTTCGAGAGCGACGACTTCTCGGACGAGGGGCGTTGATCCGGGTGGTGCTGCAGCGAAGTTTTCGCAGGAGCCGCCAGGACTTGAGGATGGCCATGGCGCGTTCGCCGAGGCTGCGGATCTTGGTGTGATCGCGGTTGTGACGTCGTCGCCAGCCGCGCAGGTGCTTGCCCCGGATCGGGACACGGATCGCAGGGCCGGCACACTGGTATGCCTTGTCCGCCTAGCACTTGACGTCGTTTCGGCGAGGGCGGCGGGAACGCCGTGGACCCGCGCCGCGGTCAGGTCGTGCGTGGCTCCCGGCAAGGCGTCCTGGCGAACCCTGGGCACCTGACCTCGACCGCTCCAAGATCCCCGACAGAATCAAGCTAGTAATGCGTAGGTCAGGCTACGGGTCGCCAGGGACATTTCAGGGACTTTCAGCTCTGTCGGAGGGACATCCGAGGGAGTTTTCGCAGTACAAGCACGGAAGGTTGCGACAGCGCTGAAAGGCTCAGGGCTTCGGGCTCGCGCATCCGCGCAGTCGCTCCGCAGCGCTCCGGCAGGGCACCGGGTCGGCAGTAGAAGAAGAGGCCCTTCGGGGCCGCACACGGTCCTGACCTCGGAGAACGTGTCCGGGCGGGCCCGGTGGCGTGCGCGCCGGGCCCGCCGACGGGCGATCAGCTGTACGGGTAGAACCCCGACCCCGTCTTGCGCCCCAGGTGGCCCGCGTCGACCATGCGCTGGAGCAGCGGGGGAGCGGCGTACAGCGGCTCCTTGTACTCGGCGTACAACTGGTCAGCACTGCGTGTGGTCCTGTGGCCTGCGCTCCCGTCAGTGCATCCGGCGGCTTGTAGTTTCGAGTTTGATTGACGTTCAGTGGACCCTCTGTTGCTCCAGCCATTTGAAGACCTCAGCCCTCTTGTACAGGACCTTGGCGTTCCTTCCTCGGCCGAGTTTGTACCCTTTCAAGCCCAGTTTTGACGCCTCCCTGTACACCCAGCTCGTTGACATGCTGAGCATCGCGGCGACCTCGGAAGTCTCCACGAGGACGGCCTCGACGGGGTGATGCTCGCGTTGTGGGCTGTCTTCGGAGGGGCGTGGCTGCGATTCCATGAGGAGGCGCTCCTTGAGGCTGGGCGAATGACGAGTTGCGGGTTGCGTTCCGTGGTGGCTCGGGGTGGCGGGTGAGTCGTGGTCATGGTCGCGAGAGTCGTCGGCTTGGCCGAACCGGGATTCATTGTTAAGGCCGCCTCGAAACTTCTGGTGGAGCGCGGCCCGTGAGCGTCAGGGCCGTCGTCCTGCTGTCGAGGTGACGCTGATCACGAGTGCTCTTGAGGGGGCGCTGCGTAGGCTTGCGAGGGTCGTCGAGGTAGAGGCCAGGGGAGCGGGCGAGGCCTCCGTCGGTGCCTGATGGGGCGTCAGAAAAGTCAGCAAGTGGTCAGCATGAGTCCTGAAAAACCTGGGGAAAGCTGCCCGCACATGCGAATCGTTGTAGGGTGTCGGGACAGCACTTGACCTGCAAAAACGCAGGCAGGGAGCCTACGTCCAGGAGTACCTCAATGCTACGAACGATATTC
Organism: Streptomyces globisporus; assembly: GCF_003501885.1. Taxonomy (GTDB): domain Bacteria; phylum Actinomycetota; class Actinomycetes; order Streptomycetales; family Streptomycetaceae; genus Streptomyces; species Streptomyces globisporus_D. The sequence continues at coordinate 123,076 of NZ_QWFA01000001.1, forward strand.
AAGTCCAAGATCCACCGCGCCACCGTCACCCAGGCCGACCTGCACTACGTCGGGTCCGTGACCATCGACGCCGCTCTGATGGAGGCCGCCGACCTGCTGCCCGGCGAGCTGGTCCATATCGTTGACATCGACAACGGCGCCCGCCTGGAGACGTACGTCATCGAGGGCGAGCGCGGCTCCGGTGTCATCGGGATCAACGGCGCGGCCGCACACCTCGTGCACCCCGGTGACCTGGTCATCCTGATCAGCTACGCGCAGGTCGACGACGCGGAGGCCCGTTCCCTCGTGCCGCGGGTCGTGCACGTGGACGCGGACAACCGGATCGTGGCGCTCGGCACGGACGCCTCGGAGCCGGTTCCCGGGAGCCGTACGGAGCGGAGTCCGCAGGCCGTCGTCGCGGGCGGCTGAGAGCGCCGTCCGGGTCCAGGACCAGGAGAGGGCGGAAGCTGATGGCGGAGAACGCTGCTGTGGAGATCAGGGACGACCGGGAGCACGGCAACCTCGTGGCGTACGAGGGCGGTGAGTCGGCCGGGACCATCGCGTACTTCGCCATGGACCCGGCTCCCGGCGCGCTCGTGGCCGTCCACACCGTCGTCCGGCCCGAGCACGAGGGCAAGGGCATCGCGGGTGCGCTCGTACGGGAGTTCTATGCGATGGCCGCCCGCGAGGGCGTTCCCGTCGTTCCGCTGTGCCCGTACGCGGCGAAGTGGGCGCAGCGCCACCCCGATGAGGCGCCCGATGCGTCGGCCGAGCTCGTCCGGGAGGCGCAGCGGCAGCTCAGGAACCACCCCGAGCTGTTCTGACCGGCGGCCGAGGCGGAGCTTGTCGAGGCGGACCGGGGCGGATCACGCGCTCAGTTCCGTGGCCGACCCGCCCCGGCGCCCCAGGTCCTCGCGGATGTACCACTCGGTGCCCAGCACCTCGCGCTGAACGGCCGGAGTCAGGGCGGCGATCCGGCCGGGTGCCGCTCCTCGTTCCACCTCGCTCCGGTGCGCGAGGATCGCGGCCAGCTTCTGTGGAAGCCAGGGACGGACGTCGACCGTCGTGGTGATCCAGGCGTCCTCCGAGCAGTACAGCGCCTCGGCCGGGGTGCCCGACCGGGCCAGCCGCCCGCCCACCACGACGGCCGCCGAGCGGGGGTGGGTGGCGAGGTACAGGGCGCTCGGCTGCCAGGGGGCGCCGGCGCGCGGACTGAACACGGGGAGTCCGGCGGCCCGCACCGCCGGCGCGGTGATGCGGGGGGCGTGGACATGGTCCGGGTGGCCGGTCATGCCCCCGTAGGCGTCCGTCGTGATCACGATCTCCGGGCGTATGTCACGGATGTGGCCGACCAGGGCCGCCACGGCTTCGTCCAGCGGTGCGTCCAGGAACCGGCCGGCCCGGGGCCGACTCCGGTACGCGGGCGCCCGCGTAGCCGAGCAGCTGCGGGGTGCCCGCGCCCAGGGCGTCCAGGGCCCGGGCGAGCTCGGCCGCCCGATGCGTACCCTCCGCCCAGGTCGCCGTGACCACCGCCGTACGCGCCCCGGTCGCCCCGTGCCGGGCGAGAACGCCTCCGCAGAACAGGGCCTCGTCGTCCGGATGGGCGTGGACGGCGAGGACACTCGGCAGGGGCATGGGGGCACCTCTCGCAGCGGTGGAGGCGATTCCGGATCCGGGCGGCTCCGGCGTCGTGCCCGGAGTTCTGCCCAGTCCGGGCGGGCCTGTACCTACGTCCACGCGCTCCTCGGTCACCGGGTGTATGTGTGGACTCGGCAGGCGCGGGCAGCCGCACCGGGAGACGGTGGAGGAAAGCTCCATCTGTCCTTTTCGTGCCGTTGTGGAGGATCGCGATGACCCACCCGTACCCCGACCCCGTACCGCCCTCGCCGACCCCTCCCCCCGTGCCGGGCCCG
>NZ_QWFA01000010.1 GCF_003501885.1 Streptomyces globisporus
GGAGGGGCTGTGGTTGGGGGCGGGGCGTAGGGCGAGGCATGGGCCAGCGCCAGGGCATGGGCCAAGGCGCGAGCCGGGGCTGGGGCATAGGTCGGGGCGTGGGCCGGGGCTCGGGTGGTGGTCCGGACCGGGGTGTGGCGACCGTGTGGGTGGCCGTCACCGCGGCTGGTCTGTGCGCCGTGTTCGCCGTGGTGCTCGCGCTGGGCCAGGCCGTGGCTGCCCGTCACCGGGCGGGCGGGGCTGCGGATCTGGCGGCACTCGCGGCTGCGGACCGGGCGTTGGAGGGGGCGGAGGCCGCGTGCGAGGCGGTCCGGAGAGTGGCTCTGGCGCAGGACGCCGTGGTCGTTCGCTGTGCGGTGCAGGGCGAGGTCGCCGATGTGACCGCCCGCGCGGGATTCGGTCCCTACCTACCCACCGTCAGGGCCCGGGCCGGGCCTCCGGCAGGCCCCTCGGCCGGAACTCCGACCGATCCTCCGGTCCCGCCTCCGGCAGATTCCTCCGGCGGTGGTCCCGCCGGCCCCTCGGCCGGGGCTCCGGCAGATCACCCGGTCCGGCCTCCGGCAGATTATTCGGCCGGGGCTCCGGGCGCGCCGCGTGCCGGGTCCTGACGTCTCGGCGGTGTGGCGGTCGTGTGGTCCGGTTGTCCGTCGCTTTCCGACTCGTCGGGTCAGTCCTCCGGGGTGGTCGGTTCGTTCGGTTCCACGGGGGCGGTCCTGAGGAGTTCGGTGAGGAGGCGTACGGCTCCGCGTTTGTGCAGGGGCTCGTTGCCGTTGCCGCACTTGGGGGACTGGATGCAGGAGGGGCAGCCCGCCTCGCACTCGCAGGACGCGATGGCTTCCCGGGTCGCCGTCAGCCAGGCACGGGCGGTGTGGAAGGCCCGCTCGGCGAATCCGGCTCCGCCGGGGTGGCCGTCGTACACGAAGACCGTCGGCAGGAGGGTGTCCGGGTGCAGGGGTACGGAGACGCCGCCGATGTCCCAGCGGTCGCAGGTGGCGAAGAGGGGGAGGAGTCCGATCGAGGCGTGCTCGGCGGCGTGGAGCGCGCCGCCGAGGATCTCCGGGTTGATGCGGGCGGCGTCGAGTTGGTCCTCGGTGACCGTCCACCAGACGGCGCGGGTGCGCAGGGTGCGGGGCGGCAGGTCGAGCTTGGTCTCGCCCAGGACCTCCCCGGTGATCAGTTTGCGGCGGAGGAAGGAGACGACCTGATTGGTGACCTCGACGGAGCCGTAGCAGAGCCGGCCCTGCCCCCAGGGGATCTCGGTGTCGGTCTCCAGGACGGTGATGGCCGTGGTGTCGCGGGCGACCGTCGAATACGGGGGTTCGGCCTGCTCGACGAGGGCCACGGAGTCCTCCAGGTCCAGTTTCCGGACCAGGTGGGTGCGGCCCTGGTGGAGGTGTACGGCCCCCTCGTGGACGGCGGTGTGGGCGGCGGCCGCGTCGACGGTGCCCAGCAGTCGGCCGGTGCCCTCCTCGACGATCTGGACGGGGCGGCCGCCACCGCCCCGGATGTCGGCGAGGTCGGCGGCCCGTTCGCGGCGGGTCCAGTGCCAGCCCGATGTCCGTCTGCGCAGCAGTTTCGCCGCCTCCAACTGCGGCAGCAGTTCGGGTACGGCGGGGCCGAAGAGCGCGATGTCGGCTTCGGTGAGGGGGAGTTCTGCGGCTGCGGCGCAGAGATGGGGGGCCAGGACGTAGGGGTTGTCCGGATCCAGCACCGTCGACTCGACGGGCTGCCGGAACAGGGCCTCCGGGTGGTGCACCAGATAGGTGTCCAGCGGGTCGTCCCGGGCCACGAGGACGGCCAGGGCGCCCTGGCCCGAGCGGCCGGCGCGCCCCGCCTGCTGCCAGAGGGAGGCCCGCGTGCCCGGGTAGCCGCAGATGACCACGGAGTCGAGGCCCGAGACGTCGATGCCGAGTTCCAGGGCGGTGGTGGCCGCCAGGCCGAGCAGCTCGCCGGAGTGCAACGCCCGCTCCAGGGCCCGGCGCTCCTCGGGGAGGTAGCCCCCGCGATAGGCGGCGACCCGCTTCGGCAGTGAGCGGTCGACCTCCGCCAGGCGCTCCTTGGCGATCACCGAGATCAGTTCCGCGCCGCGCCGGGAGCGTACGAAGGCGACCGAGCGGACGCCCTGGAGCGTCAGGTCTGTGAGCAGGTCGGCGGTCTCGGCCGTCGCGGTACGGCGTACGGGGGCGCCCTTCTCGCCGTGCAGGTCGGTCAGCGGGGGCTCCCACAGGGCGAAGACCAGCTCGCCGCGCGGGGAGGCGTCGTCGGACACCTCGACGACCGGCAGGCCCGTCAGACGTCCGGCTGCGACCGCGGGGTCCGCCGCTGTGGCCGAGGCGAGCAGGAAGACCGGATCGGCCCCGTAACGGGCACACAGGCGGCGCAGGCGGCGCAGCACCTGGGCGACGTGGGAGCCGAAGACGCCCCGGTAGGTGTGGCACTCGTCGATCACGACGAACCGCAGGGCGCGCAGGAACGAGGACCAGCGGGGATGGGAGGGCAGGATGCCGCGGTGCAGCATGTCGGGGTTGGTCAGGACGTAGTTGGCGTACTGCCGTACCCATTCGCGTTCCTCGACCGGGGTGTCGCCGTCGTAGACCGCGGGGCGGACGGCGTTGCCGAGCGGGGCGGCGAGTGCTTTCACCGAGCGCCGCTGGTCGGCTGCAAGGGCCTTGGTGGGGGCGAGGTACAGGGCGGTGGCCCCGCGGCCGTTCGGAGCCTCCGAGCCGTCCAGGAGGGCGCTGAGGACCGGCGCGAGGTACGCGAGGGACTTCCCGGAGGCCGTGCCGGTGGCGATCACGACCGATTCGCCGTCCAGGGCGTGCTCGGCCGCGGCCGCCTGATGCGCCCACGGATGGTCGATCCCGGCTTTTTCGATCGCCGAGATCACTTCTGGCCGCACGCGATCCGGCCAGATGGCATGGGTTCCCGATCTCGGGGGCAAGTGCTCCGTATGAGTGATGCGCGCGGCCCGGCCCGCCCCTGTGGCGAGCCGGTCGAGGATCATGGCGGGAGAGGGGCGCGAGCCCCTGCTCTCGGCTGGTCGTCCGGGACGGTGATTCTTGGCCATCGGCACCGAGTGTGTCACTGGCGTGACGGACAATGGTCCCAAGGCGTCGTGCATGGCTGCTGGTAAGTGATTGAATGCCATCGCGGCTGGCGATCCGTCCCCTGGCCTCCGTCGGGGAGACCGAGGGGCGACCGCTCGATAGCAAGGTGCTGGAGGATCCGTGGACCTGTCCCTGTCGACTCGCAATGTGTCCGGCCCTGGTGGCGACCGTACGGTCGTCGAGGTCGGTGGCGAGATTGATGTGTATACCGCGCCCAAGCTGCGCGAGCAGTTGGTCGAGTTGGTGAATGACGGCAGCTACCACCTGGTTGTCGACATGGAAGGCGTCGACTTCCTCGACTCCACCGGCCTCGGCGTGCTCGTGGGTGGCTTGAAGCGTGTCCGGGCCCATGAGGGCTCGCTGCGCCTGGTCTGCAACCAGGAGCGCATTCTCAAGATCTTCCGGATCACGGGTCTGACCAAGGTGTTCCCGATTCACACCACGGTCGACGAGGCTGTCGCCGCCACCGACTGAGGTCGGAGCGGACCGGCCTCCGGGCCGGTCGGCAGGCAGTGAACAGGCCGGCAGCGGCAGCGCATGGGCCGCGACGGGCAGGCGGTCGACCTTCGGGTCGGCTGTCGGCTTTGTCGGCTTCCGGAGGAGGAGAGCAGGGGTGCCGGGCGACACGCCCGGGGCCCCTGAGGCGTACGCCCGAACGTTCGAGGGGGATGGCATGGCCACCGTTGAACTCCGCTTCAGCGCCCAGCCTGAACATGTCAGGACGGCCCGCCTGGTGGCGGCCGCCGTGGCGCGCCGGGCCGGCGTGGACGAGGCGGTGCTCGACGAGGTCAGGCTCGCCGTCGGAGAGGCGTGCAGCCGCGCGGTCGGGCTGCACCGCAGTCACGGCATCACCGCGCCGGTCAGCGTCGCGCTGACCGAGGACGAGAAGGCGTTCTCCATCGAGGTCGGGGACAGCGTTCCCGACCCCGGCACCGCTCCGGCCGAGGCCGGAGCGGGCTCGACGCGGCCCGAATCCGAGGCCGACGGTGAGGGCGAGGACGAGATGGGCCTCGCGGTCATCAGCGGACTCGTCGACGACGTGGAGGTCCGTTCCGGTGCGGGGGGCGGAGTGATCCGCATGAGCTGGCCGACGGCCGACGCCGCGGTGCGGCCTTGAGGCTGCGGTTCGGTCCGGGAGCCGAGGCGCGGGTCCTGATGCTGCGGTGCGACCCTCAGGTCGCGGTTCGGCTGTGCAGCAGCGCCCCCGGCCCTGGAGCCGCCGTACGGCCCTGAGGCCCGCGCTCGCGTGCCTGCGGTCGAGCCCGTGTGCCTGTGTCTGTGCCCGTTCCCGTGCCTGCGTCCATGCCGTGCCCGTACCCCCGTGCTCGCGCGCGAGGTGCCTGAGGCTGAGGCCCGTGGGTCTCCAGCATGCGGGTGACGTGATGTTTCGTTCTTCCCGGCCCTGCTGAGCAGGGCCTTTTTCATCGAGGGCTCGTTGAGGGCTCGACGAGGGTTCGTCGAAAGTTTCCGGGTAATGCGTCTGCCTCATTACTGCATTCGAGCAGAATCACTCCGCTGATCTTTCGGCGTTGGGGGGAGAGCGATCAATTCTCTTCCCGCCCACTGTTTTGATCAGGTTCCGCTCCCTACAATCCGTCCACGACTTGAGCGCTGAGCGTCAAGGAGGACGTATGGCGGAGTTCTTCACCACCCCAATGGCAGCACTGACGCAAGAATCCGCATTTTCCGACCGGCCCGTCTCCCTCGCGGCGGCGGTACTCACGGACGGCAACCGGCTGATCGTCATCGTGGTGGCGGTCGTCGCCGTCGCCGCGCTGATCGTCGCCCAGCTGCTCGTACGCCAGGTCCTGGCGGCCGGCGAGGGCACCGAACGGATGAAGGAGATCGCCGCGGCGGTCCAGGAGGGCGCGAACGCCTATCTGGCCCGGCAGCTGCGCACCGTCGGTGTCTTCTCCGTCGTCGTGTTCTTCCTGTTGTTCCTGTTGCCGGCCGACAACTGGTCGCAGCGCGCGGGGCGTTCCCTCTTCTTCCTGGTGGGTGCGCTTTTCTCGGCCGCGACCGGATACATCGGCATGCGGCTAGCCGTACGGAGCAATGTGCGGGTGGCCGCGGCCGCGCGGGAGGCGACTCCGGCGGAAGGTGAACCGGAAAAGGATCTCACCGCCGTCTCGCACAAAGCCATGAAGATCGCTTTCCGTACCGGTGGTGTGGTCGGAATGATCACCGTGGGGCTCGGTCTGCTCGGGGCCTCCTGCGTGGTGCTCGTCTATGCCGCCGACGCGCCCAAGGTGCTGGAGGGGTTCGGCCTCGGCGCGGCGCTCATCGCCATGTTCATGAGGGTCGGTGGCGGGATCTTCACCAAGGCCGCGGACGTGGGCGCCGACCTGGTGGGCAAGGTGGAGCAAGGCATCCCGGAGGACGATCCGCGTAACGCCGCCACCATCGCCGACAACGTGGGGGACAACGTCGGTGACTGCGCGGGCATGGCCGCCGACCTCTTCGAGTCGTACGCCGTGACGCTCGTCGCCGCGCTCATCCTCGGTACGGCCGCGTTCGGCGACTCCGGTCTCGCCTTCCCTCTGATGGTCCCGGCGATCGGTGTCGTCACCGCGATGATCGGGATCTTCGCGGTCGCCCCTCGCCGCGCCGACCGCAGCGGGATGACCGCGATCAACCGCGGCTTCTTCATCTCCGCGGTGATCTCGCTCGGCCTCGTGGCCGTGGCCGCCTTCACCTATCTGCCGTCCTCGTACGCCGAGCTGGACGGGGTCACCGACGAGGCGATCAACGGGCACGGCGGCGACCCGCGGGTCTTCGCCCTGGTCGCGGTGGCCATCGGGATCGTCCTGGCCGCGCTCATCCAGCAGCTCACCGGCTACTTCACCGAGACCAACCGCCGCCCCGTCCGGGACATCGGGAAGTCCTCACTCACCGGCCCGGCCACCGTGGTGCTCGCGGGCATCTCCATCGGTCTCGAGTCCGCCGTCTACACCGCGCTGCTGATCGGCCTCGGCGTCTACGGGGCGTTCCTGCTGGGCGGTACGTCGATCATGCTGGCGCTCTTCGCGGTCGCGCTCGCCGGGACGGGGCTCCTGACCACCGTCGGCGTCATCGTGGCCATGGACACCTTCGGTCCGGTGTCCGACAACGCCCAGGGCATCGCCGAGATGTCCGGGGACGTCACGGGGGCCGGCGCCCAGGTGCTCACCGACCTGGACGCGGTCGGCAACACGACCAAGGCCATCACCAAGGGCATCGCCATCGCCACCGCCGTCCTGGCGGCGGCCGCGCTCTTCGGGTCCTACCGCGACGCCATCGCCACGGCGGTCGACGACGTCGGGGCCGGGGTGGGCGAGCTCGGGCTGAGCCTGGACATCTCGCAGCCCAACAACCTCGTCGGCCTGATCCTGGGCGCGGCGGTCGTCTTCCTGTTCTCCGGGCTCGCCATCAACGCGGTGTCCCGGTCCGCCGGATCCGTGGTCTACGAGGTCAGGCGGCAGTTCCGCGAGCACCCCGGGATCATGGACTACTCGGAGAAGCCGGAGTACGGCCGCGTCGTCGACATCTGCACCAAGGACGCCCTGCGGGAACTGGCCACGCCCGGGCTCCTCGCGGTGCTGGCACCGATCGCGGTCGGCTTCACCCTCGGAGTCGGCGCGCTCGGCTCGTACCTCGCCGGCGCGATCGGCACCGGAACGCTGATGGCGGTGTTCCTCGCCAATTCCGGCGGGGCCTGGGACAACGCCAAGAAGCTCGTCGAGGACGGCCACCACGGGGGCAAGGGAAGCGAGGCCCATGCCGCGACCGTCATCGGCGACACAATCGGCGACCCGTTCAAGGACACGGCGGGCCCGGCGATCAACCCGCTCCTCAAGGTGATGAACCTGGTCGCCCTGCTCATCGCCCCGGCGATCGTGCAGTTCAGTTACGGCGCGGACGCGAATCCCTGGGTCCGGGCGCTGGTGGCCGTCGTCGCCATCGGGATCATCGTCGCCGCGGTCTACGTCTCCAAGCGGCGGGGCATCGCCGTGGGCGACGACGACGCCTCGGGGGACGGCGGCCCCTCGGTTCCCGCGCCGGATCCGGCAGCGGCTCCGTGACCCGTACGCAGAGGGTCGGGGAGGGATGTGGGTCCGCGTCGGCCCCCATGTGAGGTGACGTGCGATCAAGAGGCGGGTGGACGGCTGGTGCTGACGGGCCGTCCGTCCGCCTCTCGCTCGCTGTCGGCCTGTATCCCTCCGGGGCTGCGCCCGTCCCTCCCCTTTCGGCGTGCGGATTCCGTCACGTTGGAGGCACCGCCCAGGCGGAATCCGCCATTCGGATGAGTAACCGCTCAGGCGTGCGGTTCTCTCCGTGAGTGGCATCTCCCTCATTTCCCTTGGTGCAAATGGCTTCAAAAGGGTGCATAAAGGATGAGCGGCACCCGGCTGTCGTCCCCTCGCCGTGTAAGTTCCGGGCCGAGAGCCTTGGAAGGGACCGATCCGGTGAACAAGAAGCTTGCAGCCGCACTGTCCGGCGGTGCGGTACTCGTACTGACGCTGTCGGGCTGCAGCGACGACAGCGACAACAAGGTCAACGACTGGGCCAAGAAGGTCTGCGACCAGGTTCAGCCGCAACTCCAGAAGATCAACAACGCCAACGCCTCGATCCTTGAGAAGACCGGCGACAACAACAAGCCCGCCGACGTCCAGAAGGCCGACTCGGTCGCCTTCCAGGAGATGTCCGAGGCGTACAAGGCGCTGGGCACGGCGGTCGACTCGGCCGGCCCGCCGCCCGTCGACGGCGGCGAGGCCACGCAGAAGGCTGCGGTGAAGGAGCTCAACGCCTCCTCCAAGGCATACGCCGACCTCAAGACCCAGGTGGACGCGCTCGACACCAAGGAGCAGAGCAAGTTCGCCGACGGGCTGAAGACCATCGCCGACGAGCTGAACAAGATCAGCACCGGTGGTGACCAGGCGCTGAAGAAGCTCCAGTCCGGCGAGGTCGGTGTCGCGATGTCGAAGCAGGAGGGCTGCCAGAAGCAGACCGCTTCGACCGGTCCCTCCGGTTCCGGGGCGGCCGACGCCGACACGTCCTCGGAGAGCTCGGCCCCCGGGAAGAAGGAGTCGGAGGACAAGGGCGCCTCCGAGAAGGAGTCCTCGGAGAAGAAGTCCTGAGCGCTGTCCTCCCTTGTAGCGGCCCGGGCACCCGGTGGGTGTCCGGGCCGCTGCCGTTGTCGGTGCGACCGGACACAATGGGAGGGTGAGTAAGAGCAGCCTTCCCGCACCCGACCACGCCGCCGCCCTCCGTGAGGCCCTGCTCGCCGCGGACTTCACCGCGGACGGGCTCCTCGACCGCCTCGGCGCGCCCGCCTACGCCGCCCTCGCGCGCAGCGAGACCGTCCCCGCCCTACGGGCCACCCGGGGCGACACTTCGCTCGACACGCTGGTGCGGCTGTTCCTTCTGCAGCGCCCCGTCGCCGAGGAGCGGGCCCGTGCTGCCCTGCCGCTGGACGCGTGCGTCGCGGACGGCTGGGTGACCCGCGAGGGCGGTGCGGACGGGGAGGTCCGCGCGTGCGTCGACGTACGGCCGTACGGGGGGCCGGACGGCGAGGACTGGTTCATCGTGTCCGACCTCGGATGCGCGGTCGGCGGGGCGGGCGGGATCGGCTCACGCGAGGAGGGCGTCGTCCTCGGCGTCGGCGGGGCCTCCACCACCCTCGCCGGGATCACCGTGCGGACGCCGGTCGCCTCGGCGCTCGACCTCGGTACGGGCTCCGGCATCCAGGCGCTGCACGCCGCCCAGCACGCCACCCGGGTCACCGCCACGGACCTCAACCCCCGTGCCCTGGAGTTCACCCGGCTCACCCTCGCCCTGTCCGGCGCCGCCCCCGCCGATCTGCGCGAGGGGTCCCTCTTCGAGCCGGTGGGCTCGGACACGTTCGACCTGATCGTCTCCAACCCGCCGTTCGTCATCTCGCCCGGCGCCCGCCTCACCTACCGGGACGGCGGTATGGGCGGCGACGACCTGTGCCGCACGCTGGTGCAGCAGGCGGGCGACCATCTGAACGAAGGGGGTTACGCCCAGTTCCTCGCCAACTGGCAGCACGTGGAGGGCGAGGAGTGGCAGGACCGGCTGCGTTCCTGGGTGCCGTACGGCTGCGACGCCTGGATCGTCCAGCGCGAGGTCCAGGACGTCACGCAGTACGCCGAGCTGTGGCTGCGGGACAGCGGCGACCACCGCAGCGACCCCGCCGAGTACGACGAGCGGTACGAGGCGTGGTTGGACGAGTTCGAGGCCCGGGGCACCACGTCCGTCGGCTTCGGCTGGATCACCCTGCGCAAGTCCTCCGCCGCGGCCGCCGGGCGCCCGTCGATCGTCGTCGAGGAGTGGCCGCACGCGGTGCAGCAGCCGCTGGGCCGGGCGGTGGAGGAGCACTTCGCCCGCCAGGACTACCTCCGCGACCAGGACGACGCGGCGCTGCTCGCCGGGCGCTTCTCCCTCGCCGCCGAGGTCGTGCAGGAGCAGGTCGGCCTGCCGGGCGCGGAGGACCCCGAGCATGTGGTGCTGCGTCAGCACCGGGGCATGATGCGGGCGACCAAGGTCGATGCGGTGGCCGCCGGGTTCGCCGGCGTGTGCGACGGATCGCTGCCCGCCGGGCGGATCCTGGACGCGATCGCGCAGTTGATGGCGGAGGACCCGGTGCTCCTGCGCGACCGGACACCGCAGGCGATCCGGCTGCTGGTCGAGGAGGGCTTCCTGGAGCCGACGTCCGGGGTCGTGGCGCGGGGGGAGTAGGCCGGCCGCCGCCGGAGAGGGCGGGAGCGGGTCACCTTCCGGTACCGGTCGGTGGTGATCGTCGTTCCGGGCGCGCTGTCCTTATTAACCAGCGTGTTCGTGTCCAGGTCTCCCCGCGCCGCGCCCGGCCCGCACATTCCGGTCACGGGCGCAGGGCCCCTGCCCTCCCCGGCCCGTACCGCCGAAGGAGTTCCGCCCGTCGGCGGGGGAGTGCTGTTCACCCGGGGTTCGCGTGGGCGATGCCCCGGGGTGACAGCCTCCCCGTGCCGGGCCGCCGAGGTCCGGCTCCGACGGGCCGGGCCGGCCCGCCCCGGGCGGCTCCCCGACGAGTCGTGCGACGGGTCACACGACGGTCTAGGGGTACGACATGGAGAGCGCCACCGCAGTCTTCGCCGGTACCGCCCTGGCGCTGTTCGGCGCAGCCCTCCTGGTCTGGACAGGGGCGCGAGCCCTGCACCGCGCGCCGGTGGCGCACGGTGTGAGCCCTGTCGCCTCCACCGCACTCACGACGCTCTTCGGCGTAGTTTTCCTCGGCCTCGGTGTGTGGGTCTTCACGCACGTCTGATCCCCGCCCCCGGCCGGGCGGCGCCCGGGTCGACAGGTCCCCCGCCGGTACGCCGCGGCCGTCTCCGAAAAGCCGCAGGCCGAGGCCCCGCGTGACGCGGACCCGGCGGTCCGGGCGGCAGGAATGGCGGAAGTCGGGTTACCGTTCGAGTGGCCGTTGCGGGCTTTTGCCGTTTGACACGGGGGCGGGTTGTACCGTCACACTCCGCAGCGACAGCACCGCGGGCGGCGTCATGACGCCGCCCGGATGCCCACCGAGTGTCGACCGGAGAGAAGAGCGAAGTTGTCCCCGACCAGCGAGACCGCACAGGGCGGCCGCCGACTCGTCATCGTCGAGTCGCCTGCCAAGGCGAAGACGATCAAGGGCTATCTCGGCCCCGGATACGTCGTCGAGGCGAGCGTCGGGCACATCCGCGACCTCCCGAACGGCGCGGCCGAGGTCCCGGACGAGTACACCGGCGAGGTGCGCCGCCTCGGCGTGGACGTCGAGCACGACTTCCAGCCCATCTACGTCGTCAACGCCGACAAGAAGGCCCAGGTCAGGAAGCTCAAGCAGCTGCTGGCCGAGGCCGACGAACTCTTCCTCGCCACCGATGAGGACCGCGAGGGCGAAGCCATCGCGTGGCACCTCCAGGAAGTCCTGCGGCCCAAGGTCCCCGTCCACAGGATGGTCTTCCACGAGATCACGAAGGACGCCATCCGGGCCGCCGTCGCCAACCCGCGCGAGCTCAACCAGCGCATGGTCGACGCCCAGGAGACCCGCCGCATCCTCGACCGCCTCTACGGCTACGAGGTCTCGCCGGTCCTGTGGAAGAAGGTCATGCCGAAGCTCTCGGCGGGCCGCGTCCAGTCCGTCGCCACCCGCCTCGTCGTCGAGCGGGAGCGCGAGCGCATCGCCTTCCGCTCCGCCGAGTACTGGGACCTCACCGGAAAGTTCGCCACCGGCCGCACCGGTGACGCCTCCGACCCCTCCAACCTCACCGCCCGCCTCAGCGCGGTCGACGGCCGCCGCATCGCCCAGGGCCGCGACTTCGGCCCCGACGGGCAGCTCAAGGCCGGCTCCGCCCAGACCCTGCACCTGGACGAGACGAACGCCCGCGCGCTCGCCGCAGCGCTCGCCGACTCCTCCTTCACGGTCCGGTCCGTCGAGTCGAAGCCGTACCGCCGCTCCCCGTACGCCCCCTTCCGGACGACGACCCTCCAGCAGGAGGCGAGCCGCAAGCTGGGCTTCGGTGCGAAGGCGACCATGCAGGTGGCGCAGAAGCTGTACGAGAACGGCTTCATCACCTACATGCGTACGGACTCCACGACCCTCTCGGACACCGCGGTCGCCGCGGCCCGGGCCCAGGTCACGCAGTTGTACGGGGCGAACTACCTCCCCGAGAAGCCGCGTACGTACGCCGGCAAGGTCAAGAACGCGCAGGAGGCGCACGAGGCGATCCGCCCCTCCGGCGACCGCTTCCGCACCCCCGCCGAGACCGGGCTCACCGGCGACCAGTTCCGGCTGTACGAGCTGATCTGGAAGCGGACCGTCGCCTCCCAGATGAAGGACGCGACCGGTAACTCGGTCACCGTCAAGATCGGTGGCCGGGCGAGCGACGGCCGGGACGCCGAGTTCTCCGCCTCCGGCAAGACGATCACCTTCCACGGCTTCATGAAGGCGTACGTCGAGGGCGCCGACGACCCCAACGCCGAGCTGGACGACCGCGAGCGCCGGCTGCCGCAGGTCGCCGAGGGCGACGCGCTGACCGCCGACGAGATCACGGTCGACGGGCACGCCACCAAGCCGCCGGCACGCTACACCGAGGCCTCGCTGGTCAAGGAGCTGGAAGAGCGCGAGATCGGCCGCCCCTCCACGTACGCCTCGATCATCGGGACGATCCTGGATCGCGGTTACGTCTTCAAGAAGGGCACGGCACTCGTCCCGTCCTTCCTGTCCTTCGCCGTGGTCAACCTGCTGGAGAAGCACTTCGGTCGGCTCGTCGACTACGACTTCACCGCCCGGATGGAGGACGACCTCGACCGCATCGCGCGGGGCGAGGCCAAGTCCGTACCGTGGCTGAAGCGCTTCTACTTCGGAACGACCGGTTCCGGTGACGACCCGGCCGGCGCGGGTGCCGCGTCCGACGCGGGCAACGGCGACGGCGACCACCTCGGCGGTCTGAAGGAACTGGTCACCGACCTCGGCGCGATCGACGCCCGGGAGATCTCCTCCTTCCCCGTCGGCAATGACATCAAGCTCCGCGTCGGCCGCTACGGCCCGTACATCGAGCGGGGCGAGAAGGACGCCGAGGGCCACCAGCGCGCCGACGTGCCCGACGACCTGGCCCCCGACGAGCTGACCGTCGAGCTTGCCGAGGAGCTGCTGGCCAAGCCCAGCGGCGACTTCGAGCTGGGCGCCGACCCGGTGACCGGCAATCAGATCATCGCCAAGGACGGGCGCTACGGCCCGTACGTCACCGAGGTGCTGCCCGAGGGGACGCCGAAGACCGGCAAGAACGCGGTGAAGCCGCGGACCGCCTCCCTCTTCAAGACCATGTCCCTGGACACGGTCACCCTCGCCGACGCCCTCAAGCTGATGTCGCTGCCGCGCGTCGTCGGCGAGGACGCCGAGGGCGTCGAGATCACCGCGCAGAACGGCCGGTACGGCCCGTATCTGAAGAAGGGCACCGACTCCCGGTCGCTGACCTCCGAGGACCAGCTCTTCGACATCACCCTCGAAGAGGCCCTCGCGATCTACGCCCAGCCCAAGCAGCGGGGGCGGGCCGCCGCCAAGCCTCCGCTGAAGGAGCTCGGCACCGACCCGGTCAGCGAGCGGCCCGTGGTGGTCAAGGACGGCCGCTTCGGCGCGTACGTCACCGACGGCGAGACCAACGCGACACTGCGGACCGGTGACAGCGTCGAGGAGATCACGCCCGAGCGCGGCTACGAACTGCTCGCCGAGAAGCGTGCCAAGGGCCCGGCCAAGAAGAAGACGGCCAAGAAGGCCCCCGCGAAGAAGGCGACGGCCAAGAAGACGGCCGCGAAGAAGACGACGGCCACCAAGACCACGGCCGCCAAGAAGACCGCGGCGAAGAAGACGACGACGGCCAAGAAGGCGACGGCCACGAAGAGCGCCGCCACGAAGACGGCCGCCAAGAAGACGGCCTCGTCCTCCGCCCCGTCGGACGACTGACGCCTCTTCGTCTCTTCGTACGGGCTGGTACGCCGTAGGTTTCGCCACCGCCGCCCGGCGCCTCGATCCCCGTGATCGCGGCGCCGGGCGGCGGTGCGTCATGGACCGGTGGGGGCCTGGCCGGAAACTGTCTGCGTCCATATGTTCGGACGGGCCGACAGGCACCGCACCGCTGCCGATAGGCTGGGCGGATGACGCGAGCCGAGCAGCCAACGGTCGTGAGCCCCACCTCCGACACACTTGCCGCAGACTCACGCGAGCGCGCCGTACGGGCCCTGTTGCGTATTCCTCCGCTGAAGCGGTTGTGGAGCGCCCAGCTCGTCGGCGGTATCGGCGATGCACTCGCCCTTCTCGTGCTGGTGCTGCTGTCGCTGCAAGCGGCGGTCCTTGAGGGCTCATTCGGCACCGGATACCGCGGGGCGGCCTTCGCCGTCGCCGCCGTCTTCGGTGCCCGGATCCTTTCCACCCTGTTCTTCGGAGCCGTACTCCTGGGACCACTGACGTCCCTCACGGGGCCCGGCGGAAAGCTGGACCGGCGATGGCTGATGATCGGGGTGGACGGGCTGCGCCTGGCGCTGCTGGTCGTCGCCCCGCTGTGGATCGACTGGACGCCCGACAAGGCGCTCATGATGGTCCTCATCACCGTCTTCGTGACCGGCGCCGGTGAGCGCCTGTGGGCCGTGGCCAAGGACAGCGCCGCCCCGGCGCTGCTGCCCGGCCCGCCCCCCGAAGGCGCGGCCGTACGCCCCCTGCCCGACCACCTCGACGCCCTGCGCCGGCTGTCGCTGCGGACGAACTTCCTCGCCGTGCCCGCCGCCGCGGTGGTCCTGCTGGCCGCCACGCTGGTCGGCAACCTCCTCGGCTCGGGCCTGGAGTGGTTCTCCTTCCACCAGGCGGCCCTGGGGTCCTATGTCGCGGCGGGGCTCTTCTCCGCCTCCATCTCCACCCTGTACTTCCTGGAGTTCCCCGCCGACCGGACGCCCCGGCCGCGCTCCCCGCTGGAGGGCCTGCGCCGCCCGG
Organism: Streptomyces globisporus; assembly: GCF_003501885.1. Lineage (GTDB taxonomy): Bacteria > Actinomycetota > Actinomycetes > Streptomycetales > Streptomycetaceae > Streptomyces > Streptomyces globisporus_D. Next base: position 14,605 of record NZ_QWFA01000010.1, read on the forward strand.
TCACCGGCACCGGACCCGCCAAGGGCCGCACCGGCGCCGTCCCGCTGCTGGTCGCGGTCTGCGCCTCCGTCGCCGGAGCCATCGCCGCCGCGGCGGCCGTGTCCGTCCTGCACGCCTACGACCTCGGCGGCGGTCCTGCCACCTTCGCGCTGCTGATCCTCGGACTGACCGGGGGAACCGCCCTCGGCATCCGTACGGCACGCCACGTACTGCCGACCCTGTCGCGCCGCCGTCTGCTGGCGCTGGCCACCGCCGTCACCGGCCTCGCGCTCCTCGCGCTCGGCCTGGTGCCGGACACCGCGACCGGGATCGCCATCTCCCTGCTCGCCGGTTACGCCGCCGGGGTCGCCGCGAACACCGGGCACACCCTGATCGACCAGGAGACCGAGGCGTTCCGGCAGGCCCGGACCACCGAGCACCTCCAGGCCGTCGTCCGGGTGCTCGTCGCGCTCGGCGCGGTCGCAGGACCGCTGCTGGCCGCCGCGATCGGGCGACACCGCCTGGCCGCCGGTGACTTCGTCTTCGCCCACGGCGGGGCCGCCTTCACCCTGATGCTGCTCGGCGCGCTGCTGCTGCCCGTCGCCGCCTTCGTCCTCGCCAAGACGGACGACCGGGCGGGCGTGCCGCTGCGCCGGGACCTGCGCGAGGCGCTGCGCGGCGACGAACCGGCCGTCGCGCCCGCCGCCACCGGCTTCTTCCTCGCCCTGGAGGGCGGCGACGGAGCGGGCAAGTCCACCCAGGTCGAGGCGCTCGCCGACTGGATCCGGTCCAAGGGCCACGAGGTCGTCGTCACCCGCGAGCCCGGGGCCACCCCCATCGGCAAGCGGCTCCGCTCCATCCTGCTCGACGTGTCCTCCGCCGGTCTCTCCAACCGGGCCGAGGCACTGCTGTACGCCGCCGACCGCGCCGAGCACGTCGACTCCGTCGTCCGCCCGGCGCTGGAGCGCGGCGCGATCGTCATCTCCGACCGCTACATCGACTCGTCCGTCGCCTACCAGGGCGCGGGCCGGGACCTGGCCCCGACCGAGATCGCCCGGATCTCGCGGTGGGCGACGAGCGGCCTCGTACCGCATCTGACGGTGCTGCTGGACGTCGACCCGGCGACCGCCCGGGAGCGGTTCACGGAGGCACCGGACCGGCTGGAGTCGGAGCCGGCGGAGTTCCACGAGCGGGTACGGTCCGGGTTCCTGACCCTGGCCGCGGCCGACCCGGCCCGCTATCTGGTGGTGGACGCCGGCCAGGAGCCGGAGTCGATCACCACGGTCGTACGCCACCGGCTCGACCAGCTCCTTCCGCTCTCCGAGGCCGAGATCGAGGCCATCGAGGAGGCCCGGCGCAAGGCCGAGGAGGAGGCGCGGCGCAAGGCGGAGGAAGAGGCCGCCCGCAAGGCCGAGGAGGAGCGCCTGGAGAAGGAGCGCCAGGAGCAGCTCGCCCGGCTGCGCGCCGAGGAGGAGGAGCGCAAGCAGCGCGAGCTGGAGGAGGCCCGCCGCCGCGAGGCCGAACGCCAGGCGGAGGAGGCCCGGCAGCGCGCCGAGGAGGCCCGCCGCCGCGCCGAGGAGGACCGGCTCCGGCTGGAGGCCGAGGAGCGGGTCCGCGAGGCCGAGCAGGAGCGGCTGCGCCTGAAGGCCGAGGAGGAGGCCCGGCAGCGCCAGGAGGCCGAGGCGCAGCGGCTGGAGAAGCAGCGCAAGGCCGAAGAGGCCCTGCTGCGCGCCGAGGAGGCCCGCCGCCGGGCGGAGGCCGAGGCGGCCGTCCGTACGGAGGCGGCGCGCGCCGAGGCCGAGCGCGCGGAGGCGGAGCGGGCGTCCCGATCCCGTACGGAGACGTCCTCGCGCTCCGAGGGCGCGTCGGGGCCGACGGTGCCGGAGAACGAGATCACGGTCCCCACGCCGATCGTGAACCCGAACGAGATCACGCAGCCGGTTCCGGCGGCGCGACCGGAGGACGACGGTCCTTCGGGTTCCGGCGCCGCGGGTTCCGGTCGCTCGGGTTCCGGTTCGGCCGCCGGGGACGACGAGACGGCGATGCTGCCGCGCTTCACGGACCAGCGGTCCGCAGGGCAGGCGGGATCGGCAGGCCAGGCGGGTCCTCGGCAGGCCCGGGACGCCGACGAGACGGCCGTGCTGCCGCCGGTGCGGGACGACCAGCCCTCCGACCGGGTGCCCCAGGGCTTCTTCCGGGACGAGAGCCAGGCGCCCTCGCCCGCGGAGAGCGAGAACGAGCGCACCCGGGAACTGCCGCAGGTCGAGGACCCGAACGCGCCGGCCCCGGACCGGCAGCAGCGGGCCCGCAAGCGCCCCCGCTCGGACTGGGCGGAGGAGACCCCGCTGGACGATCTGCCGACCCTGGCGGACGAACTGCTCGGCGGCCAGGACGACGAGGGCCGCGGGGGCCGGGGACGCCGCCCGCGAGGCTGAGGCGCCCGCTGCGGCGCCGCAGTGACCTACCGGCCCGTCCGTCCCTCCGGGGTCGGGCGGGCCGGGCTGTCAGTGGCGTCCCCCACAATGGAGAGCGACGACGCACCGCGGTTCGCGGGCCGTGCACGACACCACCGGAAGGGCGGTGACCGATGACCGTATGGGACGACCTGGTCGGCCAGGACCGAGTGCAGGAACAGCTCGCCGCTGCCGCCAGGGACGCCGATGCGCTGGTCACCGCCGTGTCCGACGGCAAGCGGCTGGACCAGGGCTCGAAGATGACGCACGCCTGGCTGTTCACCGGACCGCCCGGTTCCGGCCGGTCCACGGCGGCGCGGGCGTTCGCCGCCGCGCTCCAGTGCACGAGTCCGGACCGCGCGCTGGGCGGAGCCCCCGGCTGCGGCTTCTGCGACGGCTGCCACACGAGCCTGGTCGGTACGCACGCCGACGTCGAGGTCATCCGCACGGACCTGCTCTCCATCGGTGTGAAGGAGACCCGGGACCTGGTCAGGCGCGCCCAGCTCTCCCCGGCGGTCGGGCGGTGGCAGGTCATCGTCATGGAGGACGCCGACCGCCTCACCGAGGGCGCGGGCAACGTCCTGCTGAAGGCCGTCGAGGAGCCCGCACCGCGCACGGTGTGGATGCTGTGCGCCCCCTCGCTCGAAGACGTCCTGCCCACGATCCGTTCCCGCTGCCGGCACCTCACCCTGAGCACCCCGCCGGTGGAGGCCGTGGCCGACGTCCTGATCCGCCGCGACGGCATCGACCCCGAGCGGGCGCACAACGCGGCGCGCGCCACCCAGGGGCACATCGGGCGGGCCCGCCGTCTCGCGACGGACGAGCGGGCGCGGGCGCGGCGGGCGGCGGTGCTGAAGGTTCCGCTGCGGGTCGCCGACGTGGGCGGCTGCCTCAAGGCGGCCCAGGAGCTGATCGACACGGCGACCGACGACGCCAAGCAGCTGGCGGAGGAGGTCGACGCGAAGGAGACCGAGGACCTCAAGGCGGCGCTCGGCGGGGTGGCCGGCGGCCGGATGCCGCGCGGTACGGCGGGGGCGATGAAGGAGCTGGAGGACAAGCAGAAGCGCCGCAAGACGCGTACGCAGCGCGACAGCCTGGACCTGGCGCTGACCGAGCTGACCGGGTTCTACCGCGATGTGCTGGCGCTCCAGCTGGGTTCGAAGCTGGCCATCGCCAATGTCGACGTGCAGGACTCCCTCGACCGGATCGCGGAGTCCTCGACGCCCGCGCAGACCCTCCGCAGGATCGAGTCGGTGATCGCCTGCCGAGAGGCGATGGACCGGAACGTGGCGCCGCTGCTCGCGGTGGAGGCGATGACGATGGCGCTGCGGGCGGGCTGAGGTCTCACGGGGCCTGTCCGGGGGCGAGGCCGTTGCGGCGCCCTGTTCACCCGAATGAGCAGGGAATCGTACGACTCGTCACCCGGCGGATACGCTCCCTGAATGGATACCAGGCGCCTGCTCCGCACCTTCGCCATCGGGATCGGCACCGCCGGCCTGCTCATCTCCGGCTGCAGCAGCAGCGGCTCGTCGCCGAACGCCTCGGCCACCGGCACCGCGGCCCCCGAGGGGCTGTCGTCGTACTACACGCAGAAGCTGAGCTGGCGCGACTGCGGCGTGGAGGGGTTCGAGTGCACGACGATGAAGGCGCCGAGGGACTACGACAAGCCGGACGACGGGGACATCGAGCTCGCCGTCTCCCGTAAGAAGGCCACCGGCCCAGGCAAGCGGATCGGTTCTCTCCTGGTGAACCCGGGCGGTCCCGGCGGCTCCGCGATCGGCTATCTCCAGGGGTACGCGGCACTCGGCTATCCCGCCCCGGTGCGGGCCCGCTACGACATGGTGGCCATCGATCCGCGCGGCGTGGCCCGCAGCGAGCCCGTGGAGTGCCTCACGGGCAAGGAGATGGACACCTACACGCAGGTCGACCAGACACCTGACGACGACGCGGAGGTCCGGAAGCTCACCGCCGCCTTCGAGAAGTTCGCGGCGGGCTGCGAGAAGCGGTCCGGCGAGATCCTCCCGTACGTCTCCACGGTCGACACGGCCCGCGACATGGACGTCCTGCGCGCCCTGCTCGGCGACGAGAAACTGCACTATGTCGGGGCGTCGTACGGCACCTTCCTGGGCGCCACGTACGCGGATCTCTTCCCGCAGCGGGCCGGCCGACTGGTCCTGGACGGTGCGATGGACCCGTCCCTGAAGGCGATCGACATGAACCGGGACCAGACGGCGGGCTTCGAGGGGGCCTTCCAGTCCTTCGCCGCCGACTGCGTGAAGCAGCCCGACTGCCCGCTCGGCACCACGAACACCGCGGACGCGGCGACCGCCCTCAAGCAGCTCTTCACGGACCTGGACGCGAATCCGATCCCGACCGGCGGCGACCGCGAGCTGACCGAGTCCCTGGCGACCACCGGGGTGATCGCCGCGATGTACGACGAGGCGGCCTGGCCGCAGCTCCGGGAGGCGCTGGAGGGCGCGCAGCGCAGCGACGGCTCCGGCCTCCTCTCGCTGGCCGACAGCTACTACGAGCGTGAGCCGAACGGGAAGTACGCGAACCTGATGTTCGCCAACGCCGCCGTGAACTGCCTCGACCTGCCGCCCGCTTTCGACGGCCCCGACGCGGTCGAGAAGGCGGTCCCGGACTTCGAGAAGGCCTCCCCGGTCTTCGGTCGCGGTTTCGCCTGGGCCTCGCTGAACTGCGCGTACTGGCCGACGAAGGCCACGGGCACCCCGCACCGCACCGAGGCGAAGGGCGCCGCCCCGCTCGTCGTCGTCGGCACCACCCGCGACCCGGCCACCCCGTACAAGTGGTCCGAGGCCTTGGCGGACCAGCTCTCCTCCGGCACCCTGCTCACCTACGAGGGCGACGGCCACACCGCGTACGGCCGGGGCAGCGACTGCATCGACACGGCGATCAACACGTACCTCCTGGAGGGCACAGCGCCCACCGACGCCAAGAAGTGCATCTGACCAGCACAAACGCCTCCGGGGGTGCCGTGTGCGGAGCACCCCCGGAAACTGTGTAGACTTGGCTCCGCTGCTGATCGCACCATAGTGCGACAGGGCGCGCCGCCTTAGCTCAGTTGGCCAGAGCAACGCACTCGTAATGCGTAGGTCTCGGGTTCGAATCCCGAAGGCGGCTCAGTGAAGCCCCAGGTCACGTAGCCCGTGACTTGGGGCTTTTTCGTGGGCTCCCCCGCTTGTCCTTCGCCTCCGTCCTGGCCTCGGTCTCTGCCGCGTTCTGCCCCGCCGAGTCCAGGTCCACGGTCTGCCGGTGGGCAGCGGGCGCGCCACGGTTTTTTTGGGGGCGGACACCCGACGCGCCCTTCGCGGTCCGTGACCGCCTGCAATTTACGGAATTCTTGTTGTTCTTGCCCCAGATGCACTTTATCCCCTTCCTGCGACCGGCGGCGAACCACCGGAAATTGATCTCGATCTCTACATAGGCGTCAATTCGCGGCCGTAGGCAGAGGGCTCGCGAAGAGGTCGCCGCCGACCCGTCACTCTGCGTGTGCCTGGGTGCCGGTATTTGGCGAATAAACTTCCTGTGACATATGTCATAAATCATTTGACAAACCGTCGCGCAGTTTTGTAGTTTTTTGATCACTGGTGATGGCAGCACGTTCGGCGAATCGGGGGTAGTAAATGAGACGGCAGTCTGCAAACTTACTCATACTTCGCACACCGTGTAGCAGTGAAGGGTCGGAGTTCGAGGCTAATGCCAATTCGCGCACTCCTCAGCAGGCCAGTCGCGCGCAAAATGATGTACTCAATGTCCTCGTCGTGGAAAGTGACGCCTGTTCTGCCGATTCGCTTGTCCAGAAGCTTCGTCGGCACGGCTACCGGGCTGCCAGTGTCGCGACGGGAGCCAAGGCATTGCAGGCACACCGCAGCGCCGACCTAGTTCTCCTCGACCTCGACCTGCCGGATCTCGACGGGCTGGAGGTGTGTCGCGCGATAAGGGCCGACGCCGATACTCCCGTCATCGCCATTACCGCGCGGGACAGCGAACTCGACCGTGTTCTCGGTCTGCAGGCGGGCGCCGACGATTACATGGCCAAGCCGTACGGTTTCCGGGAATTGATGGCCCGAATAGAAGCAGTCATGCGAAGATTCCGCCCTCAGCAGCGAGCGCTTCAACAGGTCATCGTGCACGGACCGCTGCACATTGACGCGGGTAAACGCGAAATTCGATTGCACCAGGTGCCGGTCGATGTGACCCGCAAGGAGTTCGGCCTTCTCTACCTGCTGGCGTCCCATCCGGGGAGCATCGTCTCGCGCAAGCAGTTGATGACCCAGGTGTGGGAGGACCCCGGATCCCGGCCGGGACGCACGATCGACACGCATGTCAGCAGCCTGCGCAACAAGCTCGGATCCAGCAACTGGATTATTACGGTGCGTGGCGTCGGCTTCCGGCTCGGATCTCCGTAGACGGCGCTGGGCAGGCCCAATGCCGAGGGGCGAGGGCCGGCCGACCGGCGCTTTCGGATCGGCCACTGACGGGGTGATGGCGGCGCGAGCGCGACGTACGAAGCACCCGTGCCGCTGAGAGATGTTCGGCATCTCGACTCAGCGGCAAGGGTGCCTTGCGGGTCTCCGGTCCTGCCGCACTCGACCTGCACCATGGTGCAGTCGAGGGGGTCATGGCGGACATCGCCGCCGCCGTTCTCACCCTGGAGAGGCAACGCGGAGCAGGCTCACTGAACAGGGTCGGGGGCGGCAGGTTCACCTCGCCCGGTTCGACTCCCCGTCTTCGACCGGACGCGTGACGCGGCCAGGGGTCCAGCGGCTGAGTGTCGCGCGGACATCGGCCTCGTGATAGGTGGTGCGGCCCGATCGGCTGCGCCGACGCCACTGCTGCTCACTGGCGTGGCGGTACACGCTGCCGGTCGCGATGTTCCACATCTGGGCGATGTCGCCCGCGGAGAGCCAGCGTGCGGCGCGCGCCTCGGCGGCGGTCCCGAGGCCCGTGGCCCCGGGCCTGCGGGCCAGCAAGGTTCCGAGGAGCAGCCATTCCTGGCTCGACCAGCGGTGCGAGGAGTCCACATCGCAGACGATCTCGGTCTGCCGCTGGGACTGGTGGGAGCGGATCAGGGCCGTCAGGCCGCCGGGGCAGTTCACCTCGACACACGTGCCGACGACCACCCGCCGCAGCGGCTCGGGGTCGACGACCCGTCGGGTCCTGCGGACGAGTCGCGCGAACTCCGCGCTGACGTCAGCCGCGGTGGCGTGTGCCGCGAGCCAGTCCGCGTGACGGACGAGCAGGGCCGACAGCAGCGGCACGGTGTCCCCCGGCGTCGGGAGGCCCCTCTCGTCGACGAGCACTCCCGCCCAGGAGCGCAGCAGCTTCAGGATGTCCGAGCGAGCCTCGGCGGCGGCCGTGTTGAAGGGCATGCCCGGCAGCGGGCCGCCGGAGGTGCGCTCGCGCCGCGGGCCCGACTCGTTGAGCCGCCGGCCGCACTCCTCGTGAAGGGCGGGAAGCCGCTTCAGCAGCGTGACGAGGGCGTCCCGGCAGGCGGCGCAGAGCCGCGACCCCGGCGCCGCGCGGCGGGCCGGCCGGCCGTTCTCCTCCCCTTGTCCGCACCCGGAACCGACGCACGTTACAGCTGTCCCCGTCACCCGCATGCTGTCCCCGCTCATCCGCCGCCCCCGGTCCGTTGGAACTACTTGCACGCAGTTCGGTGATATCAGAGAGCACAGGGCGGGCTTCAGGGGTTTGTACAGCGTCTGAAGTAGCGATGTAGCTTCCCTGTCGCTGCGCATGATGCGGTGCAAAAGTTGACGCAGATTTGCATGAGGCCGTCTTGACGCGGTAGTGACCGAGCGAAGAAGATTTCATCTAGCGTCCTTCGAACTGTGTTGATTTCCGGTCGGGGCGCGGGATGCGCGACCGTCGCAATATGACGAATGCAGCGCTTTATCGGGCGAGTCCACGTCATGCGGATGCTGTGGCTTCACAGGCGTGCAGGCGGAGTCGACAGGATTCTCGAATAACTACCGAGGGGCGGAAAATGGACGCTGCGGTGATCGTTGTCGGGGCCGGTCCGGCCGGGCTTGTGCTGGCCGGTGAACTCCGGCTCGCGGGAGTCGAGGTCCTTGTGATCGAGCGACTTGTGGAACGGACCGGGGAATCCCGTGGGCTCGGCTTCACCGCGCGCACTCTGGAGGTTTTCGACCAGCGCGGGCTGCTTTCCCGGTTCGGTGAGATCGAGACCAGTACGCAAGGCCACTTCGGCGGAATTCCGCTGGACTTCAGCCTTCTGGAGGGAACGGGTAAGGCGGCCAAGACGGTGCCGCAGAGCGTGACGGAGGAAAAACTGGAGGAATGGGCCACCGAGTTGGGCGCAGTCATCCGGCGGGGCCACGAACTGCTCTCCCTGGACCAGGACGACGACGGTGTCGCTGTGGAGGTCCGCGGGCCCGACGGCGTCCACACACTGCGCGCCGACTACCTGGTGGGCTGTGACGGAGGCCGCAGCGCGGTACGCAAGGCCGCAGGCTTCGACTTTCCCGGCACCCCGGCGACGCTGGAGATGTTCCTCGCCGACGTGAAGGGCCTCGACCTCGAACCGCGCATGATCGGTGAGAGCCTGCCCGGCGGCATGGTCATGGTCGGCAAGCTGCCGGGCGGAGTCACCCGCATCATCGCCAACGAGTTCGGCACCCCTCCCCGACGGCGTGACACACCTCCTCGCTACGAGGAGGTGGCCGACGTCTGGAAGCGGCTGACCGGCACCGACATCTCGCACGGCGAGCCGCAGTGGGTCAGCTCCTTCGGCGACGCCGCCCGGCAGGTCACCGAGTACCGGCGCGGCCGCGTCCTGCTGGCCGGCGATGCGGCCCACGTCCACCTGCCGGCGGGTGGCCAGGGAATGAACACCAGCGTCCAGGACTCGGTGAACCTCGGCTGGAAGCTGGCCGCCGTCGTCAACGGCTGGGCGGGGCCCGGCCTGCTCGACTCGTACCACAGCGAACGGCACCCCGTCGGCGAGCGGCTTCTGATGAACACCCGGGCCCAGGGGATGCTGCTCCTCAGCGGCCCCGAAGTGCACCCGCTGCGCGAGGTGCTGCGGGAGTTGACCGCGTACGAGGAGGTCAACCGCCATCTCGCCGCGATGGTCAGCGGTCTGGAGATCGGATACGACGTCGGCGGCGGCAGCCACGCCCTGCTGGGAAGGCGCATGCCGCACCTGGCGCTGGTGGGCGAGCACGGCGGGTCCAGCAGCACCGAACTGCTGCGTCCGGCCCGCGGCGTCCTGCTCGACCTGGACGACAACCCGCGGCTGCGGCAGCGGGCGGCCCCGTGGGCGGCCCGGGTGGACATCGTCACGGCGGCCCCCGCCGCGGTACCGGAGGGCAGCGCGCTGCGCGGTACCTCCGCTCTGCTGATCCGCCCCGACGGTCATGTCGCCTGGGCCGCTCCCGGCAGCCACCACGACCTGCCCATGGCTCTGACCCGCTGGTTCGGCCGCCCGCCGGTCGGACGCCGGGTCTGATCCCGCAGCGCCCCCTACGGAACGGAAGAGGGAGAACCATGCACAGCACACTGATCGTCGCCCGGATGGACCCCGCGTCGAGCATCGACGTGGCGGAACTCTTCGGCGAGTTCGACCGCACCGAGATGCCCCACCGCATGGGCACCAGGCGTCGGCAGCTCTTCTCGTATCGCGGACTGTACTTCCACCTGCAGGACTTCGACTCCGACAACGGCGGAGAGCTGATCGAGGAGGCCAAGAGCGACCCGCGCTTCGCGGCGATCAGCCAGGACCTGAAGCCCTTCATCGAAGCGTACGACCCGGCCACCTGGCGTTCCCCGGCCGATGCGATGGCCACCCGCTTCTACAACTGGACGACGTCGTCATAAGGCCGTCCACCGACACGAGGGAGGCCCCAGTGGGGCGCCGGGTAGTAATCACTGGAATCGGGGTGCTGGCGCCGGGCGGTGTCGGCACCAAGAACTTCTGGAAGCTGCTGAGCGAGGGCCGTACGGCGACGCGGGGGATCACCTTCTTCGATCCGTCGCCGTTCCGCTCCAAGGTCGCGGCGGAGATCGACTTCGATGCCGAGATGCATGGACTGAGCCCGCAGGAGATCCGGCGGATGGACCGCGCCGCCCAGTTCGGCGTCGTCACCGCACGCGAGGCGCTCGCGGACAGCGGTCTCGACCTGGCCGGCTTCGACCCGTACCGGACGGGCGTCACCATCGGCAGCGCGGTCGGCGCGACGATGGGGCTCGACGAGGAGTACCGGGTGGTCAGCGACGGCGGGCGGCTCGACCTCGTCGACCACACCTACGCTCCGCGGCACCTGTACGACCACTTCGTGCCGAGTTCCTTCTCGGCCGAGGTGGCCTGGGCCGTCGGGGCCGAAGGTCCCAACACCGTTGTTTCCACCGGCTGTACGTCCGGGATCGACTCGGTGGGGTACGCCGTGGAGCTGATCCGTGAGGGCACCGCCGACGTGATGGTCGCCGGTGCGACGGACGCCCCCATCTCGCCGATCACCATGGCGTGCTTCGACGCGATCAAGGCGACCACGCCGCGCAGCGATGACCCCGCGAGCGCCTCCCGGCCGTTCGACGGCACCCGCAGTGGCTTCGTGCTCGGGGAGGGCTCGGCCGTCTTCGTCCTGGAGGAGCTGACGGCCGCTCGACGGCGCGGCGCCCACATGTACGCCGAGATCGCCGGCTACGCCTCACGCTGCAACGCCTTCCACATGACCGGGCTGCGGCCCGACGGGCGTGAGATGGCCGAGGCGATCAGGGTCGCCCTGGACGAGGCGCGGGTGAACCCGGAGGCCATCGACTACATCAACGCCCACGGCTCGGGAACCAAGCAGAACGACCGGCACGAGACGGCCGCGTTCAAGCTCAGCCTCGGTGAGCACGCCTACCGCACCCCGGTCAGCTCCATCAAGTCGATGGTGGGCCACTCGCTGGGCGCGATCGGCTCCATCGAGATCGCCGCATCCGTCCTGGCCATGGAGAACAACGTGGTACCGCCCACGGCCAACCTCCACACCCCCGACCCGGAGTGCGATCTCGACTACGTGCCGCTCACCGCTCGTGAGAACACCACGGACACGGTCCTGACGGTCGGCAGCGGATTCGGCGGGTTTCAGAGCGCCATGGTGCTGACCCGCGCCGAAAGGAGTACGGAATGAACGCCAGGGTTGTCATCACCGGCATCGGCCTCGCCACCCCCCACGGCCTGGGCCTGGACGACTACTGGTCCGCTACGCGGGTCGGGAAGAACGCGATCGGCCGTGTCACGCGCTTCGACGCGTCCCGGTATCCCGCGAAGCTGGCCGGCGAGATCCAGGACTTCACCGCCCGGGACCACCTGCCCGGCCGACTGATCCCGCAGACGGACCGGATGACCCAGCTCGCTCTGGTCGCCGCCGACCACGCTTTCGCGGACGCCGGGGTCGAGCCGGGAACCATGCCCGAGTTCGACATGGGCGTCGTGACCGCCAGCACGTCGGGCGGGTTCGAGTTCGGCCAGAACGAGCTCAAGAAGCTCTGGAGCCAGGGCAGCCACTACGTCAGCGCGTACCAGTCGTTCGCCTGGTTCTACGCGGTCAACAGCGGTCAGATATCGATCCGCAACGGCATGCGCGGCTACAGCGGGGTGGTGGTCAGCGACCAGGCGGGCGGACTGGACGCGATCGCCCAGGCCCGGCGACAGATCCGCAAGGGGACCAAGCTGATCTGTTCCGGCGGTTTCGACGCGTCGGTCTGCCCGTGGGGCTGGGTGGCGCAGCTCACCAGCGACCGGCTCAGCACCAGCGAGCGCCCCGAGCGGGCCTACCTGCCCTTCGACGCCGAGGCACGCGGCTACGTGCCGGGGGAGGGCGGGGCGCTGCTCATTCTGGAGGACGCCGATGCCGCCCGGGAGCGGGGTGCGGACAGCATCTACGGTGAGATCGCCGGGTACGGCGCGACGTTCGACCCGAAGCCGGGCAGCGGCCGCGAGCCGGGTCTGCGCCGCGCGATCGAGCAGGCGTTGGCCGATGCGGGAGTCGGGCCGGCGGACATCGACGTGGTGTTCGCCGACGCGGCGGGCACCCCCGAGCTGGACCGGACGGAGGCCGACGCGCTCGTCGCGGTCTTCGGTGTCCGTGGAGTCCCGGTCACCGCGCCCAAGACGATGACCGGCCGTCTCTACTCCGGCGCCGCCCCGGTGGACGTCGTCGCCGCGGTGCTGTGCATGAGGGAGGGCCTGATCCCGCCCACCACGAACGTCACGCTCTCCCCCGAGTACGAGATCGACCTGGTCACCGGTCAGCCGCGCGCGGCGGCCACGCGCGCGGCGCTCGTCATCGCCCGCGGTTACGGCGGGTTCAACTCGGCGGTCGTGGTCCGCGCCGCCGGCTGACGACCCGGCAGACAGAACTCGGGGCCGTGCCGCACACCGCTCTCTTCCGGTCCTCATCCACCGTTCGCCAACCCCCATGAAGGGACAGCCATGTCCACGCAGGAATTCACCCTCGTCGATCTCAAGCGCATCCTGCTCGAAGGAGCGGGCGCCGACGAGGGTGTCGACCTCGACAGCGACACCGCCCTCACCACCGACTTCGTGAGCCTCGGCTACGACTCCCTGGCCCTGCTGGAGACCGGCGGCCGCATCGAGCGCGAGTACGGCGTCTCCCTCGACGAGGAGATCTTCGCCAACGGCCTGACCCCGAACGGCCTGCTGACGGCCGTCAACGCGTCGATCCAGGAAGCCGCGGTCGCCTAGGCACACCTGTCCGGAACGTACGCACACCTCTCAGGGAGAAGAGAACCGATGTCTCAGCAGGACCGACGGGTCGCCCTCGTCACCGGTGCAACCAGCGGGATCGGGCTGGCCGTCGCCCGCCTTCTGGCCACCCAGAACCACCGGGTGTTCATCGGCGCGCGCAGCGCCGCGAACGTGGCGGAGACCGTCAAACAGCTGCAGGACGAGGGGCTGGAGGTCGACGGCACCCCGCTCGACGTCCGTTCCGCCGACGACGTGCGCGCCTTCGTGCAGGCCGCTGTCGAGCGTTTCGGCACGGTCGACGTGCTGGTCAACAACGCCGGCCGCAGCGGCGGCGGCGTCACCGCCGACATCGACGACGAGCTGTGGCACGACGTCATCGACACCAACCTCAACAGCGTCTTCCGCATGACCCGCGAGGCGCTCACGACCGGCGGCATGCGGGACAAGCAGCGAGGTCGTGTCATCAACATCGCGTCCACCGCAGGCAAGCAGGGCGTGGTGCTCGGCGCCCCCTACTCGGCCTCCAAGCACGGTGTCGTCGGCTTCACCAAGGCGCTCGGCAACGAACTCGCCCCGTCCGGCATCACCGTCAACGCGGTCTGCCCGGGATACGTCGAGACCCCGATGGCGCAGCGGGTCCGTCAGGGCTACGCCGACGCCTACAGCGTCACGGAGGACGCCATCCTCGAGAAGTTCCAGGCGAAGATCCCGCTCGGCCGCTACTCGACGCCGGAGGAGGTCGCCGGCCTGGTCGGCTACCTGGCCTCCGACACCGCGGCGTCGATCACCTCGCAGGCCCTGAACGTCTGCGGCGGACTCGGCAACTTCTGATCACCCGACGCCCCTCACGACCCCAAGGAAACAGCATGATGACCAAAGAGGTTGAGCACGAGATCACCGTGCAGGCACCCGCGGCCGAGGTCTACCGACTGATCGCCGAGGTGGAGCACTGGCCGCGGATCTTCCCGCCGACGATCCACGTCGACCAGGTCGAGCGGAGCGAGCACGAGGAGCGCATCCGTATCTGGGCCACGGCCAACGACACGGCCAAGGTCTGGACGTCGCGCCGCACTCTCGACCCCCACGGGCTGCTCATCACTTTCCGGCAGGAGGTGCCTGCCCCGCCGGTCGCCGCCATGGGCGGCACCTGGATCATCGAGCCGCTCTCCGCCGACGAGTGCCGGGTCCGCCTGCTGCACGACTACGCCGCGGAGGGGGACGACCCCGAGTCGCTGCGGTGGATCGACGAGGCGGTCGACCGCAACTCACGCTCCGAGCTCGCCGCGTTGAAGACCAACGTCGAACTGGCGCACGCCACCGCCGAGGTGACGTTCTCCTTCGAGGACACGGTGCAGGTCGACGGATCCGCGAAGGACCTGTTCGACTTCATCAACGAGGGCGAGAAGTGGCAGGAGCGGCTGCCCCACGTGGCGAAGGTCGACCTGGAGGAGCTGTCGCCCGGACTGCAGATCCTTGAGATGGACACCCGCACGAAGGACGGCCACACCCACACCACCAAGTCGTATCGGGTGTGCTTCCCGCAGGAGAAGATCGCCTACAAGCAGGTCACCCTTCCGGCGCTGATGACGCTGCACACCGGCCGCTGGACGTTCACCGAGAACGAGGACGGCGTCGCCGCCACGTCGCAGCACACCGTCGTGCTGAACACCGAGAACATCACGAAGTTCCTCGGCGCGGACGCGGGCATCGCCGAGGCCAGGGAGCACGTCCGGTCCGCGCTGAGTGCCAACAGCCGCGCCACCCTGGGCCTCGCCAAGGACTACGCCGAGCGGCGACGCCACTGACCATGGCCGACATACACACCAAGACCCAAGTGGTCGTGGTCGGAGCGGGGCCGGTCGGGCTGATGCTCGCCGGCGAGCTCCGGCTCGGCGGGGCGGACGTGGTGGTCGTGGAGCGTCTGGACACGCCCACCACGGAGTCGCGGGCGTCCACGTTGCACGCCCGCACCATGGAGATCCTCGACAGCCGGGGCCTGCTGGCCGAGCTGGGGACCGTGCCGACCGATGCCATGGGCCACTTCGGCGGTGTCCCGCTCGACCTCACCCTCCCCGGCCCCTGGCCCGGCCAGTGGAAGGTCCCGCAGGCCCGGGTCGAGGAGCTGCTCGGGAACTGGGCGACCGGCCTGGGCGCCGTCGTCCTGCGCGGCCACGAGTTGCGCGGACTGACGGCGGCCCAGGACCACGTCGACGCCGAAGCCGTCGGGCCGGACGGGCCGGTGCGGCTGCGGGCCTCGTACGTCGTCGGATGCGACGGGGAACAGAGCGCGGTGCGGCGCCTCGGTGGCTTCGGGTTCCCCGGCGCCGACGCCGCACGTGAACTGATCCGCGCCGACGTGGCGGGCATCGACATTCCCAACCGCCGGTTCCAGCGACTGGAGCACGGTCTCGCCATCGCCGCGCGGCGCCCTGACGGGGTGACCCGCGTCATGGTGCACGAGTTCGGCCGCGCTCCCGTGCGGCGCACCGGCGAGCCGGACTTCGCCGAGGTGGCCGACGTGTGGAAGCACGTCACCGACGAGGACATCAGCGGCGGGACACCGTTGTGGGTGAATGCCTTCGGCGACGCGTCGCGGCAGGCGGCCCGTTACCGGCAGGGCCGCGTTCTCCTGGCGGGCGATGCCGCCCACCAACAGATGCCGGTCGGCGGGCAGGCGCTGAACCTGGGTCTGCAGGACGCCGTCAACCTCGGCTGGAAACTGGCCGCCCACCTCGGCGGGCGGCAGCCGCAGTCGTTCCTCGACACCTATCACGACGAACGCCACGCGGTGGGGCGTCGGACCCTGACCAACATCAGGGCGCAGGCGTCGCTGCTGCTCGGTGGCGCGGAGGTGGAGAGCGTACGGAAGCTGTTCGGCGAGCTGATCGACCGCGACGCCGGCCGTGCGCACCTGGCCGGAATGATCACCGGACTCGACGTCCGCCATGACGTCGGACCGGGCGGCGACCGCCTCCTCGGAGCGCGCGTTCCGCACGCGGAACTGACCTGCGGGCAGGGCGCGGTCACCACCACCGCGCTGTTGCGCGAAGGGCGCGGCGTGCTGCTCGATCTGTCGCAGGATGTCGCCGCCGCGTGGCGGCTGCGCACCGCGGCGGGCCCCTGGGCCCCGGTGGTCGACACGGTCAGCGCGGCCCTCGTGTCGCAGGAGGGTCCGCTGGCGGGCGTCGAAGCCGTACTCGTACGTCCGGACGGGCACATCGTGTGGAGCGGACGTGGCGGTGAGGACGGCCTCGGGGCGGCGCTGCGCCGCTGGTTCGGCGCTCGGCGGGGAGAGGGCTCGGCCGTGGGCGGGGGCTGTCTCTCCGGGCGGACGGCACTGGTCACCCACGCGGGCCGCGGCCCCGGCCGGGCGGCCGCAGTCCGCCTCGCGCGGGAGGGGGCCCTCGTCGCGGTGCATCACGCGTCGGACCGGGAGGCGGCCGCCGAGACCGTGGCCGCGGTGGAGCGGGACGGCGGCCGCGCCTTCACGATCGGTGCCGGTCTGGCCGGGTACGACGATGTTCACCGCCTCTTCACCTGCCTGGAGGAGGCGCTCACGGAGCGCACCGGCGGGGCAGGCCTGGACGTCCTGGTCGACAGCTCCGGTGCGTGGAGCGGGCCCGGCCCGGGGGACGCCGCACCGGAGGATTTCGACCGCCTGGTCGCCGTCAACGTCAAGGCGCCGTTCTTCCTCGTCCAGCGAAGCCTGCGGAACATGCGGGAGGGGGGCCGCGTCATCGCCGTCTGCGGCGGTTCCTTCGAGCCCCACGACCGGCGGGCCCTCGCGCACGCGGTCAACCGGGGTGTGCGCGAGACGCTGGTCCGGCACTACGCCCCCGCACTGGCGCGGCGAGGCATCACCGTGAACACCCTGGTGACCGACGCGGAGTCGGGCGGCGCCGAGGGTGTCGTACTCCAGGAACTGGCCGAGCGGACGGCGCGAGTCCCCGCCGGCGAACGGTTCGGCGAGGCGGTGGCCTTCCTCGCCGGTGACGACGCGGGCGGAGTCACCGGCGCCGTCGTCCGTGTGGAACCCGGTCCCGGCGGCCCGTGAGCCGCTGCGCGTCTCTCGGCAGGCACCGACATCCGACCATCAGCGAAAGGACACTTCACCCCATGTCATATGCACCTCTCCGCCTCGCGGTGATCGTCAGTAGCAACCGCGAGGGTCGCTTCGGCCCCGTCGTCGGCGACTGGTTCGCGGGCGAGGCCCGCCAACGCGACGACGTCGTGGTCGACGTGATCGACCTCGCGGACCACGAGCTGCCCACCTCGCTGTCGCGCGAGCCGAGCCCGGAAGTCGCCGAGGCGCTGGCGAGGATCTCGCCGCGCCTGGCGCAGGCGGACATGTTCGTCGTGGTGACGCCGGAGTACAACCACAGTTTCCCGGCCTCGCTGAAGAACGTGCTCGACTGGCACCACACGGAGTGGCAGGCCAAGCCCGTCGGTTTCGTGTCGTACGGCGGGCTGTCGGGCGGACTGCGGGCGGTTGAACAACTGCGTCCGGTCTTCGCCGAGCTGCACGCGGTGACGGTGCGGGATGCCGTCAGCTTCCACATGGCGTGGGAGCGGTTCGGCGAGGACGGCGCCCCGCGGGACGAAGGTTCCGTCGCTGCGGCGAAGGTTCTGCTCGATCAGCTCGGATGGTGGGGCCATGCCCTGCGCGAGGCGCGCGCGAAGACCCCGTACGGCAGCTGACCGGCCCCCGGCGGCTGCGGCACCCGGCCGGCACGGCGTCGGGCGCCGTCCCCCTGAGCACCGACCTGTCCATGGAGGGGCACCACCATGTCCGTAGTTGAAGACGCTCCCACCGCCGTACAGGCGCGGCTCGACGAGCTGCGACACCTCAGGGAACTGGCCCGGGACGGCGCCGATCCCGCTGCGACCGGGCGTCAGCAGGCCAAGGGCAAGCTGACCGTGCGTGAGCGCATCGATCTGCTGCTCGACCCTGGCTCGTTCCACGAGGTGGAACAGCTGCGCCGGCACCGGGCGACCAGTCTCGGCATGGCGGCGAAGAAGCCGTACACCGACGGCGTCGTGACCGGGTGGGGCACCGTGCACGGCCGTACGGTCTTCGTGTACGCCCACGACTTCCGGATCTTCGGCGGCGCGCTGGGCGAGGCCCACGCCGAGAAGATCCACAAGATCATGGACATGGCGCTGGCGGCCGGCGCCCCGCTCGTCTCCCTCAACGACGGCGCAGGCGCCCGCATCCAGGAGGGGGTCACCGCGCTCGCCGGCTACGGCGGCATCTTCCACCGCAACACGAAGGCGTCCGGGGTCATCCCTCAGATCAGCGTGATGCTCGGCCCCTGCGCGGGCGGCGCCGCCTACTCTCCCGCCCTGACCGACTTCGTGTTCATGGTCCGCGACACCTCGCAGATGTTCATCACCGGACCCGATGTCGTACGCGCCGTCACCGGCGAGGAGATATCCCAGAACGGGCTCGGCGGCGCCGACGTCCACGCGAGCAGCTCCGGGGTCGCGGCCTTCGCGTACGACACCGAGGAGGCATGCCTGGAGGAAGTCCGCTTCCTGCTGTCCCTGCTGCCGCTCAACAACCGTGAGCTCGCCCCCGTCGAAACGTCCGACGACCCGGCTGACCGGCCGACCGACGCGCTGCTCGACCTGGTCCCGGCGCACCCCGGCCACTCCTACGACATCCGCGCGGTGATCGAGGAGGTCGTCGACCACGGCGAATACTTCGAGGTCCACGCGGACTGGGCGCGCAACCTCGTCTGCGCGTTCGCCCGGCTGGACGGACACGTGGTGGGCATCGTCGCCAACCAGCCGGCCGCCTCGGCCGGGGTCCTCGACATCGACGCCTCCGAGAAGGGCGCCCGCTTCGTCCAGTTCTGCGATGCCTTCAACATTCCGATCCTCACGCTGGTCGACGTACCCGGCTTCCTGCCGGGCGTGGACCAGGAGCACAACGGGATCATCCGACGGGGCGCCAAGCTGCTGTACGCCTACTGCAACGCGACGGTGCCCCGGATCTCGCTCGTGCTCCGCAAGGCGTACGGCGGCGCCTACATCGTCATGGACTCCCGCTCGATCGGCGCCGACCTGGCCTTCGCCTGGCCCACGAACGAGATCGCCGTGATGGGCGCGGAAGGCGCGGCCAACGTCATCTTCCGCCGCGAGATCAACGCCTCGGACGACCCCGAGGGCGTACGGCAGCAGCGGATCAAGGAGTACAAGGCCGAACTCATGCACCCCTACTACGCCGCGGAGCGCGGCCTGGTCGACGACGTCATCGACCCGGGCGACACGCGCCGGGTCCTGATCGGGTCCCTGGCCATGCTGCGCGCCAAGCACGCGGACCTGCCGTCGCGCAAGCACGGCAACCCCCCGCAGTGACGGGCCGGGACGGGGCGGCCGGGGAGGCCGCCGGCGGGGACGGCACACGGCCGGCTCACGCCGCCCGGAGGGAATCCGTGTGACTCAGGGGATCTGAAGAAGCACGCCAGGTCCTTGCCAATGTCAGCCTTCGGTCAATTTCCTTGCCGCCCGCCGACGCGTCGAAGAAGCTATTGCCAACGCTCTTGAGCGGTGCCCGAAGGCTGCTGCGGCAGCATGCTCCGCATGCGCCGGCACGCGCACCGAGACGACGTGCTCCGGTATCCCCGGCCCTTTTGTTCTCCCGCAGTCGACCCCGCTGACCTGCGATCGGCGGCCGGTCGCTGCCCGCGATGCAGCGAGCACGCAGAAATGCCTCATTCCTCGTGAGCAAAGGAAACAACGTGAAGGCTCTCGTCCTGTCGGGCGGATCGGGTACCCGACTCCGGCCGTTCAGCTATTCGATGCCCAAACAGCTCATACCGATCGCCAATAAACCGGTCCTGGAACACGTCCTGGAGAATGTCAAAGAGCTGGGTGTGACGGAGATCGGCGTCGTCGTCGGAGGCCGGCTCTCCCAGATCCAGACGGTGTTCGGAGATGGCAGCGACCTCGGCGTGCGCATCACCTACATCGAGCAGGAGGCGCCCCTCGGCCTGGCCCACTGCGTGTCGCTCGCCCGGCCCTTCCTCGCCGACGACGACTTCGTGATGTACCTGGGCGACAACATGCTGCCCGAGGGCGTCAAGCCGATCGCCGAGGAGTTCACGGCGGACCGCCCCGACGCGCAGGTGGTTGTCCACAAGGTCGCCGATCCCCGTGCCTTCGGGGTCGCGGAGCTGGACGCCGAGGGCGGCGTCGAGCGCCTGGTGGAGAAGCCGCAGCAGCCGCGCAGCGACCTCGCGCTGATCGGCGTCTACTTCTTCACCTCGGCGATCCACGAGGCGGTCGCGGCCATCGAGCCCAGCGCACGCGGCGAGCTGGAGATCACGGACGCCATCCAATGGCTCGTCACGCACGGCCGTGACGTCAGGGCCAGCGTGTACGACGGCTACTGGAAGGACACGGGCCGCGTCGACGACGTCCTGGAATGCAACCGCGAGCTGCTGGACGGCCTGCGACCGTCCGTCGACGGCGAGGTCGACGCGGTCAGCACACTGATCGGCCGGGTCGTCGTCGAGCGCGGCGCCCGCGTCATCGGCTCCCGCATCGAGGGCCCGGCGATCATCGGGGCCGGCACGGTCGTGACCGACAGCCGCATCGGGCCTTACACGTCCATCGGCAAGGACTGCGTGCTCACCGACACCGACATCGAGTACTCCATCGCCCTGGACGGCGCCACTGTCTCCGAGGTGCGCGGACTGCGCAGCTCGATCATCGGCCGCTTCGCCTCCGTCGGGCCGGCCGGCCAGGACACCCCCCACCACCGGCTCGTCGTCGGTGACCACACACGAGTCGAGGTAGCGGCGTGAAGAAGATCCTGGTCACCGGCGGCGCGGGCTTCATCGGCTCGCACTATGTGCGCACGCTCCTGGATGACGGCTATGCGGACTGGAAGGGTGCGCACGTCACTGTCCTGGACAAGCTGACCTATGCCGGGAACCGCGACAACCTCCCGGGGACACACCCGCGCTTGACCTTCGTCCGGGGCGACATCTGCGACAACGACCTGCTGCGCCGGGTGCTTCCCGGGCACGACGCCGTGGTCCACTTCGCGGCGGAGTCACACGTGGACCGCTCACTGGAATCGGCCGAGGAGTTCGTCCGCACGAATGTGACGGGCACCCAGCGGCTGCTGGACGCGGTCCTCGCCACCCGTGTGCCGCGAGTGGTCCACGTCTCCACCGACGAGGTCTACGGCTCCATCGAGGAGGGCTCCTGGACGGAGGAGTGGCCGCTGGCCCCCAACTCTCCGTACTCCGCGTCCAAGGCGGCCTCCGATCTCCTGGCGCGGTCGTACTGGCGCACCCATGGCCTTGACCTCTCCATCACTCGGTGCTCCAACAACTACGGCCCCTACCAGCACCCCGAGAAGTTCATCCCGCTGTTCGTCACGAACCTGCTGGAGGGCCAGAGGGTGCCGCTGTACGGCGACGGTCGCAACATCCGCGAGTGGCTCCACGTGGACGACCACTGCCGCGCGATCGACCTGGTACTGAACAAGGGCGGGGCCGGAGAGATCTACAACGTCGGCGGCGGCAACGAGCAGACCAACAGGGCGGTCACCGAGCGGCTCCTCCAGCTGACCGGATCGGACGAGTCCAAGGTGCGCCGGGTCGCCGACCGCAAGGCGCACGACCTGCGCTACTCCCTCGACGAGACGAAGATCCGCGAGGAGCTCGGCTACGCCCCCCGGGTCCCCTTCGAACAGGGCCTGGCCGACACCGTCGACTGGTATCGCGACAACCCCGCCTGGTGGAAGGGCACCAAGTACGGCGGTGGGGCGCAGGCCTGACGGTCCCCCCGCACCCGCGGGCGCTGCCGCCCGCGACGCCCAGCCGGCGCCGCACGGCCCGGCTGTGAACCGCCGCAACCACGGAGGAATGAATGAGCGTGCACAGGGACCGCGTGCTGGACGCGGTCCGGAAGTACCACGTGGACAGTGAGGGCGAAGGGCCGTTCGTCTCCGGGGTCACCGAGATCTGGCCGTCGGGGGCGGTACTCGACGTGGAGGACCGGGTGGCTCTGGTGGCCGCCGCTCTTGAGATGCGGATCGCCGCAGGGCCCAGTTCCCGCAGGTTCGAGTCGGCCTTCGCGCGGAAGATGAAACTGCGCAAGGCCCATCTGACGAACTCCGGCTCCTCGGCGAACCTCCTGGCGACCGCGGCGCTGACCTCGCCCCTGCTGGAGGAGCGCCGGCTGCAGCCCGGCGACGAGGTGATCACCGTCGCGGCGGGCTTCCCCACGACGGTCAACCCGATCCTGCAGAACGGCCTGATGCCGGTCTTCGTCGACGTCGAACTCGGCACCTACAACACCACGGCCGACCGGGTCGCGCAGGCCATCGGCCCGAAGACGCGGGCGATCATCATCGCGCACGCCCTGGGCAACCCGTTCGAGGTCGCGGAGATCGCCCAGCTGGCGGCCGACCACGAGCTGTTCCTCATCGAGGACAACTGCGATGCGGTCGGCTCCACCTACGACGGGAAACTCACCGGCACCTTCGGTGACATGTCCACCGTCAGCTTCTACCCCGCCCACCACCTCACCATGGGCGAGGGCGGCTGCGTACTGACGGCCAACCTGGCGCTGGCCCGCATCGTGGAGTCGCTGCGCGACTGGGGCCGCGACTGCTGGTGCGAGCCGGGCGAGAGCAACAAGTGCCTCAAGCGGTTCGACTACCAGATGGGCACGCTGCCCGACGGCTACGACCACAAGTACATCTTCTCCCACGTCGGCTACAACCTGAAGGCGACCGACCTGCAGGCCGCGCTCGGCCTGACGCAGCTGGCCAAGCTGGACGGGTTCGTCGCCGCCCGCAAGCGCAATTGGCGCCGGCTCCGCGACGGTCTGGAAGGCGTCCCCCACCTTCTGCTGCCACAGGCCACCCCGCGCAGCGATCCCAGCTGGTTCGGGTTCGTCCTCACCGTGGCCCCGGACGCGCCGTTCAAGCGGGCCGAGCTGGTGGAGTTCCTGGAGAGCCGGAAGATCGGCACCCGGAGGCTGTTCGCCGGCAACCTCACCCGCCACCCCGCCTACATCGACCGGCCGCACCGCGTCGTGGGCACCCTCGCCAACAGCGACGTCATCGCCGAGCACACTTTCTGGGTCGGCGTGTACCCCGGCCTGACCGACGAGATGCTGGACTATGTGGTCGCCTCTGTCCGGGAATTCGTGGAGGCCCGCGGATGACCATGGAGATCGTGGGCAACGGATTCCTCGCCAACAACCTGCGGCCGATCGCTCACCGGCACCCGGACACGGTCGCCCTGGCGGCCGGCGTCTCCTGGGCGAGCGGAACCTCGGACGCCGACTTCGCCAGGGAGGCGGCCCTGTTGGCCGAAGTGGCCGACCGGTGCCGTGCCACCGGGCGTCGGCTGCTGTTCTTCTCCACCGCCGCCACCGGTATGTACGGCGCGGTCGACGGGCCCGGCCGGGAGGACAGCGCCATCACCTCCTGCACCCCGTACGGCGCGCACAAGCTCGCGCTGGAGCGGCAGCTGCAGGACTCCGGCGCCCCTCACCTGATCCTGCGCCTGGGGCATCTCGTCGGCCGCGGGCAGCCCTCGCACCAGCTCATACCGGCCCTCATCCGGCAGATGCGCGAGGGCGTCGTCCGCATCCAGCGCGACGCGGCCCGCGACCTGATCGACGTACGGGACGTGATCACCATCATCGATCTGCTGCTCGGGCAGGGCCTGCACGGTGAGATCGTCAACGTGGCGTCCGGCGCTGCCGTTCCGGTGGAGCGGATCGTCGACCACCTGGAGGATCGGCTGGGGCTGTCGATCCAGCGCCGCTACCAGGACGAGGGCGCCCACCACGTCATCTCCATCGAGAAGCTGTGCGCCCTGGTGCCGCAGACGGCGGCGATGGGCTTCGGTCCCGACTACTACCGGCCGGTCCTCGACGCCTTCATCGAAGCGACCGCTTCCGCCCCGGCGGCCTGAACGCCACCCACCGAACTCCCAGGAGCACCACCATGCTTTCACCGCTCGTCCTGAAGGCGGCCGAGGAGAACGCCCTGCGGCCGCGCCACGATCCCTCGGTCGCCGCCCGGTTGGCCGCGTCGGCCGCCGCGACCACCGGCGCGGCCCTGCGCACCGACGACCTGGCGCAGTGGCTCGAAGAGCGCCGCCGGGCACACCGGTTCCGGGTGGACCGGATCGTGTTCGACGCACTCGACGGCTGGTCGTTCGAAGAGCCGACAGGGAACCTGGTGCACCGCAGCGGCCGGTTCTTCTCCATCGGGGGCCTGCACGTCGTGACCGGGGAAGGCCCCTACCGCGAGTGGCACCAGCCGATCATCAGCCAGCCCGAAGTCGGCATCCTGGGCCTCCTGGTGAAGGAGTTCGACGGAGTCCTGCACTTTCTGATGCAGGCCAAGATGGAGCCGGGCAACCGCAACCTGCTCCAGCTCTCGCCCACCGTCCAGGCGACCCGCAGCAACTACACCAAGGTCCACCGGGGCGCGGACGTGAAGTACATCGAGTACTTCACCGGCCCGGGCCGAGGCCAGGTGATCACCGACGTGCTGCAGTCCGAGCACGGCTCCTGGTTCTTCCGCAAGAGCAACCGCAACATGATCGTGGAGGCCGTCGGGGACGTGCCGCTCCACGACGACTTCTGCTGGCTGACCCTCGGCCAGATCGGGGAACTGCTGCACGAGGACAATGTCGTCAACATGGACGCGCGCACCGTGCTGGCGTGCGCACCGCTCGCCGACGGCGGACAGGGCGCCCTGCTCTCCGACGTCGAGCTGCTGTCCTGGTTCACCGCGGAGCGGTCACGGCACGACGTACACGCCGAGCGCGTACCGCTCGCCGGGCTGCCCGGCTGGGTCCGCGGCGAGTCGGCCGTCAGGCACGAGGAGGGCCGGTACTTCGACGTCGTGGCGGTGTCGGTCCAGGCCGGCAACCGCGAGGTCAGCGGCTGGACCCAGCCGCTGTTCGAGCCCCGGGGCACGGGCGTGGCGGCCTTTCTGACCCGGCGTATCGGGGGCGTGCGCCACGTGCTGGCCCACGCCCGTGTCGAAGGCGGCTTCCTCGACACGGTCGAGCTGGGCCCCACCGTCCAGTACACCCCGGACAACCACGCCCACCTGACCGGCGAGGACCGCCCGCCCTTCCTCGATGCGGTGCTCGCGGCCGACCGGTCCCGCATCCTCTACGAGGCCGTGCATTCGGAGGAAGGCGGCCGGTTCCTGAACGCGGAGAGCCGCTACCTCCTGGTCGAGGCCGACGAGGCGCAGGCCCCGCTCGACCCGCCGCCCGGTTTCCAGTGGGTGACCCCCGACCAGCTCGGAGCGCTCGTCCAGCACGGCCACTACGTCAACGTCCAGGCCCGTACGCTGCTGGCCTGCCTCACCGCGGCGGGAGCCCGCGCATGATGGCTGCGGTACGGATCGGCGTACTGGGCTGCGCGGACATAGCCCGACGTCGAATGCTGCCCGCGATGGCGGCGGAGAGCGGGGTGGAGATCGCCGCGGTCGCCAGCCGCGACGCGGCCAGGGCCCGGGACCTGGCCGGGCAGTACGGCGCCCGGCCGCACCACGGCTACGGCTCCCTCCTGGAACGGGACGACGTGGACGCCGTGTACATCCCGCTGCCGGCGGCGCTGCACGCGCGGTGGACGGAGGCGGCGCTGCGCGCCGGCAAGCACGTGCTGGCCGAGAAGCCGCTCACCACGTCCCCGGCCGACACCGAACGTCTGACGGCTCTCGCGGCGGACTCGGGGCTCGCGCTGATGGAGAACGTCATGTTCGTCCACCACGCCCAGCACACCGCCGTGCGCGAGCTGGTGGCCGACGGGGTGATCGGGGAGCCGCGCGCCTTTCACGCGGCATTCGCGATACCCCGGCTGCCCGACGGGGACATCCGCTACCGCCCCGAACTCGGCGGCGGCGCCCTGTGGGACGTCGGCGTGTACACCGTGCGGGCGGCCCTGCACTTCCTGGGCAACGACCTGGCCGTCGTCGGCGCCACCCTCGACGCCGTCGGCGGCAGCCCGGTCGACACGGCCGGCACGGCGCTGCTCCGAACGCCGGACGGGGTCGGGGCGCACCTCACGTTCGGGCTCGACCACGGGTACCGCAGCGCCTACGAGCTGTGGGGGAGCCTGGGCCGTATCACCGTCGAGCGCGCCTTCACACCGCCCGCCGACCACCGGCCCCGGATCCGCCTCGAAGGGCGTGACGGTGTCGAGGAGCTGACACTGCCCGCCGACGACCAGGTGGCGGCCACGGTACGCGCGTTCGCGTCCGCCGTACGGGACGCGGCGCCGCCGGATCCCGTGCTGCTGCGGCAGGCGAGCCTGCTGGACGAGCTGCGCTCCCGCGCGGCGCAGAGGTCGCCGTGACGGGCGGGGAGTCCGTGCCGGTCCGGGAGATCACACTTGCCGTGGACGGCATCCGGCTCTCGGGTCTGCTCGCGGAGCCACCGCACACGGACCCGAAGGCGGTGGTGGTCGCCGTGCACGGCGGTGGGATGCGGGCCGGCTACTTCGACAGCCGGGTCCGTCCCGGGCTCTCGCTGCTGACGCTGGGAGCCGAACTGGGCTACACCGTGCTGTCGTTGGACCGTCCGGGCTACGGTGCGTCGGCCGCCCGGCTGCCCGCCGGGCAGCGTCTCGTCGAGCAGGCCGCCACCCTGCACGGCGCGCTGGCCGACTTCGCACGCTGCCGCCCGGTCGGCGCGGGCTGCTTCCTGGTGGCCCACTCCAACGGAGGCAAACTCGCCCTGGCGGCCGCCGCCCACGAAGACGTCGGGGACACCCTGCTGGGGGTGGACATCTCGGGGCTCGGCCACCGGCTCGCCGTTGATCCGGAGCAGCTTCCCGGCAGGGACGGCACGGACGGCCGGGGCGCGTGGCAGCGGCACTGGGGGCCCCTGCGGCTGTACCCGCCCGGAGCCTTCCGGCGGGGACGTTCACTGGTGGCTCCGGTCCCGGAACGGGAAGCACAGGAGGGCCCGTTGTGGCCGGAGAGGTATCCGGGCATCGCCGCCCGGGTGCGTGTCCCGGTCCGGTTCACCTTCGCCGAGCACGAGCAGTGGTGGCGCCACGACGAGGAGTCCGTGGCCGACCTGGCGGGACATCTGCGCGGCGCGCTCCGGGTGGAGGTCGCCCGCCAGCCCCACGCCGGGCACAACATCAGCCTCGGCTGGGCGGCGCGCACGTACCACCTGCGGGCGCTCGCATTCCTGGAGGAGTGCCTGCTGGCGCGCGACACGGCCGTCCAGGGCGGCCCCGCGCGGCGGGCGGGCGGGTTCTTCCCGCCGGAACTCGACAGAGATACAGAGCACGGTGCGCTGATGGTCAACTCTCGGTGAACTGCTTTGCCCCGCGTCGCGCGGCCGAAGAAACTGTGAAGCAGTCTCCGCCGTAGTGACTTTCCGACCGGAGTACCGAATCACCACGACAGGGGAGACACCATGGAAAGGCTCACGGGTAAAACCGCGTTGGTCACGGGATCGAGCCGGGGTATCGGCCGGGCCGTCGCCGAGCGCCTCGGGCGGGACGGCGCTCTCGTCGCCGTGCATTACTCGACCGGGGCCGAGGCCGCGGAGGAAGTCGTCGCCACCATCGAGAAGGACGGCGGCCGCGCCTTCGCGGTGCGCGCCGAACTGGGGGTGCCCGGAGACGTCGACACGCTCTTCGACGGCCTGGGGGCCGGGCTGGAGGAGCGCACCGGGAGCACCTCGCTGGACATCCTGGTGAACAACGCCGGTGTGATGGCCATGGGACAGCCCGAGGACGTCACGCCCGAGATGTTCGACCGCATGATGGCGGTGAACGCCAAGGCCCCGTTCTTCATCGTGCAGCGCGCGCTGACGGTCGTCCCCGACGGCGGCCGCATCATCAACATCACCTCCGGGCTGACGCGGGTCGCCAGCCCCGACCAGGTGATGTACGGAATGACCAAGGGCGCTCTGGAACAGATCGCGCTGCACTTCTCCCGGCACCTGGGGCCCAGGCGGATCACCATCAACAGCGTGGCCCCGGGCAGCACGGACAACGGCGGCGAGCTGTTCCGGATCCCGGAGGTGCGGGAGGTGCTGTCGAAACTCAGCACCTTCGGAGAGATCGGCGAGCCCGCGGCCGTCGCGGACGTCGTGGCGTTCCTCGCCTCCGAGGACGCCCGCTGGATTACCGGCGCGTTCATCGACGCCAGCGGCGGCACGCTGCTCGGCTAGAACCCAGGGAAAGGCGGACAGCTGACATGTTCGGGGCGTTGACCGCGGTGTTGGTCAAATGTGACGACTTCGAGGCGATGAAGGCCTTCTACCGAGACGGTCTGAAGCTGGCGACGGTGAAGGAAGGGGAGAACTGGATCGTCCTGGACACCGGCGCGGGCGGCGAACTCGTGCTGGGCGGCGACACCGGGGGCGCCACCACCGCCATCGCGTTCACCGGGGCGGATCTGGAGTCGGCCCGTGAGGAGCTGCGCGAGGCCGGCCCGTCGGAAGTCGAGCGCCATTCCGACATGCACAGGTTCTTCGTGAAGGACCCGGACGGCAACACGGTCCTCATCATCGACTGATGAAGAATTCATTCAGAGACAACGGGGGTACGCGTGAAAATCCTCTTCATCGCCAGCGGAAGCCCTGCGACGGTATTCGCGCTCGCTCCGCTCGCCACGGCCGCGCGCAATGCAGGACACGACGTGTTCATGGGCGCCATCGATGACATGGTTCCGTACATAGCCTCGTCCGGCCTTCCGGCGCTCTCGCTCGCGCCGTCCTCCATCCGCAGGTTCAGCACGATGGACCGAGCCGGCAATCCGCTCAGGATGCCCGAGACCCCGGAGGAGGAACTGGACTTCGCCGGACGCTGGTTCGGGCGGATCGCCGCCGGCAGCATGGAGGCGCTGCGGAACCTCACCGGGGCCTGGCGCCCGGACGTGGTCGTCGGCGGCTCGATGTCGTTCGCCGCCGCCCTGATCGCCGCCGAACTCGGAGTGCCCTATGTCCGGCAGGCCTGGGACACCGGCGATGCGTGGCGCACGGACCCGGCGGCCGGCGAGGAGCTGCGGCCGGAGTTGGCGGAGCTGGGGCTCGACGCCCTCCCGGAGCCGGATCTCTTCATCGATATCTGCCCGCCGAGCCTGCGGCCCGCGGACGCCCCCGAAGCCCAGATGATGCGCTGGATCCCGGCCAACGGGCAGCGTGAGCTGGAGCCTTGGATGTACACGAAGGGCGACCGCCCGCGGGTGTGCGTCACGTCCGGCAGCCGCCTGGTGTTCGCCAGGAAGACGGGGTTCCTGCGCGGCCTGGTGGCGGACATGGCAGCGCTGAACGTGGAGACGGTCATCGCCACGCTCGACGAGGTCGCGGACGAGCTGCGCGCCGAGCTGCCCGAGGCCCGGGTCGGCTGGGTGCCGCTCGACGTCGTCGTCCCCACGTGCGACCTGGTGGTCCACCACGCGGGCGGGGTCACCGCGCTCACCGCCATGAACGCCGGCGTGCCGCAGCTGATCGTGCCGCAGGGCGGCAACTTCGTGGAGGCGGGGCAGCGGATCAGCGACTTCGGCGCCGCCCGCACGCTCACCCCCGAGGAGAACGACCCCCAGGGCGTGGAGAAGGCCTGCCGGGAGCTGCTCACCAACCCCTCGTACGCCGAGCGGGCGCGGGTGCTGGCCGACGAGATCGCCGCCCTGCCCCTGCCCGCCCAGGTGGTGGGCGTCCTGGAACGTCTCGCGGCGCCCGGCACGGACAACCGACCCGACACAGAAACCGGGAGTACCTCATGAGCGAGTCCGCAGCGATCCGTGTGGTGATGGCCAAGCCCGAGGCCGGCGGGAAGGGCACGCCCGCCCCAGCCAAGCTCGTCGACGCCTTCCGCGAGGCGGGCCTCGACACCGTCCAGGCGGGCGACGAGCAGACGCCCGGCGCTCTCGCCGACGCCGTCGTGCGGGAGGGGGCCGACGCGATCTGCGTCACCAGCCTGCTGGGAGCGCACGAGGAGGTGTTCGGCGGGCTGCTGGACGAGCTGCGCGAGCGGGGAGCCGGCCACGTCGTCGTGTTCGGCGGCGGCATCATCCCCACCACCGACATCGAGGTGCTCAAGGAACGCGGCGTCGCGGAGGTCTTCACGATGGGCACCTCGCCGACGGCCGTCGCCGAGTGGCTGCACGAGCACGTACGGCAGTCCTCGGGCGTCTGACACCGCGACCGGGACCGCCGGTCGCGGGGCCGGCCCGGCAGCCGGGAGACCGGCCGGCCCCTCACCCACCACCCCATCTCAGCAGGAGACGACCGTGCGCGTCCTCATGATCAACACGCCCGTATCGACCCATCTCACTCCGTTGGTGCCGCTGGCCTGGGCGCTGCGCTCGGCCGGCCACGAGGTGCTGGTCGCCGGCCGCGAGGACGTGCTGGGCGCGGCGGCCTCGGCGGGCCTGAACGCCCTGGGCATCGGGGGCCGGCTCACCCTGGACGACATGCTGATCGAGCGGGTGGCGGGCAAGCGCCCCGCGGAGGCCTGGGGCCGGCCGGCCCTGGAGCAGCTCTCCAACGTCGGAACGCTCTGGATGCGCCCGACCTTGGACGTGCTGCCGGAGTACCTCGCGCTCGCCGGCGACTTCCGTCCCGACCTCGTCCTGTCGGATCCGCTCGAATACGTCTCCTTCATCGTCGGGGAGACGCTCGGCGTCCCCGTCGTCCAGCAGCGCTGGGGCGTCGACCCCATCTCGGACCAGACCCGGGCCACCGGCCGGACCTGGTTCAAGGACGCCCTGGCGGACCTCGGCCTCCTCGACCTGCCCCGTCCGGCCCTGTTGCTCGATCCGTGCCCGCCCAGCCTCCAGCTGCCCGGGGTGACCCGGGGCGCCCCGATGCGCTACGTGCCGTTCAACGGCAACGGGCAGCTGCCCCGATGGCTGCGGGAGGACCACCGGACCCCGCGCCCGGGCCGCCGGGTCGCGGTCTCCCTGGGCGGGCGCACCCTGGCCTACAACGGGGTCCCGCTGATGCGGAACATCCTGGACGGCCTCGGCGGGCTCCCGGACACCGAGGTGATCGCGACGGTCGAGGAGGAGTACCGGGAGGCGCTCGGCCGGGTCCCCGGCAACGTACGGCTCGTGGATCCCGTCCCGTTGCACCTGCTGCTGGACTCCTGCGATGCCGTCGTCCACCACGGCGGCTCGGGCACGGCGATGACCGCGAGCGCCTTCGGGCTGCCCCAACTGGTCCTGCCGCAGATGGCCGACCAGTTCTGGCACGGCGACGGCCTGGAGCGCGTGGGAGCCGGCATCACCATCGAGGACGCCGCCCAGCAGGACGACACGGCGCGGGTGCGGGCCGCAGTGGCCGCACTGCTGGACGAACCGGCCTACGCGAAGGCGGCGGAACAGCTGCGTGCCGAGATGGCAGCCATGCCCGCACCGTCCCGAGTCGTCGCGGATCTGGAGCAACTCGCTGCTGGATAACAGCAGTTAACCTAGAGTCGCTTCGGGGCTTGATCATCCCGATCGTCCCTCACCGGCATCGGGACCAGCGGTGCCGGCACGAGCACATCGATCCCGCACCCGCGCGCACCAGGCTGCGCAGCCGAGAAGGAGCAAGCATGTCCCAGGACCCCTCCCCGGGCGGAACGGTCGTCGGAGCTCCGCCGACGCGCCACCTGTACGCCGTGATGGTCGCGGCCGTGGTCGCGATGTTACTCGCGGCGCTGGACAACCTGATCCTGAGCACCGCCATGCCCACCATCATCGCCGATCTGGGTGGGCTGGAGCACCTCTCGTGGGTGGCCTCGGCCTACATGCTGGCCACCGCCGCCTCGACGCCGATCTGGGGCAAGCTCGGCGACATGTACGGCCGCAAGGGCGTCTTCCTCACCTCGATCGGCGTCTTCCTGATCGGCTCCGTGGTGGCCGGGCTGTCCCAGTCCATGGGCCAGCTCATCGGCTTCCGGGTCCTCCAGGGCCTTGGAGCGGGCGGTCTGATGGTCGGCGCGCTGTCGATCATCGGCGAGCTCGTCCCACCCCGCGAGCGGGGCAAGTTCCAGGCCATGGCCTCCGCGGTCGTCGGCGTGGCGATGGTCGCCGGCCCGATCGCCGGCGGCTTCCTCACCGACCATTTCGGCTGGCGCTACTCCTTCTACATCAACGTGCCGCTCGGCCTGGTCGCCTTCGTCATCATCGCGGTGGCGCTGCGTCTGCCCAAGAAGCGTTCCGAAGCCCGCATCGACTACCTGGGCGCGGTCCTGCTGACCGCCGTCATCACGTCGCTGATGCTGCTCACCACCTGGGGCGGCAGCCGTTACGACTGGTTCTCCCCGGTGGTCATCGGCCTGGCCGTGGTGGCCGTGGCGGGGGCCTTCGCCCTGCTGGCCGTGGAGCGCCGGGCCGCCGCGCCGGTGCTGCCCCTCACCGTCTTCCGCAGCTCCAACTTCACCTGGGCCAACGTGGTGGCCCTGCTCTTCGGCTTCGTGATGGTCGCCGCCATGACCTTTCTGCCGATCTACCAGCAGACCGTGCAGGGCGCCTCCGCCACCAACGCCGGCCTGCTGCTGCTGCCCCTGCTCCTGTCCATGGTGGGCGTCAACACCTTCGCGGGCCCGCTCATCGCCAAGCAGGGCACCTTCAAGAGGTACGCGGTCCTCGGCGGCGCGCTTCTCTCCGTCGGCGTCTTCCTCCTGTCCCAGATGGACACCGGGACCAGCCGGCTGACGACCGGTGTCTACATGGCGGTGTTCGGCGCGGGCCTGGGTCTGCTGATGCAGATCACCCTGTCCGTCGCGATGGAGAGCGTCGAGATGAGGAACCTCGGCGTGGCCTCGTCCACGGTCACGCTCAGCAGGACCATCGGCGGCGCCTTCGGCGTGTCCTTCGCCGGCATCTTCTTCGCCGACCAGGTGGAGGGCGCCGTGACCGGCGAGGGCGGTGCCGAGGCGGGCGGCGAGTCACGGCTGAGCGCGGAGAGCCTGATGAACCTCTCCGAGCCGGTGCGCGAGGCGTACAAGCAGGCCGTGGCCGACGGAACGCACTGGGCCTTCCTGTGCGCCACGGTGATCGGCATCGCCGCCTTCATCGGAGCCTGGTTCATCAAGGACCGCCCCCAGCCCGCCGTCGAGGCCGCGCCCCCCGCGGGGGCCGTACCGGCTGAGGACCGCTCGGGAGCGGCCGGCTGAACGAACCACCGACCATGTCCCACGACGACCAGGAAACGGGGCCACAGCGCCGTGCAGGTGACGGAAACCAAGGTGCCGGGTTCGTACGTCTTCACTCCTCGGCAGATCACCGATGTCCGTGGTGGCTTCTTCGAGTCACTCCGCACCGACGAGCTGGAACGCGTCGTGGGACATCCGTTCGAAGTGCGTCAGATCAACTACTCGGTGTCGCGCCGCAACACCCTGCGGGGCATCCACAGCGTCACCAGCCCGCCGGGCCAGGCGAAGTACGTCTCCTGTGTGCGAGGCGCGTTCCGTGACTTCGTGGTCGACCTGCGGGTGGGCTCGCCGACCTTCGGCCAGTACGACAGCAACGTCCTCGACGCCGAGTCGGGACGAGCCGTCTACGTCCCGGAGGGCGTGGGCCACGGGTTCCTCACGCTCACGGACGACGCCTGCATCTGCTACGTACTGTCGAGCACCTACGTCCCCGGCACTCAGATCGACATCGACCCACTCGATCCCGACCTCGCCCTGCCGTGGGGCTTCACGGAGCCGCCGCTGATGTCGGACAAGGACCGGGACGCGCCCTCGCTGGCGGCCACCCTCGCCTCCGGAGTCCTGGCTCCGTGCGCCGCCTGACCGGCACCCGGGTGGTGGTCCTGGGCGGCAGCGGCTTCCTCGGCCGGCACCTGCGCACCGCCTACCGGTCCGCGGGTGCCGACGTCGTCGGAGTCTCCAGGACCGCAGGCCCGGCCCACGGGGGTACGGGGGAGCGTTCCCTCGCGTTCGACCTGGCCGAGGCCGGGCGGACAGAACTCCTCGACCTGCTCTCCGGCCTCCGGCCTGACGTGATCGTCAATGCCGCGGGCGCCGTCTGGCAGGTGACGGAGGAGGAGATGCGGCGCGCGAACGACGAACTCGTGGCCGCTCTGACGGCCGCGGTGGCGGAGCTGCCCGGCCGGCCCCGGCTGATCCAGCTGGGCAGCGTCCACGAGTACGGGGCCGGTGACCCGGACACCGGCATCACCGAGGAACGCGAACCCGCCCCGGTCAACGCCTACGGCAGGTCGAAGCTCCGCGCGACGCGGCACGTCCTCGACGCGGCCGAGGCCGGCGAGCTCGACGGCGTCGTCCTGCGGATGGCCAACATCATCGGGCCCGGCTCCCCCGCCGGCAGCCTCCTCGGCGGCGTCGCCGCGCACCTGCAACGGTTCGCCCGGGACAGCGGGTCCACCGACGCCGAGCTGGTGCTGGGTCCCCTGCGGGCCGAGCGTGACTTCGTGGACGTACGCGACGTCGTCGACGCCGTGCTCGCCGTCGGCAGCGCGCCCGCCTCCGGGGTGTCGGGCCGTGTCGTCAACGTCGGCAGTGGACAGGCAGTCCGGTCGGGGCGGGTCGTCGAGCGGCTGATCGAGCTCAGCGGACTGCCGGTCAGGCTGGTGGAACGGTCCGCCGACCCGAACCGATCGGACCTCGACTGCCTGTGGCTCGACATCTCCCGCGCGCGCCGCCTGCTCGGCTGGGAGCCGCGCAGGGATCTCGACGCCTCACTCGCGGGACTCCTGGCGGCCGTCTGAGCGGTGGCCGCCGACAAGCGTCCGGTACCCGCCTCACGACCACCATCGGAGAATCCTCATGCGTGTTCTGTTCGCTGTCTTTCCCGCGGTCGCCCATGTGCACCCGATCGTTCCCCTCGCCTGGGCTCTGCAGAACGCGGGCCACGAGGTACGGGTCGCGATCCACCCGGACGCGGTGGACCTGGTCACTGACGCCGGCCTCGCGGCCGTACCGCTCGGCGACCGCCGTCGGCTTGCCGGAGTGGTCGAGTTCAACTCGAACCAGGACCAGCTCGACACGCTGGACGACTCACTGTCCCTGGACACCGCGGACGCCTCCGGCTGGGAGGCCCAGTGGGAGATGATGCGCAACGTCCTGTCCGTCTACACCCCGGTCCTGCCCGACCTGGTCGCGTTCACCGAACTCTGGCGGCCGGACCTGGTGCTCTGGGACCCCTTCTGCGTCCCGGCCGCCGTGGCGGCGCGCGTCAGCGGTGCCGCACAGGCCCGGGTCCTGTGGGGCCGGGACAACATCGGCTGGCTGCGCGAGCGGTCCCGGGAGCAGTTGGCGGCGCGGGGCGCGGCCCCGCACGAGGACCCGGTACTGAGCCTGATGGACGGCATGCTGGCCCCGTACGGCCTTGAGTACGAGGAGGAGCTGCTTCTCGGGCAGTGGACCATCGACCCGATGCCGCAGGGTATGCGGCTGCCCGTCGACCAGCGGTACGTGTCGATGCGCCGGGTGCCGTACAACGGCACGGCCGCTCTCGCCGACTGGGTCCACGAGCGGCCCGAGCGTCCGCGGGTCTGCCTGACGCTCGGTGTCGGAGGACGCGGCCGCCAGATCTTCCGGCAGAGCGGCGTTTCCTTCGCCGAGGTGGTCGAGGCCGTGTCCGGCCTGGACGTGGAACTGGTGGCCACCGTGGAGGCCGATCACCGGAACTCCCTGGCCGCGGTTCCGGACAACGTCCGGCTGGTCGACTACGTCCCCCTCACCCACCTGCTGCCGACCTGCTCGGCGATCATCCACCACGGTGGCGGCGGTACCTTCGCCGCCTCGGTGGCCCATCGCGTGCCGCAGCTCGTCACTCCCATGCCGTTCTGGGGCGAGACCGCCACCGCGCAGCACGTCGCCGACGCCGGTGCCGGACTGCGGCTCGACAGCGCCCGGTTCACGCCTGACGCACTGCGCAAGGGCCTGACCCGGCTGCTTGAGGACCCGTCCTTCCAGGAGGGCGCCGCCGCGCTGCACCGGGAGATGCAGGAGGCCCCCTCGCCCGCCGACCTGCTGCCGGTGCTGCAGGAACTGACTGCCCGTCACCGCCGCTGAGGACTCGTAGGACCGGAAGGAAGGACCGTCATGCCAGCACAGTCCCCACGCCTCGCGGTGATGGTGGCGAGCGCCCGCCCCGGCGGGGCCGGCCAGACCGTGGCGAAGTGGTTCCTCGGTCAGGCCGAGGAGCACGGGTACTCCGACGTCGACGTGATCAGCCTGGCCGAAGCCGCGCTGCCCGTGGTCACGGGCGGTCCCGCCGATGACCCGTGGCCTCCGGCCGTGGCGGACCTGGGGCGCCGCGTCGACGCCGCCGAGGGCTTCGTGGTGGTCACACCCGAGCACAACCACAGCTTTCCCGCGCTGCTGAAGAATGCCGTCGACTGGTACCGGCGTGAGTGGTACGCGAAACCGGTCGCCTTCGTGTCCTACGGAGGGATCTCCGGCGGCCTGCGCGCGGTCGAGCAACTACGCCTGGTTTTCGCGGAGTTGCACGCTCCCACGATGCGCGACTCCGTCAGCTTCCACCGTGTGTGGGAGCAGTTCGACGAGGCCGGCAGGCCCGGCGATCCGGTGGGGTGCGGCCACGCGGCCAAGACCATGCTCGACCAGCTGGACTGGTGGACGCGCTCGCTCACCGAGGCCCGGGCCAAGCGGCCGTACACATCATGACCGACAGGGGAACGGTGGAAGCAGTGGTGTCACGACAGGAGCCCAGCACGCTGATGAGCGCGGCCGAGGAGGTCGCGGCTCTGGCCGGAGGCTACGCCGACGCGGCGGACGAGACGCGTCGGCTGGAGCCGGACGTGGTCAAGGCGGTGCTCGCCGCCGGTTTCGCCCGGCACTTCGTCCCCGCCGCGTACGGCGGAAGCGCGGGGACCTTCGGTGACCTGACCCGGGCCCTGGCGACCGTGGGTGCGGAGTGCGCCGCGACGTCCTGGAGTGCCTCGATCGTGGCGGGAGTGGGCCGGATGGCGGGCTACCTCCCCGCGGAGGGGTGTGCCGAGGTCTGGCAGGACGGCCCCGACACCGTGGTCGTCGGCTCGCTCGCCCCGCTCGGCCGGGCCAAGTCGGTACCGGGAGGGTTTCGGCTCACCGGCACATGGCCCTCCATCAGCGTGGTCGACTTCTCGGACTGGGCTCTGGTGCGGGCCGTGTTCGCCACCGGTGAGCACCGGGCGCCCAGGGTCTTCGTGATCCCGCGCGCCGCCTACACGGTGCGGGACACCTGGACCAACATCGGCATGCGTGCGACCGGAAGCCACACGCTCGTCGTCGACGACGTCTTCGTTCCCGAGGCGCGGACCTTCGACGGCGGGGACCTGTTCGAGGGCCGGCCCCAGCACTCGACGGAGGCGTGCCACGCCCTGCCGCTGCCGGCCGCCAACGGACTGTCCTTCGCCCCGCCGACGCTGGGCGCCGCGCGCGGGGCGCTCGCGCACTGGACGGACTACGCCACCGCGAAGTTTCGCAGTGCGCCCGAGGCGGCGGGAGGGCCGGGACTGACCCGCGGCCACTACGCTGCCGCGCTGGCCCGCTCGGCGGGCGAGATCGACGCCGCGCAACTGCTGATCGAGCGGGCCTCCGAGGTCGCCGACCGGGGCGCCGAGATAACGCCGCTGGAGGTGGTCCGCAACGGGCGCGACTGCTCGCTGGCCGTCGAACTGCTGGTGACGGCGGTGAACCGGGTCTTCGGCGCCGCGGGCACCAGCGGCCACTCCGTCACCAGTCCGCTCCAGCGGTACTGGCGCGACGTGAACGCCGCGTCGACGCACGTCGGGCTCCAGTTCGAGCCCGCCGCCCACGCGTACATGACGCGGGTGGCCTGCGCGGCGACCGCGTAGGCCCGGGCCGGGAGCGGCCCGGCCACCCATTGATTCGCGGGCGACGCCCAGGTCACGCACCTGGGCGTCGCCCGCGTTGTTTCACGCATCACCCAGCTACCAGGAACCGCCGGTTCCGTTCTCAGTTAGGAACAGTTCACGTGAGTCTGTCCAGGACACTGATCAACCGCCGCCACCGTGCGGCCACCTCCGCCGCCATGGCGGCGATGCTGTTGGGCACCGCTGTCACGGCGGGCGGCACCGCCACCGCGGCGGAGAGCGCGGGGGGTGGGCAGCGCGGGGACAATCTCGTCCTCCAGTGGAACCAGGTGACGTACGACGCCATGGTGAAGAAAGCCGCGCAGACCAACGGCCTCAAGCGCCCGCCGCTCGGCAGCCGGGTGCTCGGCATCGTCCACACCTGCATATACGACGCATGGGCCGCGTACGACAACCGGGCGGTCGGGACCCAACTGGGCGACGACCTGCGACAGCCGTACTACAAGCGCACCGAAGCCAACCGGAAGATCGCCGTCAACTACGCGGCCTACGACGCTCTGAGCTACGTGCTCCCCGAGTTCAAGGCCGACTTCGACGCCAAGCTGACAGCCCTCGGCGGAGACCCGGCCAACACCTCGCGGAACACCAGGACCGCTGCCGGGGTGGCGCACACGGCCTGCGACGCGGTGATCGACGAACGCAGGACGGACGGCTCCAACCAGGAGAACGAGTACGCCGACACGACGGGTTACGTCCCGTTCAACCCGGTCCAGGACGTGAACGTGCTGGACAAGTCGACCGTCCTGGACCCGATGCGCTGGACTCCGCTCAGTATCAACGGGTTCGTACCGCCGTTCGCCACTCCCCAGTGGGGTGACGTCAAGCCGTTCGCGATCAAGGACCCGGCGGACTTCATGCCGCCCCCGCCGCCCGCCTACGGGAGCAAGAAGCTCAAGGCGGACATCAAGACGCTGATGGACCACAACGTCAATCTCACCGATCGCAAGAAGGTGATCTCGGAGTACTGGCTCGAGAACAGTGAGACGCCCGCCGGCCACCAGAACCAGTGGGCCCAGTACATCTCCCGCCGGGACCGAAACACGCTGGGCGAGGACGTGAAGATGTTCTTCACGCTCAACCTGGCCATGGCCGACGCCGGTATCGTGGCCTGGAAGAGCAAGGTGCACTACGACTACGCACGCCCCGCGACGGTGATCCGCTACGACCAGTCGGGCCGACAGGTGCCCGGCTACGGCGGTCGCGGCGAGGGCACGAAGATGATGGCCGGCGAGAAGTGGTTCCCGTACGTCACGACGCCCCCGTTCGCCTCGTACGTCTCGGGGCACGCCGTGTGGGGTGCTACCGCGGCCGAGTCGCTGAAGCTGTGGACCGGTAGTGACAGGTTCGGTGACTCCTACACCGCCAAGGCCGGTTCGTCCATCTACGAGCCGGGCCTGAGCCCGACCTCGGACGTGACGCTCAAGTGGGAGACCCTGAGCGAGGCCGCGGAGGAGGACGGCCTCTCCCGCGTCTACGGGGGCGGCCACTGGACGTTCGACATCGACGAGGGCCAGAAGGTCGGCCGGAAGGTGGCCAAGGCCACCTTTGTCGCGGCCAGGAACTACATCAACGGCACCGCCTGAGGCCAGGCGTCCGCCGGTCTCGTCGGGTGGCGGAGCCCTTCGCGCAAGGCCTTCTGGCGGGTGGTTCCGCAATCGCTACGGGGGCCGACAGCAGCGCTCTCTCCGTAGACTTGAGCCTGACCCCGCCAACTCCCCTAGTTTGGAGACCTCATGACCGACACCGCACGTTCCACCCGAACTTCGGGGGGGCGCACCGGCGCCGCGATCGCCCTCGCCGTTGTGGTGGCAACCGCGGCAGCCGGCATCGGTAACACCGTCGTCTCGTTAATCGCCCGCGCGGCCGGTGTCTCGGACGACTTCCCGCCGCTGTGGCCGAGCGCCTACCTGCCCTCCACCCTGATCGGGGTCCTGGCCGGCGCTGTCGGCTGGCACATCGTGCGCCGCAGAGCCGGTGACCCGGCTGCCGTCCTCCGGTGGCTCGTGCCCACGGTGGTGGCCGTGTCCCTGATCCCGGACATCGCGACGGGCATCACGGGCAACCAGCCTGCCACCAGCTGGGGCGGCGTCGCCGCCCTCATGAGCATGCACCTGGTGGTCGCGGCGGTCGCCGTGCCCGTGTACCGGCGCTTCCTGCCCTTGAACGCCTGAGCCGAGCCCGGTGCGGCCCCAGAGGCCGCACCGGGTGGAGCTGTGTCGGACCCGCGCTGCGCAACGGCGCCTGCGGCTTCCCGCTGAAGCACTCGGCACCACGCGGACCGAGGCCGGGATCCGCAGGAAGCGAGAGCCCCCGGGCCTCCTATCCTGGGCGGGCGCGAACGGCTTCGGCCCGACGCGAACGACCGTAGGGGCAAAGGCCATCGGGGGATCGGTTCAGCATGGGCAAGGGCAAGGACAGCCAGGGGTACCCGGCGATGGAGGGCATACGGCCGCTCGTGACCGGTGACCCGGCGCGGATCGGGCCCTATCGGCTACTGGGACGGCTCGGTGCGGGCGGGATGGGCCGGGTGTACCTGGCCCGTTCGGCGGGCGGGCGCACCGTCGCCGTGAAGGTGGTGCACGAGGAGCACATCGCGAACGGGGAGTTCCGGGCCCGCTTCCGTCGGGAGATCGAGGCCGCCCGCCGCGTCGGCGGGCGGTACACCGCTCCCGTGCTCGACGCCGACGCCGACGCCGAACGGCCCTGGGTGGCCACCGGCTACGTCCCCGGCCCCTCCCTCGAACAGGCCGTACGGGAGCACGGGCCGCTGCCCGCCGCCTCGGTCAACGCCCTGGCCGAGGGGCTGTTGAGGGCCCTGCGCGGCATTCACGCCGCCGGGATCGTCCACCGGGACCTCAAGCCGTCCAACGTCCTGCTCACCGTCGACGGCCCCCGCGTCATCGACTTCGGCATCGCCCGCGCGCTCCAGGTCTCCGTGGAGTCCCTGCTGACCAGTACGGGCATGGTCATCGGCTCTCCCGGGTTCATGGCGCCCGAACAGATCCTCGGCGAGGAGACCGGAGCGGGGGCGGACGTCTTCTCCCTCGGCTGTGTCCTGATGTACGCGGCCACGGGGCGGCTGCCGTTCGGCGCCGGTGCGAGCAACCAGCACGCGGTGATGTTCCGGATCGTCCAGTCCCCGCCGGACCTCGACGCGGTGGAGGACGCCTCCCTGCGCGAGCTGATCGAACGCTGCCTGACCAAAGCCGCCGCCGAACGCCCGGGAGTGGACGAGCTGTTGGGGTGCCTGGCGCCTGACCGGTCCTCGGACGCCTTGCGTGGTGCCTGGCTGCCGCCGGTGCTCCTGGCCCGGCTGGCGCAGCAGTCGGCGCTGCTGCTCGACGCGGATGTTCCGGAGACCTCGGACGTACCGGCGCCTGTGCGGGCGGGGGGCGCCGAGGAGCCTGCTTCTTCGGTTGTTCCTGAGGCTCCCGTTGTTCCTGAGGCTCCCGTGCCCGAGCCGCGTGACCTCGGTACGGTCGATCTGAGGCCGGCACCGGCGAAGGACGACGAGGCGGGCAGCCTGTCACCGGACCCGGCCCCGGACCCGGACCCGGACTCTTCCCCGGCATCGGCATCGGCATCGGGCCCGGCCCCGGCCTTGTCCCCTGGTCCCGAGCCGGCTGGTGCCGCCGGTGCCGGGGACCGGCCAGGGAGTGGGCGTCGGCGTCGTGCCTGGGTCGTCGCGGCCGTCGTCGTCGCCGTGCTGGCTGCCGGGGGCACCACCGCCTTCCTCAACCGCGGCCCCGGTGGCGCCGACCCCGGGGGCGGAGAGGCTGCCGCGCCGCCCGCCGCCAGTGACGGACCGTCCGGCGCCCCGTCCTCCCCGGCCGGGGAGGACGACTCCAAGGGCAGCGAGAAGGACAAGGGCAAGGACAAGGACAACGGCAAGGAAGACGGGAAGGACAAGGAAGGTACAGAAGAGGAGCAGGGCGGAGAGGACGGCGGCGACTCCGGCGGCGGGCAGAGCGACGGGGCCGGTTCCGGCGAGGGCGCGTCCTCGGGCGGAGGCGAGGGGGCCGGAGCTTCCGGCGGAGGCGGCACACAGGACGGGTCCGGCTCGTCCGGTTCGGGGGGCTCCGGCGGTGCCGCGAAGCCGCCCGCCCAGGACCCCGCCCCGGACGGCCGGGTGCCGCAGCAGTTCGTCGGGACCTGGTCCATCGCGTCCCAGTACGACGCCCTCCAGCCGCACACCGTGGTCATCCGGCGGGTGTCGCCCGGGCAGTCGGCGGTGACCCTCATCGCCGACGTCCAGGGGTCGGGGCACTGCGAGTACACGGCGAAGCTCAGCTCCGTGGCGGACGGCGGGAACCGGATCAACGTCGGTACCGCCGTGGTGGACAAGGCCCGTTCCGGCGGGGTGTGCCGCGACACCGACCCCTCGTTCTTCACCGTCGCCGGCTCCGGCATCCTGCACGACGTCGGGCCCGCCCACGGCAGCGGCTATCGCTACAACCGCGCCTGAGCGGGCCCGTCACTCCGGAATCGACGGTCCGGAACCGGCCGACGTCCGACGCCCGTCAGTCCGGCGCCTCGCCCGGGTACGCGTTCTCGAACGCCGCGTGGAACAGCGCCGTGACGTCCTGGCCCGTGAGGCCCTCGGCGCGGGCCCGGGTCAGCCAGTCGGTGAGGGCGGTGCGGAGCGGGGAGTCGGGGCCGGACTGGGGCTGGGCGAGGGTGCGGGTGATGAACGTGCCCGCTCCCTGGCGTACCTCCGCGAGGCCCATGCGTTCCAGCTCGCGGTAGGCCTTGAGGGTCGTGTTGGGGTTGACCTTCGTGGTCGCGGCGACCTGGGCCGCCGTGGGCAGTCGGTCGCCCTCCTCCAGCGCGCCCATGCGCAGCGCCTGCTCGACCTGCCGGACGATCTGGAGATAGGTCGCCACCCCACTGCGCCGGTCGATGCGGAAAACGACCACGGACTTCACCTTCCGCTCGATTGCCGACACTTTACGTAGGGGAGGGGGCGGTCGGTCACAGCGGGCGGCGCGAGGTCCACCAGAGGGTGAACGCCGTGAGCAGGGCCGTCCCGGCGAGCAGGATGCCTGCCGCGAGCCACTGCATTCCCGCCATCTGGTCGTAACCGATGTACTCGATCACGTCGTTGACGATGCCGTGCTCCTTGATGCACGCGTTCTGCGCCTTCTCGGTCGCCTCGGCGCAGCGACCCCAGTTGTACAGGGTGCCGTCGGCGCTGCCCACCCAACGGTCCACCTCGTACGCGTCGTGGAAGCGGGCCGGGAGTTCGGTGTCCTTCGGGTACGTGAACATCTGCGGCGAGCCGAGCCGTACGCGGATCTCGTCCCAGACGAACACGGTGGTGACCGAGGTGAAGAGGAACGTGCCCACCATGGCCGGGAGCATCCGGCGGACCAGGGCGCCGATGGTGACGCCGGCCGCGGTGAGGAAGAGAAGGAAGGCGGGGAGGACAGGGCCGGTGTTGTCGAAGGTGACGCCGTCGATCCACGCGCTGGGGAAGAGCGAGCGGTGCGGCTTCCACCACCAGGTGAACAGTGCCGAGACCACCAGGCCGGAGACCAGCGCGAGGCCGTAGGCCAGGCCCAGCTTGGCGATCAGCCACTGGCGGCGGGTCACGGACTGGGTGGTGACGAGCTGTGCGGTGCCGTTCTCCTGGTCGCCCGCGATCAGCGGGGCGCCGACGAAGACGGCGAGGATCAGCGGCAGGCCGTTGATGATGCTGGTGATGTATTCGTAGCCGCGGTTGTTCTCCATCGGCCGGCCGGGGTCCTTCTCCGGCCAGCCCTTGGCGTCGAGCAGCTGCACCAGCTCGTGGCGCTCCCAGAGGATCCAGAGGGCGGTGAGCGCCGTGAGGCCGAGGACGCAGGCCAGCGCGACCCGGTGCTGGCGGACGACGAGCCAGGGGAGGCCGCGCAACAGGCGGCGTCCGGAGCCGAGTTCGGAGGGCTTCCCGGGCATTCCGGGCTTCTCGGTGAGGGTGGTGCTGCTCATGCGGCCTGGGTCCCTTCGGCTTCGACGCGGGCGCCCTGGGTGTAGAGCGGGGGCGCGTCCGAGGAGCGGAGATGGGCGAGGAGGACTTCTTCCAGCGAGGGTTCGGCCCTCTCCCAGTCGGCCGGGAACGGGCCCCTCGGCCGGACCATCGCCTGGAACTGCCGGCCCTGCACGCGGGATTCCACGACCGTGTGGCCGGCGAGTTCTGGCGGCAGCGAACCGTCCCGGGACACCCCGGTGACCAGGGTGTGGGCCGGTACGAGCGCGTCGGCGTCACCGGCCATGCGGATACGGCC
This sequence comes from Streptomyces globisporus, assembly GCF_003501885.1. Taxonomy (GTDB): domain Bacteria; phylum Actinomycetota; class Actinomycetes; order Streptomycetales; family Streptomycetaceae; genus Streptomyces; species Streptomyces globisporus_D. The sequence continues at coordinate 58,865 of NZ_QWFA01000010.1, forward strand.
CTCGGAGACGACCAGCAGGTAGTCGCACATGTCCTCCAGCTCGGTAAGCATGTGCGAGGACATCACCACCGTGGTGCCGCGCTCGACGGCCTCCGCCATCAGCAGGGTGCTCATCTCGTCCCGGGCCAGCGGGTCGAGGTCCGACATCGGCTCGTCCAGGAGCAGCAGATCGGGCCGCTTGCCGAAGGCGAGCGCGAAGGCGACCCGGGTGCGCTGGCCGCCGGAGAGCGTGCCGACCTTCGCGCCCATCGGGACGTTGCCCGCGCGGACGATCCGCTCCGCCGCGGCCGCGTCCCAGCCGGGGTTCAGCTCGGCGCCCATCCGCAGCGTCTCGGCCACGGTGAACCGCTTGAACAGCGGCTTGTCCTGGCCGAGGAACGCGACCTGGGGCAGTACGGCGGGGTCGTCGACCGGTACGCCGAAGACGCGCAGGTCGCCGGCGGTCGGCTGCACCTGCCGGGTCGCCAGCCCGAGCAGGGTGCTCTTGCCGGCTCCGTTCGGGCCGACCAGACCGCAGATGCGGCCGGCCGGGATCCGGAAGGAGCAGTCGCGCAGCGCCCAGCCGCGCCGGTAGCGCTTGCCCAGCCCGCGGGCCTCCAGTGCCCAGTTGCCGGACGTCGCGTTCGGGGTGCTCGTGTCTGCCACGCGCCTCACCTCGGTTCCGTGATCCGTGATCGTGATTCCATGAATCAATTAATGGAATCATGGAGTCGTGAGGGAATGACTGTCAAGCCGGGGTGGTGGGGTGTGCGCGCCGCCACGGTGCCGGGCCGGCACGCTCGTGCTCCCTCCGCCCAGGGCATAGGCTCGCCCCATGGGCAGTCACCCGGAACGTCTTCCGAACCCGACCACCCCGGCCGGCCGCGAGGGGCTCGACGCCGTACTCGCCCGGCCGGACCGCGCGGTCGTCGCCCTCGACTTCGACGGCACGCTCGCCGACATCGTCCCGGACCCCGAACAGGCCCGCCCCCACCCCGGCACCGTCGAGGCGCTCGCCGCGCTCGCGCCGAAGGTCGCCGCGGTCGCCGTGATCACCGGCCGCCCCGCGGGCGTCGCCGTGCGCTACGGCGGCTTCGCGGGCGTCCCCGGTCTGGAGCGCCTCGTCGTGCTCGGGCATTACGGGGCCGAACGCTGGGACGCCGTGACCGGTACGGTCCACGCCCCCGCCCCGCATCCGGGCGTCACGGCGGTACGTGCCGAACTCCCCGGCGTACTCCACGAGTTCGGGGCCTGGAACGGCACCTGGATCGAGGAGAAGGGGCAGGCCGTCGCCGTCCACACCCGGCGGGCCAAGGATCCGCAGGCGGCCTTCGAGTCGCTGCGCGGGCCCCTCGGTGAGCTGGCGGCGAAACACGGGCTGATCGTCGAACCGGGGCGGCTGGTACTGGAGTTGCGTCCGCCCGGCATGGACAAGGGCGTCGCGCTCGCCGGGTTCATCGCGGAGCTGGACGCGGAGTCCGTGATCTACGCGGGCGACGACCTCGGCGACCTCGCCGCGTTCGCCGCGGTGGAGAAGCTGCGCGGCGAGGGCCCGGACGGCATCCCCGGTCTGCTGGTGTGCAGCGGCAGCGCCGAGGTGCCCGAACTGGCCGAGCGCGCCGACCTGTCGGTGCCGGGCCCGGCCGCGGTGGTGGACTTCCTGGCGGCCCTGGCGGACCGCCTGTAGGTCACCATCGAAGTGGCGGCCCCGGCGGACCGCCTGTAGGTCACCACCGGGGTGGCGGACCGCCTGTAACGCCGCAAGGGGTCTCACCCCTGCCGCAGCGCCTCCAACTGGTCCAGGAACCACCGCTGCGGAGGCAGCGCGGTCGCCGCCTCCGCCAGCCGCTTCGTGCGGCCCGACCGCTCGTCCCCGCTCATCGTCAGCGCCTCGTGCAGCGCCTCCGCCGTGCCCGTCACGTCGTACGGGTTCACCACGATCGCGTCCTCGCCCAGCTCCTCGTACGCCCCCGCCTCCCGCGACAGCACCAGCGCGCAGCCGTGGTCCGAGACGACGGGGACCTCCTTGGCGACCAGGTTCATGCCGTCGCGGATCGGGTTGACCAGGGCCACGTCCGCCAGCCGGTACGCGGCCAGCGAGCGGGCGAAATCGTCCTTGACGTGGAGGACGACCGGCGTCCAACTCTCCGTGCCGTACTCGCCGTTGATCTCCGTCGCCAGCGACTGGACCGCCGCCGTGTAGTCCCGGTAGACGGCGAGGTCCTGGCGGGAGGGGTAGGCGAAGGCGATGTGGACGACGCGCTCGCGCCACTCGGGCCGGGTCTCCAGCAGCGTGCGGTACGCGTGCAGGCCGCGCACGATGTTCTTGGACAGCTCGGTGCGGTCCACCCGCACGATCGTCTTCCTGTTCTCGCCCACCTGCTCGCGCAGCGCCGCCATCCGCTCGTCCACGTCCGCCTCGTGCGAGCGGCGGCGCAGGAAGTCCGCGTCGGCCCCCAGCCCGTGCACCCCGATCCTGGTCCGGCCCGTGCCGCCGAGGATCTCCGTACAGCAGCCGATGAAGGCGTCCGCCCAGCGGCGGGTCAGGAACGCGGCGCGGTCCGCGCCGAGGATGCCGCGCAGCAGTTGCTCGGCGATGTCGTCGGGCAGCAGCCGGAAGTAGTCCACCGGGGCCCACGGGGTGTGCGAGAAGTGGCCGATCCTCAGGTCCGGGCGCAGTTCGCGGAGCATGCCGGGGACCAGGGCCAGGTGGTAGTCCTGGACGAGGACCGCCGCGTCCGGCCCCGCCTCCTGGGCCAGCGCCTCGGCGAAGGCCCGGTTGTACGTCTCGTAAGCCGCCCACTGCCGCCGGAACTCCGTGTCGAAGACCGGCTCGACGGGGGTCTGGTAGAGCAGGTGGTGGACGAACCACAGCACCGAGTTCGCGATGCCGTTGTACGCGTCGGCGTGCACCTCGGCGTCGATGTCCAGCATCCGGACACCCGGCTCGCCGACCCCGCGGCGCACCGCCTCGCGGTCCCCGTCGCCGAGGGCCGCGCAGACCCACAGCTTGTCGTCGACGGCGCTCAGCCCGGAGACGAGACCGCCGCCGCCGCGCTTGGCGTCGAGCGTCCCGTCCTCGCCGAGCGTGTACGTGATCGGGCCGCGGTTGGACGCGACGAGGACCTGGGCGTTCGAGGAAGACGTTTGCTCGGAGACCATGTAGCGGAACCTAGCCCGTTCGGGAAGCCGTCAAACGCCTCGCAGGGGCACGCGTCCCGCTCGCAGAGGCATGCGTCCCGCCGCCCCACGCCGTGGGCCCGTCCCGGACGGCCGCCGCTCGCCCGCTCACGCCGCGTGGCGCTCCGCGTACTCCGCGATCTCCCGCATCGGCGGCCGTTCCTCCGTGTCCACCGCATGGGTGCGCGGCACGAAGCCGTCCTCGCCGCGCTCGAACTGGGTCAGCGCAGGCCGCACCAGATGGCCCCGGGAGAGCCGCAGCTGCGCCGTGCGGTAGATGGCCGCCGCCATCCGGCCCAGCGCCTGACCGTCCTGGTGGCGGTGGCGCCGCACCCCCACATCCACCTGGCCCAGCGCGTCCAGGCCCACGGTGTGCAGCGCGTCCACGAGCAGCCCCAGTTCCACTCCGTAACCGACCGGGAACGGCAGCCGCTCCAGCAGGGACCGGCGCACCGCGTACTCGCCGCCCAGCGGCTGCACGAAACCGGCCAGCTGCGGCCAGTGCAGATTGAGCAGCGGGCGTGCCACCAGTTCAGTGACCCGGCCGCCCTGGCCTGCGCTGTCGCCGAGCGGGCGGTCGTACATCGCCTTGACGAACTGGATGGCGGGATCGGTGAGCAGCGGGCCGACCGTCCCCGAGACGAAGTCCGCCGAGAAGTCCTTGAGGTCGGCGTCCACGAAGCAGACGATCTCGCCGCTGGTCACCAGGAGTGAGCGCCACAGCACCTCGCCCTTGCCGGGCAGGGCCGGGATCCTGGGCAGGATCGCGTCCCGGTGGACGACGCGCGCGCCCGCCGCCCGGGCCACGGCCGCGGTGGCGTCGGTGGAGCCGGAGTCGATCACCACGAGTTCGTCGACGAGCCGGACCTTCTCCATCAGCTCGCGGCGGATCACCGCCACGATCGCGCCGACCGTGGCCTCCTCGTTCAGCGCGGGCAGGACCACGCTCACGGACGTACGGCGCGGGTCGGCGGCCCGGGCGTCGGTGAGCTGGTGCAGCGGGCGGTCGCCGGACGACCAGGAACGCCTGGTCAGCCAGCGTTCCACCTCTTCGAGCACGGTCGGCACTCCCTGTGTGTGATCCATCTCGCGGTTCGGACGACTATCTCAACGGTCCGGTGCTTCGGTTACAGTCTTGAACAACGCGGATGACCGTCGCATGTCGGGGTCGGACCGCACATAAACGCCTGGATCGAAGATCCAGCGCCATAGAGCTCATCCAGAGGGACTGAGGGAACGGCCCGTTGAAGTCCCGGCAACCCTCCTGCCGACCGCGAGGTCACGGTGGGGAAGGTGCCAATTCCGTCTTGCGGCGAAATGCGTCGCGAGGAAGATGAGGAGAAAGGGCCTCCGCCATCATGGCTGTTCAGACCGTCGCAGGTAATGCCACCACCGCCTCCCCGGACCTCGGTCCCGCCGCGGCGCTTTCCTGCCGCGAGTGCGGCGAGCGTTTCGAGCTCGGCCCCCTTTTCGCCTGTGCGTCCTGTTTCGGGCCGCTGGAAGTGGCCTACGACCTGCCCACCGGCTCGCCCGAGGAGCTGCGCAAGCGCATCGAGGCCGGTCCGGACAACATCTGGCGCTACGCCCCGCTGCTGCCCGTCCCCGCCGACGTCGCGGACAAGCCCAACCTGAACCCCGGCTTCACCAAGCTGGTCAAGGCCGACAACCTCGCCCGTGAGCTGGGCGTCACCGGCGGCCTGTACGTGAAGGACGACTCCGGCAACCCGACGCACTCCTTCAAGGACCGCGTCGTCGCGATCGCCGTCGAGGCCGCCCGTGCCTTCGGTTTCACCACCCTCTCCTGCTCCTCCACGGGCAACCTGGCCGGAGCCGTCGGCGCCGCCGCCGCCCGTGCCGGACTGCGCTCCTGCGTGTTCATCCCGCACGACCTGGAGCAGGGCAAGGTCGTCATGGCCGCGGTGTACGGCGGTGAACTGGTCGGCATCGAGGGCAATTACGACGACGTCAACCGCTTCTGCTCCGAGCTCATCGGCGACCCGCTCGGCGAGGGCTGGGGCTTCGTCAACGTCAACCTCCGCCCGTACTACGGCGAGGGCTCCAAGACGCTGGCGTACGAGATCTGCGAGCAGCTCGGCTGGCGGCTGCCCGACCAGATCGTCATCCCGATCGCGTCCGGCTCGCAGCTCACGAAGATCGACAAGGGGCTCCAGGAGCTGATCAAGCTCGGCCTGGTCGAGGACAAGCCGTACAAGATCTTCGGCGCCCAGGCCGAGGGCTGCTCCCCGGTCTCCACCGCCTTCAAGGCCGGTCACGACGTCGTACGCCCCCAGAAGCCGAACACCATCGCCAAGTCGCTGGCCATCGGCAACCCGGCCGACGGCCCCTACGTCCTCGACATCGCCCGGCGCACCGGCGGCGCTGTGGAGGACGTCACCGACGAGCAGGTCGTCGACGCGATCAAGCTGCTGGCCCGCACCGAGGGCATCTTCGGCGAGACGGCGGGCGGCGTGACGCTCGGCGTGACGAAGAAGCTCATCGAGGCCGGTGTCATCGACCCGACGCTCACCACCGTCGTCGTCAACACCGGTGACGGCCTCAAGACGCTCGACGCGGTCTCCGCCACCTCGCAGGCCACGGCCACCATCAAGCCGAGCCTGGACGCGTTCCGCGCCGCGGGCCTCGGCACCGCCTGACGACCACCCCGTAACGAAGGAAGAAGGGCACCACCATGAGCGTCAAGGTCCGCATCCCCACCATCCTCCGTACGTACACGGGCGGCCAGGCCGAGGTACCGGCGGAGGGCACGAAGCTCTCGGAGGTCATCGAGTCCCTGGAGAAGGACCACCCGGGCATCGCCGCCCGCGTCCTGGACGACCAGGGCAAGCTGCGCCGCTTCGTGAACGTGTACGTCAACGACGACGACGTGCGCTTCGAGGGCGGCCTCGACGCGGCTACCCCGGACGGCGCCGGCGTCTCGATCATCCCCGCGGTGGCCGGCGGCTGCTGAACCGCCCCGGGCCGCTCCCGGCGAGCCCCACCGCACCTCTGTGTGACCACGGTTGCCCCCTCCGCGAGAGAAGCGGAGGGGGCAATTCTGCATGGTTGAGCGCGGTACAGTTGGGGAAGCCCCATCCGCTGCCCGTGCCGCCCGCATATGAGAATGCGCCCGGCCCCGATAAGAAGCAGCCAAAGTGCGTGAACCTCTTGTGGCATAAGTGCCCTTTGCCTGGCCCGACTTGCCCGTAAATCTCAGCAAGCGCGCATATTCGCCTGTTCCTCTGTGCCCAGAATTCTCGTCCGATTGACCTGTTGCAGAGGGCAGTTGGGCGGATACATTCGGCCGCGGTCGACGCGCAGCGGCGCAGCGCACCCTCTCCTGTCGGAGGGTGAGTTCCGACCCGGGCCCGCGAAGTGCGGTCCCGTGCAAGGGCCAGTAATAGGGGAGTTGGGCATGGCTCAGGGCACCGTCAAGTGGTTCAACGCGGAGAAGGGGTACGGCTTCATCGCGGTCGACGGTGGTGCGGATGTTTTCGTCCACTACAGCGCGATCCAGATGGACGGGTACCGCACCCTCGAAGAGGGTCAGCGAGTTGAATTCGAGATCTCGCAGGGCCAGAAGGGGCCCCAGGCCGACATGGTCAAGCTCGCCGTCGGCTGAGCTCGGCGCGGTCGTCCGACGACACCACTCACGCACGTAGGGCCCGACCCCGGGATCAGGGGATCGGGCCCTACGCGCGTCCGGGAGCCGACCGCGCTCCACGCCCTCGACCGCATGGCGGGCACCGGCCGAAGGCGCTTGCACTCTCGGGGGTCGAGTGCTAATCATTGGCGTTAGCACTCTCCAGGTGAGAGTGACAGAACTTGGATCGGGCCGGTGAGGCCCGCAGGTGCGATGGGGCAAGGAACCATCACACGCGCAGGCCGTCCGTCGCGGGCGCCTCCCGGTCCGGAGAAATCCACCCCTGTCCGGGAGGACCACTTCACATGGCCAAGATCATCGCGTTCGACGAGGAGGCACGGCGCGGTCTCGAGCGCGGGATGAACCAGCTCGCCGACGCCGTCAAGGTCACCCTCGGCCCCAAGGGCCGTAACGTCGTCCTCGAGAAGAAGTGGGGCGCGCCCACGATCACCAACGATGGTGTTTCCATCGCCAAGGAGATCGAGCTCGAGGACCCGTACGAGAAGATCGGTGCGGAGCTGGTCAAGGAGGTCGCCAAGAAGACGGACGACGTCGCCGGCGACGGTACGACCACCGCCACCGTTCTCGCCCAGGCGCTCGTCCGCGAGGGTCTGCGCAACGTCGCCGCGGGCGCCAACCCGATGGCCCTCAAGCGCGGTATCGAGAAGGCCGTCGAGGCCGTCTCCGCCGCTCTGCTGGAGCAGGCCAAGGACGTGGAGACCAAGGAGCAGATCGCTTCGACCGCCTCCATCTCCGCCGCCGACACCGAGATCGGCGCCAAGATCGCCGAGGCGATGGACAAGGTCGGCAAGGAAGGCGTCATCACCGTCGAGGAGTCCCAGACCTTCGGTCTGGAGCTGGAGCTCACCGAGGGTATGCGCTTCGACAAGGGCTACATCTCGGCGTACTTCGCCACCGACATGGAGCGTATGGAGGCGTCGCTCGACGACCCGTACATCCTGATCGTCAACTCGAAGATCGGCAGCGTCAAGGACCTGATCCCGCTGCTGGAGAAGGTCATGCAGTCGGGCAAGCCCCTGCTGATCATCGCTGAGGACGTCGAGGGCGAGGCGCTCTCCACCCTGGTCGTCAACAAGATCAAGGGCACGTTCAAGTCCGTCGCCGTCAAGGCCCCGGGCTTCGGCGACCGCCGCAAGGCCATGCTCGCGGACATCGCCATCCTCACCGGCGGCACCGTGATCTCCGAGGAGGTCGGTCTCAAGCTGGAGAACGCCGGCCTGGACCTGCTCGGCCGCGCCCGCAAGGTCGTCATCACCAAGGACGAGACGACGATCGTCGACGGCGCCGGTGACAGCGACCAGGTTCAGGGTCGCGTCAACCAGATCCGTGCCGAGATCGAGAACTCCGACTCGGACTACGACCGCGAGAAGCTCCAGGAGCGCCTCGCGAAGCTGGCCGGCGGCGTGGCCGTCATCAAGGCCGGCGCCGCCACCGAGGTGGAGCTCAAGGAGCGCAAGCACCGCATCGAGGACGCGGTGCGCAACGCCAAGGCCGCCGTCGAGGAGGGCATCGTCGCCGGTGGTGGCGTGGCTCTGCTCCAGGCCTCGGCCGTCTTCGAGAAGCTCGACCTCACGGGCGACGAGGCGACCGGCGCCAACGCCGTGAAGCTCGCGCTGGAGGCCCCGCTCAAGCAGATCGCCGTCAACGGTGGTCTCGAGGGTGGCGTCGTCGTGGAGAAGGTCCGCAACCTGCCGATCGGTCACGGCCTCAACGCCGCGACCGGCGAGTACGTCGACATGATCGCCGAGGGCATTCTCGACCCGGCGAAGGTCACGCGCTCCGCCCTGCAGAACGCCGCGTCCATCGCCGCGCTGTTCCTCACCACCGAGGCCGTCATCGCCGACAAGCCCGAGAAGGCCGGCGCGGCCGCTCCGGGCGGCATGCCGGGCGGTGACATGGACTTCTGATCAGCCACGGAGGCCCCGGCCTCCCACCTGATCGAAGTCCGGCGTACGTCCCGCAGGGGCGGTATCTCCTTCACGGAGGTGCCGCCCCTGTGGCGTGTCCGGGTTCCTTGGGACAATGGCGTGAGGGGACGGTCGTACGGACACGGGGGACGGTACGGGCATGAGCGTGAGCGCTACGGGGAGAACGGGCGGCCGAGGGCGGCTCACGGGGGTCGCGCTCGTCGTGGGCGGCCCCCTGCTGTTCGCGCTGGGGCTGTTCGCCGTGGTGACCGGGACCGGCCTCTCCGGCGCCCTCGGCATGCGGGTGGAGACCTTCGGCCGAATCGAATGCCACGACGTCCGGACCGAGAAGGGCCAGACCGTCCGGCACTGCTCCGGCGAGAGCGCCGCCCAGCAGCGCGCCAACGCGGCCGAGCGCGACCGGGCGGCCCGGGAGGCGCTGCGCGCCCACGTGGACGGCGTGCCCCGGTCGGAACCGATCGAGCGCACACGGATCGTCTTCGCCGACCACGACGGCCGGACCGACCCCGCGACGATCACCGCGACGCAGGTGTTCGACGGCGGACGCTGGTACGCCCACTCCTCGACGCTCGTCGGGTACGCCATGATCCCGCTGCTTCTGGGCGCGGGAACGGCGGCCTGGGGCGGCTACCGGCTGCGCCGGAGGTAGGGGCGGGGCGGCTCCCGGCCGCGTGAGCGGTGGCGGCCGGGCGGCTGCGCGGGTTTCGCGTGGCCGAATGACTACTTGCCGTGGCCACTCCCGTACGGCAGCACGTTTCGGTGCGACTGTGCCGAGGGCGGTGGCGCGCTCCCGATCCCTGGGGTAGAGCGGCCGTAGAGCCGCTCAGGGGCCCGCTCACGGCTGGTTCTGCGGTTCCTGGTACGGCCGTTCCCTCTCTTGCCAGCTCACTGCCCGGTCCGGCGACCGGAAGCAGTCAATGGTCCAGTCCACCGAGGCTCCTCGGTGGGGGTGGTGTGCGACTGCACAGGGTGGCCGGCCGGTCGATCGGGCCCGGGCGGACGCGTCCCGAACGCGCCCGCCCCGGACCTCGACGCTCGCGCTATCCAGCCAACTTCGCACGGTAAGTCGGAATCATGCGTACCGGTTCAACGGCCGGACATGATGGCTCTGGTGTTCGCATGGCGAACACCAGTCACACGAATAACTCCAGTTATGCAGAAGCCAGTTGCGCATAACGGTCGTCAACCGCACAGAAGGGAAGGTGTCATGAAGCAGCAGAAGCAGCAGAAGAAGGCTTACGTGAAGCCGTCGATGTTCCAGCAGGGCGACTTCTCGAAGAAGACCGCCGGCTACTTCGTCGGCTCGTACAAGGAGTACTGGACCCGGCGCATCATCTGATCCGCCGATCCGATTCCTGTGCACCGCATGAGAACTTCCGAAAGGTGAAGATGCCCGGCCAGTTGCGTGACTACTTCGTCGTCCTGCCGGACAGCGCGGCGGGAGCGGCAGCGGCCGGGCAGCTTCCCGTACCGGAAGCGGCTGCCGGCCGGTCCTCCGCGCCGGACGCCACCGGGCCCGCCCGGGAGGTGGGTGACACCCTGACCGTCGCCCATCCCTCGGGCCGGCCCTGGGTCGTCGCCCGCCCGCTGGTCCGCAGGGTCAGCCGGCTCGCCCGGGGCGAGGACGCCCTCGTCCTCATCGGCCCGGACCGCGTCCCCGACGCCGTGCTCGCCGGGATCCTGGAGGGCGCCCGCGACCGGACCGGCCTGGAGCGCCGCCTCGCCCGGCTGCCCGGCCTCTACCACGTGGTCGCCCGGCTGTCCGGGGAGAGCTGGATCCGGGGCACCGCCACCGGACTCCGCCGCATCTACCACGCCCGGCACCCGGCGGCCGGAACCATCGCCTCCGACCGCCCCGCCGTCCTGGCCCGCCTGATCGGCGCACCCCTCGACGAGAGCGCGCTGGCGCTCCGGCTGCTGGACTTCCTGCCGCACCCCCTGAGCCGCCGCGCCGTGTGGCGGGGCGTCCACGAGACCGGTGCCGGGTACGGACTGGCCCTGCCCGTCGCAGCACCGGGCACGGCCGCCGTCCCCGGCCCCACGGAGCACCGCTGGTGGGAGCCGCCGCCCGGCGAACTCCCCCTGGCGGAAGGGGCCCGTAAGGTCGGAGACGCCATAGCGGCCTCCGTACGGGCCCATGTCGGCGGCCTGGACCGGATCAGCTGCGAGCTCTCCGGCGGCCTGGACTCCACCGTCCTCGCCTTCGCCGCCCGGGAGACCGGTCCCGCGTCGCTGTCCCTGCTGACGGTGGCGGCCCGGGACCGCTACAGCGAGGACGAGAGCTGGGCGCGCAGAGCGGTCGAGGAGGCACGGAACACGGCCGCGACGACCGCCCCCGCCCCGGACCACCACGTCATCCCCGCCGACGACGCCCCCTACTTCTACGCCGATCTCGCCTCCACCGCCGCCGAGTTGAACGACGAACCGCTCCCCGTCGCCCCCGGCCGGGCCCGTGCGGAACTGCTCCTCGGCCGCGCCCGCGCCACCGGCTCCCGCTACCACCTCACCGGCTACGGCGGCGACGAGATCTTCCTCGGCCTGCCCCACGCCTACCAGGACCTCTTCCACGGCAACCCGTTCACCGCCTGGAGCCACCTCGGCGGCCTGCGCCACCAGCTCGGCTGGCCGCTCCTGCCCACGGTGAAGGCGTTGCTGGACCGTTCGACGTTCCCCCGCTGGATCGCCGGGGCGGTCACCGCAGCACCCCAGCCCGTCGCCCGGACCCCGCTGCTCTCCTGGGGCGTACGGCAGTCCCTGCACCCCTGGCTCACCGAGCACGCGAACACCCTGATCGCCGAGGAGTTCCGGGCCGCCGCCGAGCACGCCGAGCCGATCGACCCGTGGCGGGGGCGGCACGTCGACATCGACGGTGTACGGATGGGAGCAAGGCACTTCCAGGCGATGGAGGACATCGGGATGACGCTCGGGCTGCCGGTCGCCGCGCCCTTCTACGACGACCGGGTCCTGGAGGCGACCCTCGCCGTACGCCTCCCGGATCGCATCAGCCCCTGGCGCTACAAGCCGCTGCTCGTCGAGGCGATGCGCGGGGTGGTGCCCGACGCGCTGCTGGCCCGGACGACGAAGGACCACATGTCCTCCGACGAACACCAGGGCCTGCGCGAACACGCCCCGGAGCTGGCCGAGTTGTGGACCGGGTCCCGCCTCGCCGAACACGGCCTGGTCGACGCCCGCCACCTGCTCCGACTGGCCGCCGACCCCTTCTCTCCGGTCCTGGTCGAACACTCCATCAGCTCCACGGTGGCCGGGGAGACCTGGCTCCGCACGGCCGAGAACGCCTGGCCCACAGCCCAGCCGACCCTCACGACCACCCCCAGCGAGGCATCCCTGTGAAGCTCAGAAAAGGCATCGCCGTCACGACCACCGAGTACGGCGGCGTCCTCCTCGACGAGAAGAGCGGCAGCTACTGGCAGTTGAACGACACCAGCGTCATCGTCGTCGAGACCCTCGCGGCCGGCCGCGCCCCCGAGGCCGCCGTCGACCGGATCGTCGCCGAGTTCGACGTCGAGCGGGCCGAGGCCGAGTCGGACGTCGCGGAGCTGACCCGCCGGCTCGTCGAGGCGAAGATCCTGCGCCCATGACCACCGAGATGACGATGCCGCGCCGGGGCGCGGGAGCGGGCGGGGTACGGCTGCGGGCCGCCATCGCCGCCGCGTTCGTCCTGGCCCGGCTCAAGCCCGGTCGGCTGCGCAGGGTGCTGGCCCGGTGCTCGCGGGGCGCGCGCCCGGCCTCGTACGCCGAGACGCTGGAGGTACTGGAGGCGGTCGTCGCCACCAGCCGCCGCTGCGCGAGCCGTTACGGCTGCCTGCCCCGCTCGGTGGCCGTCGCCCTGGCGTGCCGGATGTCCGGTGCCTGGCCCGACTGGTGCGCGGGGGTGTGGGCGACCCCGCCGTTCTCGCCGCACGCCTGGGTGCTGGCGGAAGGGCGTACGGTCGGGGAGCAGGCAGAGGCCGCCGATCTGCGTCCTTTGATGGTGGTGACGGTACGCGAGGGGGTTCGGGGTGAGCGCGGTGGCGGGGACGGCGGCGGGGCCGGGACAGACAGGCCAGGGCCCGGGCAGACCGCCTGAGAGCACGGACCCGCGCGGCTCGGCGACACCCCCGGCCCCGGCCCCCCCTTC
>NZ_QWFA01000100.1 GCF_003501885.1 Streptomyces globisporus
CCCTCCCACCGGGACCCCTCCCGCCCCGCTCGCCGGTCCGCGACGCCGAGCCCCGACCGGGGCGCGCCGGTGCCCGCCTGGGTCCAGGCCCGCATCCGGTACGCCGAGGAGTCCGTGGCCTTCGAGCGGCGGCTGGCCGAACATCTCGCCGAGAACGAGGCGGTGACGGAGGAGTTCCGCAAGATGGCACGCGCCGCGTGGGACCGGGCGCGGCAGCAGTACCCACGCGCCCTCGCCACCTTCGGCAGCGAGAACCCGAGCATGCCCGGCACGGTCGGAACCAGCAGGCCCGCCCTTCAGCAGGTGCTGCGGACCGGCCATCTGAGGGAGCTGGTGACCTTCCTGTTCCAGGGCATCTCCAGCGACCTGGTGCCCGAGATGCTGGGCGGCAGGGAGGACCCGAACCCGGAGATCGAGCAGGAGCGTCCCGGCCGACGCCAGGCCGAGGGACGCGCCGAACTGGAGCGGCTGGCCGCACAGTTGAACCTGGACGACACCCTCTCCGTAACGGAGAAGCAGGAGGCGCTCGCCCGTGCCACCCGCCGGCACACGGTCCAGACGGACCCCGAGGACGTGCGCCCGCCACTGAGCCATGCTGAGCGCCCCTTCGCGGTTAACGACCTCGGGCTCACCTGGATGCCCGCGTCCTCCGTGTACGACCTCGCGATGAGCACCGGCCTCCAGGGGGCGTCGGAGGACTCGGGGGGCCTGGTCCTGACCGGCACCGCGGGCTCGACCTACCGCTTCCTGGTGCACGCCGCCCGGATGCGGGACCAGTGGGGGATCGACCTGGACCTCGGACTGATCCGGGCCGGGATGATCGCCATGTCGCTGTCGGCGGGCCACCACTCGTTCCACGAGGTCATGCGCGGCGCCCAGTTGGCGCTGGACTCCGTTCCCGGCCATGACCCGGCGCTGGACTACCGGGACAACTGGGGCCGGTACTGGAACATCCACCCGCTCACCGAACAGGAGCTGCGCGCCCGTGTCGCGCGGGACGGCCTCTTCCCCGACGAACACGCCCGGGCCGTGCTCGACGTAACGTGATCTTCCGCCGCATGGAAGGTCCATGTGTCCGGTCGGCCCGTGCGAGGGGTTCCGGAGGCGAGCGAGGGGACCGTGATGAGCGAACTGACGAAGCCGGTGGTCGAGGTTCCGCAGGGGGACCCGCCCACCGAGCTGACGATCCGGGATCTCGTGGTCGGGGACGGGCCCGAGGCGCTGCCGGGCCGGGTCGTCCGGGTTCACTACGTCGGGGTGACGTTCGCGTCCGGGCGGGAGTTCGACTCGTCCTGGGAGGAGGACCGGCCGTTCAAGTTCGCCGTGGGCGGCGGCCGGGCCATCAAGGGCTGGGACCGGGGGGTGAGGGGAATGAGGGTCGGCGGCCGGCGCGAGATCCTCGTTCCCCCGCGCCTCGGATACGGCAAGCAGTCACCCTCCGCGCTGATCCCGGCGGGCTCGACGCTGATCTTCGTCGTGGACCTGCTTGCGGTGGTGGGCGGCCCGACAGGCGCTCAGGCCCCCGGCTGAAAGGCCGCCGCCGTGCCGGACATCGCCGGGGCGGCGTTGAACAGCGCGTGGACGGCTGAGGCGGCCTGGGCGGCGACGATCTCGGGGGTGGAGGAGCCGAGCTTGCCGTCCAGGTACAGGAACGCGAGGCCGTGGACGAGGGCCCACATCGTGGTCGACAGGGCGTCCGCGTCCGCATCCGGGAAGGTCGCGCCGACGATGGTGCGGACGTACTCCGAGATGGCGGCGGTCGCGGCGACGCGTTCCTCGCTCGTCGGGCCGCAGGGCTCCGCGACCATCGCCCGGAACAGGGCCGGATGCTCCAGTGCGAACCGGACGTACGCGACGGCGACCGCGGCCGGTTCATCGGGCGTCGAGGGCGCGGGATGGGCCTGCGCCAGGTAGGTGGCGAGCTCGCGGTACCCCTCGGCGGCCACCGCGGAGACCAGGGCCTCGCGGTCGGCGAAGTGGCTGTAGGGGGCGTCGCCGACACCCCCGCCCGGCGGGCGACCGCGCGCAGCGAGAGTCCGGCGCTGCCGTGCTCCTCCAGGAGCTCGCGCGCGGCGCGAAGGCAGGCGGCGCGCAGAGCCCCGTGGTTTGAGTGCGCCGGTCAGCAGGTCGGCCCAGGTCTCGGGGGCGATGCGGGACGGCGGGTGGAGGCCCTGGAGGCTGGCGGGCGACGGGCTGGGCCTCGGTGTACTCGAGGATGCCGTCGGCGCCGTGGCGGCGGCCGAGGCCCATGCCGCCCATCGGGGCGTCGTTGCTTCCCCACGCGGCGGCCGGCGTGCACCCGGGCGGCGACGGCGCGGGCCCGGGCTCCGTTGCGGGACATCGGCCCATGGATGTAATCAGCGTAGACATCGGGTGGTGTGGGGTGCGTCGCGCCGGTCGGAGATCGGGGGAGGAGGGCCGGGCACCAGCCGTTCGGGTGCTTCCCGCCTGCGGGGCCGCCGGTCGTCCCGGACTGTGGAGACCATGAAACAGAGCACCTTGTCCGAGGTGAAGAGCGCCGTCACCCCCCGGGCCACCCTGCTGGTGATCGGGGTCGTCGCCCTCCAACTGCTGTTCGTCGTCTCCTATGTGGGCGCCCTGCACGAGCCCAAGCTGAAGAACGTCGCCTTCGGAGTGGTGGCCCCGCCGGCTGCGGTCGAGCAGACGGTGCAGCGCCTGGACGAGCTGCCCGGCTCGCCGCTGGACCCGCGCGCCCTGCCCGACGAGGCGGCGGCACGGAAGCAGATCGAGAACCGGGACATCGACGGTGCGCTCGTGGTGCGCCCGGGCGGCACCACCGACACTCTGCTCGTCGCCTCGGGCAGCGGCAGAACCCTGTCCGTCGCGCTGGATTCGCTCACCGGCGAGGTGCTGGGAGCTCAGGGGCGTACCGCGCGCCTGGTCGATGTGGCTCCCGCGTCCTCGCACGACTTCAACGGGCTGTCCTCGTTCTACCTGGTCGTCGGCCTCTGCGTCGGTGGGTACCTGTGCGCGTCGATCCTCGCGATCAGCGCCGGAGCCCGTCCGGCCAACCCGACCCGCGCGGCCACCCGTCTCGGCACGATGGTGCTGGTCGCCCTGGCAGGCGGGCTCGGCGGCGCGATCATCGTCGGACCCGTCCTGGGCGCTCTGCCGGGCAGTGTGTGGGCGCTGTGGGGGCTCGGCGCGCTGATCGTCTTCGCCGTCGGCGCCGCGACGCTCGCCCTCCAGGGCCTCTTCGGCGTCATCGGCATCGGCCTGGCGATCCTGCTCATCGTGATCATGGGCAACCCGAGCGCGGGCGGGGCCTTCCCCGCGCCGATGCTGCCGCCGTTCTGGGAGGCGATCGGCCCGGCTCTGCCACCCGGAGCAGGCACCTGGGCGGCCCGTTCGATCACCTACTTCGACGGCAACAGCATGACCTCGTCCCTGCTGGTGCTTTCCGCCTGGGCGGTCGCCGGAGTCGTCGTCACCATGCTCGCCGCGGTACTGCGGCAGCGTCGCGCCACGGAGCCGAGCTCGCCCGGGGAGGCGTCATGACGAAGGCGCTGTTCGTCGTGTCGGCTGCCGATCGCCGACTGCCGACCGCAGCCTGGTCGTCCTCGGTCTCCAGAAGGGCCTGGAGGGCTCGCTCCACCTCGCCTGACGGGCTTCGCGCCGGTTGCGGGGGGCGAACGGGGCGCGAAGGATGGAATCGCTCATTGCCGTCAGGGGTGTGCACAGCCTCGGCGGCCGGTGCTTCAGCGCCGACGCGGCCGACGGGGCCGCGTGCACAGGGCGCATCCGTGCCGTGATCAGGCCGTACGGATGTGCCGCCGACCGGGCGCACGGTGTGCCCGCGACAGGGAGTCGACATGCCTGAGCTACCTCCTCCGATCACCCCCTACCTGGAACCCGCGGCGAAGGAGCTGTGCGAGGCCACGGATCCGCATCCGCGGATCTATGAGGTCCCCCCGGAGAAGGGCCGCGACATCCTGCTCGGCCTGCAGAGCGACGCGAGCGTGCCCCGCCCGGACGTCGACGAGGAGTGGGTTGACGTGGACGCGGGCCAGTGGGGCACTGTCCGCACCCGGATCATCCGGCCCAAGGGGGCCACAGGGCCGCTGCCGGTGGTGTTCTACATCCACGGCGCCGGCTGGGTCTTCGGCGACGACCGGACCCACGACCGCCTCTTCCGCGAACTCGCCGTCGGGGCCGGGGCGGCGGGTGTGTTCCCCGTCTACGACCGGGCGCCCGAGGCCAAGTACCCCACCCAGGTCGAGCAGAACTACGCCGTGGGACAGTGGGTCCTGGAGCACGGGGCGGAGCACGGACTGGACACCTCGCGGATCGCGGTCACCGGCGAGTCGGTGGGCGGCTGCATGTCGGCGGTGTTCGCGCTGATGAACAAGGAGCGCGGAGGCATCGACCTCAAGGCGCAGGTCCTGCTGTATCCGGTCACCGACACCGACTTCAACACCCCCTCCTACCTCCAGTTCGACGAGGGCTACTACCTCACCCGCGACGCCATGAAGTGGTTCTGGGACGCCTACATCGGCAACCCCGTCCACCGCACCGAGGTGTACGCCGCGCCGCTGAAGGCCACCCTGGACCAGCTTCGGGGCCTGCCCACCACGCTGGTCATCACCGACGAGGCCGACGTCCTGCGCGACGAGGGCGAGAAGTACGCCAACCGGTTGCGCGAGGCCGGCGTCGACGTGACCTCCGTCCGTGTGGCGGGCATGGTCCACGACTTCCTGCTGCTCGACAGCCTGCGTGACACCCGCGCCGCGAACGTCGCCCGCACCCTCGCCGTCGACGCCCTCAAGAAGGCCCTGCACGACGGCTGAGACGACCCGCCGTCGGCCCTGGCGACCACGCGCCGGGTCCGCGGGTCAGACCGCCCGCGCGGATTCCTCCGCGGGGAGCCGGGTGCCGACACGGGTCATCAGGAGCCCGGCGAGCGCCGCGACGGGGTAGGCGAGTACGCCGTACACAGCCGCGGGCACGGCCAGGCTGATGCTGCCGAGCACACTGATCGCCAGCGTCATGGCGACCGTGCTGTTGTGCACGCCGATCTCCATGGAGCAGGCGATCGCCTGCCGCTTGCCGACGCGTGCCATACGGGGCACGAAGTATCCCGTGGCCAGGCTCAGCACACAGAAGAGCAGCGCCACGGGCCCGGCGTCCGAGAGATAGCCGGCTATGTTGCTCCGCTCGGCCAGTACGGCGCCGACGATCACCGCGACGAGGACGCCGACCGACAGGAGACGCACCGGACGGTCCATGCGGAGCGCGAACGCCTCCGAGCGCCGGCGCACGATCAGGCCGATCACCACCGGCACGAGCACCAGGGCGAAGACCTGGAGAACCTTGTCGAACTGCAGCCCGAGACCGTCCTGACCGGTCCCCGGCTCGAAGCGGAGCAGGGCGAAGTTGGTGATGACCGGCAGGGTCGCGGTGGCCACGACCGCGTTGATCGCCGTGAGCGTGACGTTCAACGCCACGTCACCGCCGAAGAGATGGCTGAAGAGGTTGGCCGTCGTCCCGCCGGGAGAAGCGGCCAACAGCATCATGCCGACGGCGAGTTCGGGGGAGAGGTCGAAGGCGATGACGAGGCCGAAACACGCGGCGGGCAGCAGCAGCGCCTGGCAGGTCAGCGCCACGACGACCGCACGCGGATGCCGGCGTACCCTCCGGAAGTCGTCCGTGGTCATGGACAGCCCCAGCCCCAGCATGATGACGGCGAGGGCGAGCGGAAGCATGACGGTGGCGATGGGAGAGTCCATGTGCGGCTTCGTCTCCTGAGCGGGGGAAGGGACGGAAGGGCGGCCGCATGAACGTAACGTCGGGATGTGTACGCCATCAACACTCTGGCGCCGGGATTCGGGCCGCCCCGAGGGAACAGGGGCCTGGTCGGCACGGTTACCTCCACCGAGGGGCCGAGCCCCGGAGCTGCGGTATGCCCGCCGAGCGCTCGGACCCCGACCTGACTCCGTGGAAGGACCTCTTCATGACCGACCGGCCCCTGACCCTCATGGCCGTGCACGCCCACCCCGACGACGAGGCCACGGGAACAGGAGGAGTACTCGCGCGGTATGCGGCGGAGGGCATCCGCACGGTCCTCGTGACCTGTACCGACGGCGGGTGCGGTGACGGGCCGGGAGGCGTCAAGCCCGGCGAACCCGGGCACGATCCGGCGGCCGTCGCCGCGATGCGCGGCCAAGAACTCAAGGCGAGCTGTGACGTCCTGGGCGTGAGCGATCTGGAGACGCTGGACTACGCGGACTCCGGGATGATCGGCTGGCCGAGCAACGACGCTCCCGGATCCTTCTGGCAGACCCCCGTGGAGGAGGGCGCCGCCCGGCTCGCGGAACTCATGCGGCACTACCGGCCCGATGTGGTCGTCACCTACGACGAGAACGGCTTCTACGGGCATCCCGACCACATCCAGGCCCACCGCATCACGATGGCGGCGCTGGAGATGACCGAGCTGACACCGAAGGTCTACTGGACGACGATGCCCCACTCGGCGATGCGCCGGTTCGAGGAGATCATGCGCGAGTCCCAGGAGGACATGCCGGAGCCGGATCCGGCCGAGGCCGCCGAGATGGCGAAGATCGGCCTGCCGGACGACGAGGTCACCACCTGGGTGGACACCACCGCGTACAGCGGCCAGAAGTTCGACGCGCTGGCCGCGCACGCCAGCCAGGGCGAGAACATCTTCTTCCTCAGGATGGGCAAGGAGAGGTTCGGCGAGCTGATGGGCATGGAGACCTTCGTGCGGGTCAAGGACGCCACCGGCGCGGCCGTCCCCGAGAAGGACCTCTTCGCCGGACTCCGCTGACCGGCCGCCCCGGCGGGACCCGTAGGGCAGGGGCCGTGCGGCCTCGTCAACCCTGCCGCGCCGCCGCCAGCCGCCCCCGTGCCGCAGCCTGGATCCGGGAGGGTCCGAGTCCCCATTCCAGGGTGCGTCCGACGGCCGTCGCCAGGGGCCGGTCCCAGCAGCCGCGGACGGGGGCCGGGCGGCGGATGCCGAGTTCGGTGCGGGCCCAGCCGGGGAGGAGCCCGGTCGAGGCGTTGGTGAGCAGGCGGACGGCCAGCCGCTCCTGCGGCGTGCGTCCGAAGGCGCGGAGGAAGCGCACCGAGTCCAGCGCCGCCGGGGTGGCGTGGAGTCGGGGGCGCATACGGGTCAGGTAGCTGTCCACCTCGGACGCGGTACGCGGCACCTCCCGCGCTCCCAACTCCTCCGCCACGGGCGCGGCCTGACGGTAGTACGTGTCGCACTCGGCGGGGGTGAGCCGGTGCGGCCGGGGCGCGTACGCCTGGTGGCCGGCCAGGAAGCTGCGGACCTCGGCGGTGTGCACCCAGGTGAGCAGGTCGGGGTCGTCCGCGCGGTACGGCCGCCCGTCGGGGGCGGTGCCGTGCACCCGGGTGTGGATGCGTCGGACGAGACCCATCACCTCGCGGGCAGCGGACGAGGAGCCGAACGTGGTCGTGGTGATGAACCGTACGGTTCCGTTCAGCCGCCCGACCGGATCGGCGCGGAAGTCCGAGTGCTGGTCGACGCCGGCCATCGCCAGCGGATGCAGCGACTGGAGCATGAGGGCGGCGAACCCGCCGGTGAGCATCCCGGTGGCCTGCCCGTGCACCCGCCACAGCGGGTCCGCCGGGGTGATCCCGAACAGCCCCGGATCGCCGGGCGGAGCCGCGTACCGCTCCAGCTTGAGGTCCCCGCCGTGCAGCGCCGCAGTGAGCTCCGCCGCGATCCGCTCCCGCAGTCCCACCAACGCCTCCCGGCTCCCGATTCCCGTGTCCTTCGGCCGTATCGAGCCGCTACAGCTGCGGGCCCGGCTGTTCCGGTGCCACGACGACCATGACCGGAAGATCGGTGTCCTGCTGGATCACCCCGGCTGTCAGGATCCGGCCGTCGAGCGTCCACTTCTCCACCTCGATGAACTCGTCCTCGTCGGCAGCCGTCCGCTCGGCCGCGACGAGGTGACCGGCGAGCGCGGACCCCTCGATCTCGGGCAGGAAGTCCGCCAGCACCCGTTCTCCCTGCTCGTGGACGGCATCAAGGTCGTCGAAGTAAGCCCGACGCGTCGACGTCGCGGATCCGGACGGCGAACGACACACAGCCCGTTCCGTCGTCGAACGTCCGGATCCAGCCCCCGACGCCGTCCTTGTCCGATGACGTCTCCATGCCGTTACGGGGTTTGCCCCCGGGCGCCCACCCGTGGGCCGAGAACCGCGCCGCCGCACCCCCGGCGGTCAGCGGAACGAGCCCCCCGGTACGTCCTCGGTACGGCGCCGGGGCCGGGGGTCTCCCTCTTCATCGCGTCCGGCGCGTTCCTGGCGGCGGTGGTGTGGTCCCCCGGGCTCATCGCCTCGGCGTTGCCCACGGTGGCCCGGGGCGTGATGGCCCTCTGCCTGGTGGTCATCGCGTTCGCCTTCAACACCATCACGGTGGCCGGCGTCGTCTCCGCGTTGAACACGGACGGCTGATACGCACCGGATGCGGCGGCCCGAACCGGCGGTGGGGCCGGTGCGCGTACGCACCGGCCCCACCGCCGGAGCGGACGTGGCCGGAGGCTGTCAGACCAGGTCGTAGCGGTCGAGGTCCATGACCTTGGCCCAGGCGGCGACGAAGTCCGTCACGAACTTCTGCCGCGCGTCGTCGCTCGCGTAGACCTCGGCGAGGGCACGGAGCTCGGAGTTGGAGCCGAAGACCAGGTCGGCGCGGGTGCCGGTCCACTTGACCTTGCCCGATGCGTCGCGGGCCTCGAACTCGTCCTGCGTCGACGACGTCGACTTCCAGGTGATGCCCAGGTCGAGCAGGTTCACGAAGAAGTCGTTGGTCAGCGTGCCCGGGCGGTCGGTGAGAACGCCGTGCTTCGAGCCGCCGGTGTTGGCGCCCAGCACTCGCAGACCGCCGACCAGGACGGTCGTCTCCGGGGCGCTCAGCGTCAGCAGGTTCGCCCGGTCCAGCAGCAGGTACTCGGCGGGCAGCCGGGCCGCCTTGCCGGTGTAGTTGCGGAAGCCGTCGTACGCGGGCTCCAGCGCCGCGAAGGACTCGACGTCCGTCTGCTCCTGCGTGGCGTCGACGCGGCCCGGGGTGAAGGGGACCTCCACCTCGACACCGGCGTCCTTCGCCGCCTGCTCGACCGCCGCGCTGCCCGCGAGGACGATCAGGTCGGCCAGCGAGACCTGCTTGCCGCCCTTGGCGTTGAAGGACTCCTGAATGCCTTCGAGGGCGCGCAGGACCTGGGCCAGCTCGTCCGGGTTGTTCGCCTCCCAGCCGCGCTGCGGCTCCAGACGGACCCGGGCGCCGTTGGCGCCGCCCCGCTTGTCGCTGCCGCGGAAGGAAGCGGCCGAGGCCCAGGCGGCCGAGACCAGCTGCGCCACGGTGAGGTCCGTGCCCAGCACCTGCTCCTTGAGCGCGGCGATGTCCGCTGCGTCCAACACCTCACCGGTGCGCGCGGGCAGCGGGTCCTGCCACAGCAGCACCTCGGAGGGCACCTCGGGGCCCAGATAGCGCTGGATCGGGCCCATGTCGCGGTGCGTCAGCTTGTACCAGGCGCGGGCGAAGGCATCCGCGAACTCCTCCGGGTTCTCGTGGAAGCGGCGCGAGATCTGCTCGTACGCCGGGTCGAAGCGCAGCGACAGGTCGGTGGTGAGCATCTGCGGCTTCTGCTTCTTCGACGCGTCGTGCGCGTGCGGGATCGTCGCCTCCGCGTCCTTGGCGACCCACTGGTGCGCACCGGCCGGGGACTTGGTCAGCTCGTACTCGTAGGCGAAGAGGTTGTGGAAGAACTCGTTGCCCCACTGCGTCGGCGTGCTGGTCCAGGTCACCTCCAGACCGCTGGTGATGGCGTCGCCGCCCTTGCCCGACTTGTACGAGCTGCGCCAGCCGAGGCCCTGCTCCTCCAGCGGGGCGCCCTCGGGGTCCGCGCCGACGCTCTCGGCCGGGCCCGCGCCGTGCGTCTTGCCGAAGGTGTGGCCACCGGCGATGA
The DNA here is from genome assembly GCF_003501885.1 of Streptomyces globisporus. Lineage (GTDB taxonomy): Bacteria > Actinomycetota > Actinomycetes > Streptomycetales > Streptomycetaceae > Streptomyces > Streptomyces globisporus_D. Next base: position 9,972 of record NZ_QWFA01000100.1, read on the forward strand.
GGGCGACGGTCTCCTCGTCGTTCATCGCCATCCGGCGGAAGGTCTCGCGGATGTCGCGGGCGGCGGCGATCGGGTCCGGGTTGCCGTTGGGGCCCTCGGGGTTGACGTAGATCAGACCCATCTGGACCGCGCCGAGCGGGTTCTCCAGCTCACGGTCGCCGGTGTAGCGCTCGTCGTCGAGCCAGGTGGTCTCGGGGCCCCAGTAGACGTCCTCCTCCGACTCCCAGACGTCCTCGCGGCCGCCGGCGAAGCCGAAGGTCTTCAGGCCCATGGTCTCCAGGGCGACGTTGCCGGTGAGGATCAGCAGGTCGGCCCAGGACAGCGCCTGGCCGTACTTCTTCTTGACCGGCCACAGCAGCCGTCGGGCCTTGTCCAGGTTGCCGTTGTCCGGCCAGCTGTTCAGCGGGGCGAACCGCTGCTGACCGGCGCCCGCGCCGCCGCGGCCGTCGCTGATGCGGTATGTGCCGGCGCTGTGCCAGGCCATCCGGATCATCAGCGGTCCGTAGTTGCCGAAGTCGGCCGGCCACCAGTCCTGCGAGGTGGTGAGCACCTCGGCGATGTCCCGCTTCACCGCGGGGAGGTCCAGCGCCTCGAACGCGGCCGCGTAGTCGAACTCCTCACCCAGCGGGTTCGCCACGGCGGGGTTCTTGGCCAGGATCTTCAGGTTGAGGCGGTCCGGCCACCACTGGCGGTTCCCGCCGCCCTGCGTGGGGTGCGGCGCGCGGCCGTGCGCCACGGGGCAGCCGCCGGCCTGCGCCTCGGGCTTCTCGGGGACGGCCGTCTCGGGCGAGTCCGGGACGACGGGGTCGAAGACGTGCGACTCGTTGTTCTCGGTCATGGGTGATCCTTCCGGACCCGGCGGGTCGTGGGGCGCTGAACGGGGGAGGAGGATTCGGGCCGTACAGAAGGGGCACGCTGATGTCCGGGTCCCGCCGCGGGTCGCCCGAGCGCCTCGCGGACCACCGCACCCGGCGATCCCGGGCGGTGCGACGACGACGGCGCTGGGCCGACGGGCGGCATTGCGCGGTCGACCGGTGGGTCCCGTCGCGTGTCTCTGCTGCCGTACCGGAGTCTTCCTGTCTCTTGGATGTCGCCGGGATCGATCCTACGATGGACTTCGTCCAAGTCAAGAAGCAAGCTAAAACCATAACGACGGGGGCGTGGCGTCGGCGCATTCTGTGCGCGGTCCACCCGCCCCCTCCGGCGAGCGGAGCAGGTGAAACGAGATGAGCGACCTCCTTGGGCGGCTGCGGGGCCGTGGCTGGCGCATGACCTCCCAGCGGCGTGTCGTCGCGGAGGTCCTCGACGGCGACCACGTGCACCTGACGGCCGACGAGGTGCACCTGCGGGCCGCCGCGCGACTGCCGGAGATCTCCCGCGCGACCGTCTACAACACGCTGGGCGAGCTCGTCGCGCTCGGCGAGGTGCTGGAGGTCTCCACCGTGGGCCGCGCCAAGCGCTACGACCCGAACGCGCGCAACCCCCACCAGCACCTGGTCTGCTCGGGCTGCGGCACGGTCCGCGACGTCCACCCGGTCGGCAACGCCATCGGCGATCTGCCCGAGGAGGAGCGGTTCGGCTTCGCGGTCGGCTCGGTGGAGATCACCTACCGGGGGTTGTGCCCGGGGTGCGCCTGACCGGGGCGGAGCGGGCGTCGGGGAGCGGGGGAGTCGGTCAGCGCTCCCGGATCGACGTCACGTCGTAGACGAGGGCGGAGCTGTTCGCCGGTCCGCGGCAGGTCAGTCGGCGTGCCGGCGTGCGCCGGGCCCGTACCTCGACGTCCAGCGGTCGCGCGTGCGGCGCCCGGCCGCTGACGCCCACGCGCCAGCCTCCGTCTGTGGCGACCGTCGCGGTGACCGCGTAGTCGTGCCTGCCCGCCGGTCCGAAGCGCCGGAGCACCGCGGCCACCGCCGCCTGCTGCGGCGGGCGGAGCGTGGTGTAGCCCCGTAGGTGGTCGGCGCGGATGCGGTCGGCGAGGTGGTCCTCGACCACGGTGACCGCTGAACAGGGGTCCAGATTGCCGTAGTAGACGCCGTCGGGTACGACCACGACGTTGGCCGCGAACCGGTCACCGCCCACATGCGTGCACTCCCACACGAGGTCGGGCCAGCGCGCACTGAGGGCCTGGCCCACGGGTCGGCCGCGCACGGCGCAACAGGCGTCGTGCAGGCCGTGCGCGCAGACGAGGACGACGGGGGCGAGGCCGGGCTCCCCCGGGGAGTCCAGGGCGGTCACGATCCGCGCCAGGTCCTGGTCGTGGTGCCAGCTGCCCCACCGCTGGAGCAGCGCGCCGGAGCTGTCGTGGTGCAGCACCGCCCATCGATCGCCTCCCCCGAGTCGGCGGCGTCCGTGCCGTCTGACGAGGAGGATCCGGGCCCGGTTCGCCCGGGCCGCGGCGAACACGAGGGTCTTGGTCTCCGGATCGAGGTCGAGGCCGTCGAAACCGTTGGCGGGCCAGGCGCGCCGGTACTCGATGAGGACCCAGACGGAGCCGAAGGGGGCGGTGCCGACGAACGGGTCATGGCGGGCCCTGGCCGCGTCGGCGCAGAAGAACCGGTCCGGCGGGGTCACCGGTCCGCGGGCACCAGGACGCCCGCCCGCAGCAGCCGCCCGGCGAGTGCGAGGCCGAGGTCGCCGGCGGTGTGCACCCGGCCGTCGAGCAGCCGGGCCACGGGTACGAGATCGGCTGCCGGGAAGTCGAGGTACCCCACGCGGGTGAACAGGCGTGTTCCCTCCAGCCGGGGCTCCAGCGCCTTCCGCAGCCGTACGGGTGAGGTCGCCGCGAGGCCGCTCAACGTCGTGAGCTGGGCCACCGGCCCCAGTGGTGCCGGGCGGGCCTGGGACCGGCGGGCGCGGTCGAACAACGGGGCGGGGTCGGCCCCGGCGACGGCGGCCAGCAGGCGCTCACGGACCAGGTCCAGGACGCCGTCCGTGCCGTGTGAACCCCCTGGCTCGTTCGGCCCCGCCAGGGGAAGGGAGCGGCGCATGGACGGATCCTCGCCCAGGGCCGCGAGGGCGGCCCGGGTCAGCTGCTCGGCCAGCGCGTAGCGGGTCCAGGCGTGGACCCCCAGCGTCAGATGGATCGAGACCTCCCCCTGGGCCTGCGCCGAGTGCAGCCAGCCGCGCGGCAGATAGAGCACATCGCCGGGGCGGAGCATCGTGTCCAGATGGGGCGTGCTGTGCGCGGCCCGGTCGGCGACGGCCGCACGGTGATCGGTCCACGGCTGATCGCGCAGCGGATCCGGCAGTACGGGTTCGTGGATCACCCACCGCTTCGCACCCTCGATCTGGAGGACGAACACGTCGTGCACGTCGTAGTGCGCGTCGAACCCGCGGTTCTGCGGCGGGGTGACATAGGCGTTCGCCTGTACGGGGTGCCCCAGCTCCGTACTCAGCCCGGAGACCAGGTCCGCCACCGGCTCCCAGGTGCGGTGCAGCGCCTGGAGGACGAGCGTGGCGCCGTCGGCGAACGCACGCCACAGGGCCGTGTCGTCGAGCTGGTCGGCGACGGTCGCCCCGACTCCGGCGGGTGCGGTGAAGGACGAGGACGGAAGCGTGGCGCCGTCCTTGGCGACCCTGAGGAACGGCGTACGCAGCCCGCGGCGGGAGATCAGCTCGTCCACGGCGGACGGGGAGAAGACGTCGGAGAAATCGCTCGCCCTCCGCGTCAGCGACGCTGTCCGTCCCCATACGGCGCGGGCGAACTCCTCGCGGCTGAGCCCGGTCAGACGGGATTCCAGGATTCCGGCGCCTTCACGCGCGCCGGAATCCCGGAGTTCGGTGCGGGACAGGCTCAAGAGCCGCTGCCGGCTCCGCCGTCGGCGCCACCGTCGTGGACGCCGGGCGTTCCGGCCGCTCCGCCGTCGGCGGGCCCTTCGGCTCCGCCGTCAGCGCCACCGTCGGCTCCGCCGTCGTGGACGCCGGGCCTACCTGCCGCTCCGCCGTCCGCGGGTCCCTCGGCCCCGCCGTCCGCGCCGCCATCAGCCCCGCCGTCGTGGACACCCGGGGTGCCGGCCGCTCCGCCGTCCGCGGGCCCCTCCGCGCCGCCGTCCGCTCCGCCGTCGTGGACGCCGGGCGTACCCGCCGCTCCGCCGTCCGCAGGTCCCTCGGCTCCGCTCGCGTCGTGCTCGGTCATCATTCCTCCTGGGATCACACCACGGGGACGATGGTTTTCCGCTGTCCGGAAACCCGGTCGCCGGGACGTCGATCTGTACTGAAATGGCCAGTAATCACCGTATCCCTGCGGCTGGAAAACATCGATTCGAGCACTGCGAAGTCGTCCGAATGCCGGAACTCACACCTCGTGTCCGGCACTGGCGGGGCGCGGCTTGTCCGCGAAGACCCACCGGTTGCCCGCCAGCGCGTCGTTCGGCTCGGGCAGGGGGCCGCGTCCGTGCAGGCGGGTGAAGTCGAAGGGGGTGTGGACCGAGGCGGTCCAGCCCCGGTCCGCCAGCCGGCCCGCCGAGTCGGGGCGGGGAGCCAGGTCGAACAGGTCCAGCAGGTCGATGCCGATCTGGTCCCTGGTGGCCGTGTACAGCGGGCTGTCGCGGTACTCCAGCAGGTCCTTCTCCAGCTTGACCTCGAAGGCCAGCGCGCTTCCCCCGGCGCTCAACCCGGCCACCGTGTCGATGAGGTAGGTCTCGGCGACCGGCGGCAGGTAGAACAGCAGCCCCTCCACGAGCCAGACGCTCGGCGCGGCCGGGTCGAAGCCGACGCGGGGCAGCGCGTCGGCCCAGTCGGCGCGGAGATCCATCGGGACCGGGACGCGCGCCGCCTTCGGGGTGGCCGAGAGACCGCCGAGCACCCGGTGCTTGAACGCCAGCACCTCCTCCCGGTCGATCTCGAAGACCACGCAGCCGGGAGGCCAGTCGAGCCGGAACGCGCGCGCGTCCAACCCCGCCCCGACCAGAACCACTTGGCGGGCGCCCCCGGCGCGTACCGACCGGAGGAGGAAGTCGTCGAGGACACGTGTCCGCAGCCCGAAGTACCGGGCGAACCGGCCCCAGAGCGGGTTCGCGTCCCCGCCCGGGACCTCCCGGGGATGGACCGGCCAGTCGGTGGACGCCGGGGCCGCGCGGACGAAGTGCTCCGCGTAGACGTCCTGGGCCAGGCTGTCGGGGCGGTGGGTCTCGATCGCCCGCGCCGCCGCGACCAGGAGGGCGGTCACCCCGACCCCTCCTGCCACGCCCTCCACACCGGTGTCATCGGTGTTCCGATGTGCTGTGTCGACCATGTGCACTCCTTTGACAAGCGCCGAACGCGGGGAACGCGCGGCACGCGTGGTACTCGGGATTCACGGGATCAGCACCGGCTTCACCACGCGGCCGGCCTCGCAGTCCGCCTCGGCCTCGTTGATGTCGGTGAGCGGGTACGTACGGATCAGCTGGTCGAAGGGGAACCGCCCGGCCTGCCACAGCTCGGTCAGCCGGGGGATCATCAGGGCCGGGACGGCATCCCCCTCGCAGATGTGGGAGATTCTCCGGCCCCGGTCCAAGGTCCCCGTTTCCAGCGGCAGTTCCGTGTGCAGGCGGGCCACCAGGCCGAGGTGGCCCCTCGGGCGCAGCGACCGGAGCGCGTCGTTGATCAGCGCGGCGGAGCCCGTGGTGTCGAGGGCGAAGCGCGCGCCGCCGTCGGTCAGCCGCCGGATGCGGTCCGGCAGATCGCCCGATGCTGCGTGCAGCGCTGTCGCGTTGAACTTCTCGGCGAGGGCGAGCCGTTCGGGGTGCCGGTCGACCGCCACGGCGACGGCCCCGGCGGCGGTGGCCGCCATGACCGCCGCCAGGCCCACCGCTCCGGCGCCGAAGACCGCGACGGTGTCGCCGGGGCCCACGCCGAAGGAGTTGAGGACCGCCCCGGCGCCGGTGAGGAAGCCGCAGCCGAGCGGGCCGAGCAGTTCGAGCGGGAGCGCGGGGTCGACCCGCACGGCGTTGCGGGCCGGGACCATCGCGTACGCGGCGAACGAGGACTGGCCGAACCACCGCGGCGCCAGACCGCCCCCGGCCGCGTCGGTGAAACGGGCCGCGTTCCCGGCGCGTCCCCCGAAGAGGTTGAGCGCGGCGAAATCGTCGCAGTAGGCGGGGGCCGCGCCGAGACAACTCCGGCAGTGCCCGCAGGAGTCGAAGCTCAGCACGACGTGGTCGCCGGGGCTCAGCCCGGTGTCCGCCCCGCCCGTTTCCACCACCACACCGGCCCCCTCGTGGCCGAGCACCGCGGGCAGCGGGGAGCGGCCCGCCGAGCGCCGGACGGCGAGATCGGTCCGGCACAGACCGCACCCCGCGATGCGGACCAGCACCTCGCCGTCGCCCGGACCCGCGTGCAGCATCACCTCCTCGACGGCGAACGGGTCCTCGTACGAACGCAGTACCGCGGCGTCGAACCTCATGACCGGTCCTCCAGCGGGCGGTGTACGACAAAGGGGCTGAGGTTGCCGTACAGCCCCCACGGCCCGCCCGCGACGCCGACGCCGCTCTCCTTGACCCCGGCGAAGGGCTGGGCGAGCGAGAGTTCGGCGTGGTGGTTGATCCACGCCGTCCCGCACTCCAGCCGGCCGGCCACAGCCTCGGCCCGGTCCAGGTCCGTGCCCCACACCGAGCCGCCCAGCCCGAAGCGGGTGGCGTTGGCCGCATTGACGGCCTCGTCGACGCTCCCGTACGGCAGCACCGGCAGAACCGGACCGAACTGCTCCTCCGCCACCACCGGGCTGTCGGGCGGGACATCGGTCAGGATCGTCGGGGCGTGGAACCAGCCCGGCCGGTCCAGCCGGTGGCCCCCGGCGGCGGCCCTGGCCCCGTTCGCGAGAGCCCTTGCCGTGTACCGCTCCACCCGGGCCAGCTGGGCGGCGTTGTTGAGCGGCCCCAGCTCCGTACCCGGGTCGAGGCCCGCCCCGACGACCACCGCCTTCGCCCGATCGGCCAGGGCCTCCACCACCCGGCCGTGGAGCCGGGCCGGGGCGTAGACGCGTTTGACCGCCATGCAGACCTGGCCGCAGTTGCGGAACGCCGCCCAGAACAGCCGGTCCGCGATCCGCTCCACGTCCACGTCGTCCAGCAGGATCGCGGCGTCGTTGCCCCCCAGCTCCAGGGTGACCCGGGCGAGGCCGGACGCCGCACCCGCCGCGACGGCCCGCCCGGTGGGGACCGAACCCGTGAACGTCACATGGCGGATCCCCGGATGGGAGACGAGGAGCGCGCCGAGGGGGTCGCGACCGGTGATCACCGTCAGAACGCCCTCGGGCAGGGCGGCGGACAGGACGGACCCCAGCACCCGGGTGGCCAACGGCGTGAAGGGGGACGGCTTGAGCACCACCGTGTTGCCCGCGGCGAGCGCGGGCGCGAACTTCGCCGATGCGAGCTGGAGCGGGAAGTTCCACGGGACGACGGCGGCGACGGGCCCGAGCGACCGCCAGCGGATCTCGCTGTGCACGGCCCGGCCGTCATCGATCGTCCGGGGCTCGGGGGCCGACGCGGCGAACCACCGCAGCCGGGCCGCCGTGCGGGCGATCTCCGCGTACGACTCGGTCAGGGGTTTGCCCTGCTCGCGGGTGAGCAGGGGCGCGAGCTCAGGCCCGGCCGCCTCCACGGCGTCGGCCGACGCGAGCAGGGCGGCGGCACGGGCTGCGGGGTCGGACCGCCAGCTCCGCCAGGCCTCGTGCGCCCGGCGGACCGCCGCGTCCAGCTCCTGGGCCCGCTGGTCGGGAGCCTCGTCGAAGACCTCGCCCGTCGCAGGGTCGAGCACGGTGAAGCGCTCACCGGCGGTCGCCGGGGCGGGGCCGGGCTGGTACGGCGCCACGCCGGCGGTCAGCTCGCGGCCGGGGTCGCCGCGTGTTCCCGGGCGTGCCGGTCCATCTCCGCCCGGAACTCGGCCACCAGCCGTGGCTGGATCCGCCCCGCGTTGCGGTCGCCCCCCTCACAGACCGCCCCGCGTACGCCCACGATGTCGGTCCCGATCCGGGTCAGCACGGCGAGATCCTCGCGCTTCACGCTGCCCGCGAGCGCGGCGAGCAGCCCGGCGTCGTGCGCCAGCCGGACGAACTCCCCGCAGGCCTCCGGCGGCACATGGTCGAACAGCCGGGTCCCGTCCTTGATCGCGGTGTCGAGCATCGCCGCGTCGGAGCCGGAGCGGCGGGCGATGTCGGGCAGCGCGAGCGGGCTCACACAGCCGATCCGGTGGGCGTCGGCATAGCCCGAGGCGACGACGAACGCGTCCGGACGGAAGTCCTTCACGGCGCGGACCACTCCGCTCATCACCTCGACGGCCTGGTCGGGCGTCGTGCACCCGTAGAGCCCGACCTTGATGTAGGTGGCTCCGGAGACCGCCGCGCCGAGCGCCGCCTGCGCCACCGTGCCGGGCTTGTACGGGACGTCCCCGACCGTCGCCGACACCGGCTTGTCCGCCGGGACCGCCCCGCGGATCTCCCGGATGACCCAGGGGAAGTTCGCGCCGAGCGAGCCCTCGTCGGGCTTCTTCACGTCGACGATGTCGAGATGGTCCGCCGCCTTCGCGCACGCGAGGGCTTCCTCGACGCCGTCCGGGGAGATGAGCAGCAGCAACGTGGATTCCTCCCACCGCGGGCACCCCCTGGGGGGCGCCTTGCCGATCAGGTCCGGATCATCCTCGCCGCGCCACCCGCCCCCCCGGCAGGGCGCGAGGGAAGGCGAACGGGGCACTGCTCCGACGCCCTCACGCCCCCCGCGACGCGCCGTTCACCTCAGCCCCCGCCGGATCACGTACGGCCCGAAGTCCCTGCACAGCGCCCGAAACCCCCCGCCCACCGGGTCATACGGCCCCGGGGTTGCCGTAATAGGCTCCCGCGCCGTGTTTACGGGTGAAGTGGCGGTCCAGCAGATGCTGAGGCGGCTGCGCTGCCCCCAGGGAGAGCGTGTGCAGGGCCATCTCCGCGACCGCCTCGCAGATCACCGCGTGCTCCAGCGAGGCGTCGGCGTCCCCGCCCCAGGTGAAGGGCCCGTGGTGCGCGACGAGGGCGGCCGGCACTGCCCGGGCCCGTTCGTCGTCGCCTTCGAGCAGCTCCACGATGACCTGCCCGGTGTTGAACTCGTAGTCGGCCGCGCACTGTTCGGCGCTGAGCGGCTCGGTGACCGGCACCGGGCCGTCGAAGGTGTCCGCGTGCGTCGTGCCGAGCACCGGTATCGGGCGGCGGGCCTGGGCGAAGGCCACGGCGTGCGGGGAGTGGGTGTGCGTGATCCCGCCGATCGACGGGAAGGCCCGGTAGAGGCTCCGGTGCGTCTCGGTGTCCGTCGAGGGGCGCAGATCCCCCTCGACCACCCGGCCGTCGTCCAGGGCGACGACGACGAGGTGCTCCTCGCTCAGCCGGTCGTACGGTACCCCCGACGGCTTGATGACGAACACGCCGGCCTCCCGGTCGACCCCGCTCACGTTGCCCCAGGTCAGGGTGGCCAGCCCCGCTGCGGGGATGCGCAGATTGGCGGCCAGGACCTCGCCGCGCAGCGACGCGAAAGCGGAGCGGGACATGGCGGGGCCTCCTGGCCGGGGTGCGGGAGCGGTCGCTCGGACGGTGCCGCTCACAGGGCGTCGGCCAGTCGGTGGTAGGCCTGGTTCCAGCGGAGTTCCTGGGCGAACCGGCGTACGGTCGTGTCCGCGTCGATGAACGCGAGTTCCACCGCCAGCATGTCGGCGAGGTCCTCGAACTCCTCGCGGCCCAGGGCCGTGGTGAGCACCGTGTGATGCGGAGCCCCGGCGGTCAGCCACGCCTCGGTGGAGGTGCGCAGGTCGGGTTCCGGGCGCCAGACCGCGCGGGCCACGGGCAGCAGGGGCAGCGGTTCGGGCGGCCCGACCACGTCGATCCGGTTGGCGACGAGCCGGAACCGGGAGCCCATGTCGGCCAGCCCCACGACGACTCCGGGGGCGGGGGCCGCGTCGAACACCAGGCGGACCGGGTCCTCACGTCCGCCGATGCTCAGCGGGTGGATCTCGCAGGAGGGCGTGGCGGCGGCCAGGGACGGGCACACCTCCAGCATGTGGGCCCCCAGGACGAGGCCGCTGTCCGGGGCGAGGTCGTAGGTGTAGTCCTCCATGAACGAGGTGCCGCCCGGCAGTCCGTACGCCATGGCCTTCGTGGCCCGCAGCAGCGCCGAGGTCTTCCAGTCGCCCTCGCCGCCGAAGCCGTAACCGTCGGCCATCAGCCGCTGGACCGCGAGACCGGGCAACTGCCGCAGACCGCCCAGGTCTTCGAAGTTGGTGGTGAACGCGGTGAAGCCGCCGTCCGTGAGGAAGCCGCGCAGTCCCGCCTCGATCCGGGCCGCATACCGCAGGGACGCGTGGCGCTCCTTGCCGGGGAGCAGTTCGGGAGCCAGCGTGTAACGGTCGGCGTACTCCTCGGTGAGCTCTGCGACGGCGCTGTCGTCAACGGCGTCCACGGCCGCCACCAACTCGTTGACACCGTGGGTGTTGACGGACATGCCGAACCTGAACTGGGCCTCGACCTTGTCGCCTTCGGTGACCGCGACATCCCGCATGTTGTCCCCGAAGCGGGCGAGACGCAGCCGGGCGAACTCGGCGCGTCCGACGGCGGCCCGCGTCCAGGCCGCGATGCGGTGGGCCACGTCGGCCGAGGAGACGTGCCCGGTCACGGTCTTGCGGGTGACACCGATACGCGACTGGATATGGCCGAACTCGCGGTCCCCGTGCGCCGCTTGGTTGAGATTCATGAAGTCCATGTCGATCGTGGACCAGGGGAGACGGCGGTTCGCCTGGGTGTGCAGGTGAAGGAGGGGCTTCCGCAGCGAGGCGAGGCCGGTGATCCACATCTTGGCGGGGGAGAAGGTGTGCATCCAGGCGATGAGGCCGATGCAGCGGTCGTCCGCCTCGGCGTCCAGGCACATCCGGCGGATCGCGTCCGCCTCCGTCAGCACGGGCTTCCACACGATGCGCACGGACGGGCCGGCAGCGGTATCCGCGGCGATTGTCTCGCATATCTGCCGCGACTGGGCGGCCACTTGGGCGAGGGTGTCCTCGCCGTAGAGCGCCTGACTGCCGGTCAGGAACCAGACTTCGCTGTCGGTGGGGGCGAGGGGCATGAAGATACTCCCTGTTCGGGGTGCGGGGCAGCGTGTGGGTGGCGCGAGGTGCGCGGGGCAGTGTGTGGTGTGGCGCGACGTGCGCTGGAGGTCAGCGCGCGGCCCCGTGGGCCCTGGCGCGGTTGCGGAGCCTGCGCAGCCGGTGCAGCAGGAGGTCGCCGCCGGTGCCGAAGTGGTCGTGCAGCGCGCGGTATTCGGCGTACAGCTCGTCGTAGACGTCGGCGTTGTCCGGGTCGGGGAGATACGCGTTCCGTTCGACGCCGCCCATGCGGGCGGCGGCCGCGCGGACGTCCGGGTGCGCTCCGGCCGCCACCGCCGCGTGGATCGCCGAACCGAGCGCGGGGCCCTGGTCGGAGGTGGCGAGCGACACGGGACGGCGCAGGACGTCGGCGTAGATCCGCATGAGCAGCGGGTTCTTCTTGAGGCCGCCGGCCGCGATGAACTCCGTTACGGGTACCCCGTGTTCCTCCAGGGCCTCGACGATGACGCGGGTGCCGAAGGCGGTCGCCTCCAGCAGGGCGCGGTAGACGTCCTCGGGGCGGGTGTCGAGCGTGAGGCCGACCAGGACTCCGGAGAGACGGTGGTCGACGAGCGTGGAGCGGTTGCCGTTCATCCAGTCGAGCGCGACCAGGCCGTGCGCCCCGACCGGCTGCCGGTCGCTGAGCCGGGCCTGCTCGTCCACCGCCCCGGCCGCCGGGGCCGTGACATGGGCGTCGACGTTCCCCACCGCGACCGGGGTGCCCGGCCTGAGCCCGGTCAGGGCCGCGGCTTCGACGGTCACCGTCCCGGCGCGGGAGCCGAGGGGGAGCAGCGGATGGTCGAGCCGGGTGGCGGGGAAGTCCGCGAAGTCCGGGTGGAGTCCGGCGAGATAGGCGGGCGAGGGGTAGGCGCCGTCCTGGTGGATGCCCTTGTAGCCCGCGGTGCACGTGTTGCGCGACTCGGTGCCGGTCAGCTGCCAGACGATCCAGTCGGCTGCCTCGATCCAGCGGGCGCACGCGGCGTACACCTGCGGATCCTCTTCGAGGACCTGAAGCGCCTTCGCGTACTGCCACTCGGCGGAGATCCGGCCGCCGTACCGCCGGATCCAGGGCTCACCGCGTCGGTGAGCCAGGGCGTTGATGCGGTCGGCCTGGTCCTGGGCGGCGTGATGCTTCCAGAGCTTCGGCCAGGCGTGGGGGCGGTCCGCCCAGCCGGGCTGCTCGGCCAGGGGAACGCCGTCCGCCGTGGTCGGCAGCACCGTGCAGGAGGTGAAGTCGGTGCCGATGCCGATGACGTGGGACGGATCGACCTTCGCCGCGGCGAGCGCTTCCGGTACGGCGGTACGGAGCGCCTCCCGCCAGTCGCGCGGGTCCTGGAGGGCCCAGTCCGGGGGCAGGGGGGTGTCCGAGCCCGGGAGGCTCCGGTCGATGACGCCGTTGCGGTAGGTGTGCACGGCGGAGCCGAGCTCCGCACCGTCGCGGACACGGACCACGACGGCACGCGCCGAGAGCGTGCCGAAGTCGACGCCGACCGTGCAGGCGTCGGGCCGGTCGTCGGGAGGGCTGCCGGGGGAATCGGGCTGAGGGGTCACGAGCGAGACTCTCTGCTGCGGGAGTGGGTGCGGGGAGCGTCACCGCCCCCTGATTGTTAGCGCTCACAATCGCTGGAGGCAAGAGGTCCGGGCTTTCGGAGTGGCGTGATCCGGGACTTCGGGGGCGCGAGCAGGGGCGTCCGGGGCCTGTGCCGTACGGCTCAGGCGCCGTCCTGCGACCGGGTGCTCGCCCGGACGATGAGCTGCGGCTCCACCACGATGTGCTCCACGCCCGCCGCGGTGCCCTCGATGTGCTCCAGCAGCAGCTGGATGCTCCGGCGGCC
>NZ_QWFA01000101.1 GCF_003501885.1 Streptomyces globisporus
GCTATCCCGTGCTACGGGGCGGGGGCGGGGGCGGCGACGGCCGGGGGGGCCGGGATGCAGACGGCGACGGCCCGGAGGTGAACGTCTCGGTGGCCGCCTGTTCCCTGCGCGGCAACCGGCTGCTGCTCGCCCAGCTGGTGGCGAACCTGCTGGCCAACGCGGTCACGTACAACGTGCCGGGCGGCTCGGTGGAGGTCGCGCTGAGCGGGGAGGGTGCCCTGCTGGTGCGCAACACCGGCCCGGTGGTCTCCGAGGCCGATGTCGCGGGGTTCTTCGAGCCGTTCCGGCGGGGCGAGGGCCGGGACCGGATGGGCCCGGGGTCGGGCCTCGGCCTGTCGATCGTCCGGTCGATCGCGGTGGCCCACGGCGGTACGGTCACGGCGGTCCCGGGCCCGGAGGGCGGCGGTCTCGCCGTGACCGTACGACTGCCGGTCGATCAGGCCCCGGAGCCGGCCTCGCGCGCGGCGGTCCAGTCCGGCAGACCGGCGAGGATCTCCCGGTAGAGCTCGGCGTCCGCGATCTCGCGGGGGGCCGGTCCGGCGTGGAAGAACCCGGCGTTCGGGGCGTCGAGCTTCCGCAGGAAGTCGAAGCCCTTCGCGTCCTGCTCGCCGAAGGCGACGAACTGGAAGAACAGCGGCAGCCGCGCCGCGTCCGCGAGGGCCTGCCGGGCGGCCTGCTTGGCGTCCGGCGGACCGTCCGTCTGGAAGATCACGAGAGCCGGACCGGTGGCCTCCGTCTTCTCGTAGTGCGCGACGACCTCCTCGACCGCGCGGTGGTAGTGCGTCCGGCCCAGTCGGCCGAGGCCCGCGTGGAGCTCGTCGACGCGGCCCTCGTGTCCGGAGAGCTCCAGGGAACCGGTGCCGTCGATGTCCGTCGAGAAGAAGACGACCTGCACGGTGGCGTCCTCGTCCAGGTGAGCGGCGAGCGCGAGCGTCCGGTCGCCCAGGTGCTGGGCGCTGCCGTCCTTGTAGAACGGCCGCATCGAGCCGGAGCGGTCGAGCACCAGGTAGACGCGGGCGCGGAGCCCGGTCAGCCCGTGTGCCTTGAGCGCCGCCTGGGCCGCCTTGTACGGGGCGGCGAGCTGCGGAGCACGCGACTTGACCCGCGCGAGCGTGGTGGCGGGCTTGCCGGGGGCGGGCTCCGACGCGGCCGGGGCCGGCTCCTCCGCTGCGGCCGGGGCCACCGGGGTCTCCGCGACGGCCGGGGCTTCCGCGGCGGCCGGGGTCTCGGGGGCCGCCGCGGGCTCCGGGACGACCGGATCCTCTGCGGCGACCGGGGTCTCCGGAGTGGCAGGAGTCTCTACGACGACGGCCGGGGGCTCGGTGGCAGCCAGGGGCTCGACGGTCTTCGGTGCCGATGCGGCCCCAGGGGTCTCGGGCGCCTCGGTGGCCTTCGGGGCCTCGGCGGCGGCCTGCGGAGCCTCGGGGGCGCTCTGCGGGGCCTTGGCCGGAGCCGCCGCTGCCGGTTCGGGCGCGGTCTCCTGGGCCGGTGCGGGCTTCGCGGCCTCGTCGAGGTCGAGGTCGATCGTGATCGGCTCCGGCGCCGCCTCGGGCTCCTCGGCCTCGACGGGCGCCTCGGCGACCACCGGCTCGTCGGCCTTGACCGGCTCCTCGGCCTTCTCGGCGGCGACCGGCTCCTCGGCCTTCTCGGCGGCGACCGGCTCCTCGGGCTTCTCCGTCTTCGGCGAGTCCTTCGGGGCGTCGGCCGGAGCGTCGTCGAGGGCGCCCTCGGGAGCCGACCCCTGCGTGGGGACGGTCGGGGACGCCGGCGCGGCGGCCGCCTTGTCGAAGGCCTCCGCCACCAGGTCGGCGGCCAGCGAGCCGTCACGGTCCGTGGATCCGGCGGCGGGGGACGAGGGCGAGGCCGGGGCCGGGATCGACGCCTTCGGCTCCGCAGCGGGCTCGACCGCCGAAGTGGTCTCCGGCTCCGTCTCCTTGGGCTGAGTGCGCTCGGCCTGGGGCGGGACGGTGGCCGTGGTCGGCTCGTCCTGCTCCGTGCGGCCGAACACCTTACGCAGCAAGCTCCGAATGCCCATGGGCGAGGCCTTTCGCATGAGTTGAGTGCGGTGAATGTCCGACCTGGGGCGAATTCATCCCTGGCCAGGACGGATACGTAAGGTTAGCGGCCGGATCCGGCCGTTCGCCGGTGCGGCCCACCCCTGCGTCAACCGAGCCGAAACCGTTCCCGGACCGAGTCCACCGCGCTGTCCACCGCCGGCCCTCAAAGGAACAGCGGTGGCCCGGACTTCACCCGCCGTTCACCGGGAGTCCCTCGGACCGGGTGGAGGCGCACCTACCGTCACGCACGACACCAGACGGAGGGAATCCACGTGCGCAATCTGCTGCCGTTCATCAGCTCGCATCCCGGTGGGCGTTCCGCGCTGACCTGCCGCTTCCGCTGTGGGGACGCCTGCTTCAAGGAGACGCCCAACAACAGCGACAACGAGTACGCCGGCGACATCATCGCCGGTGCCGTGTCGCGCCGCTCGATGATGCGCGCCGCCGCTGTGGTCACCGTCGCCACCGCCGCCGGGACCGCCGCGCTGACCGGCCCGAGCGCCCCGCAGGCCGAGGCCGCCGCGCTCGCCGGGCACGGCAACAAACCGGGCCGTCCCCAGAAACCGGGGGCGTCCGGCGCGCGTGGCCTGCGGTTCTCGCCGGTCGCACCCAACAAGGACGACAAGGTCACGGTCCCCGACGGGTACGCCCAGAACGTGGTGATCCGCTGGGGCGAGCCGATCCTGCGCGGCGCTCCCGCCTTCGACCCGGACAAGCAGACGGCGAAGGCGCAGGCGGGCCAGTTCGGTTACAACAACGACTTCCTCTCCCTGCTCCCGCTGCGCGGCGAGCGCGGCCGTCAGGTCATGGTCGCGAACCATGAGTACACGGACGAGATCCTCATGTTCCGCGGTTACGATCCGGCCAACCCGACCCGCGAGCAGGTGGAGATCGCCTGGGCGGCGCACGGACTCTCCGTGGTCGTCGTCCAGGAGGAGCACCGCACCGGCAAGCTGGGCCCGGTCAACCGGCACCCGCTGAACCGCCGGCTGACCGCGACCAGCGAGTTCCGCATGACGGGTCCGGCCGCCGGGAGCACCCTGCTGCGCACGTCCGCCGACCGCACCGGCCGCAAGGTGCTCGGCACCCTCAACAACTGTGCGGGCGGCACCACCCCGTGGGGCACCACGCTGCACGGCGAGGAGAACTTCAACCAGTACTTCGCCAACGGCACGACTGCCATGCACAAGCGGTACGGGATCGGCACGAGCGCCTCCGAGCGCAAGTGGGAGCGGTTCGACCGGCGGTTCGACCTGGCGAAGGAGCCCAACGAGGCCAACCGCTTCGGCTGGGTCGTCGAACTCGACCCGTACGACCCGGACTCCACCCCGCGCAAGCGGACCGCGCTGGGCCGGTTCAAGCACGAGGCCGCGCAGCCCCGGCTCACCTCCGACGGCCGCCCGGTCGTCTACATGGGCGACGACGAGAAGTTCGACTACCTCTACAAGTTCGTCTCCAGCAAGCGCATGAAGAAGGGGAACTCGCGTGCCGCCCGCGAGCACAACCTGACGCTGCTGGACGAGGGCACGCTGTACGTCGCCAAGCTCACCGGCGACTCGCCGGTCAACGAGATCGACGGCACCGGAAAGCTGCCCAACGACGGGGAGTTCGACGGCAGCGGTGTCTGGATCCCGCTGGCCACCGGTACCACCTCGCACGTTCCGGGCATGACCGCCGAGGAGGTGTACGTCTACACGCGCCTCGCCGGTGACAAGGTCGGCGCGACCAAGATGGACCGTCCCGAGGACGTCGAGCCCTCGCCGCGCACCGGCCGGGTCTACGTGGCGCTCACCAACAACTCGGACCGCGGCAAGGAGGGCAAGCCCGGCGCGGACGAGGCGAACCCGCGCAACGCCAACAAGCACGGGCAGATCCTGGAGCTCGCGGAGAACTGGGACGACCCGACGAGCGACGGCTTCGCCTGGCGGCTGTTCCTCGTGGCGGGCGACCCGGACGACCCGGCGACGTACTTCGCCGGCTTCCCCAAGTCGAGCGTCAGCCCCATCTCCTGCCCGGACAACGTGGCGTTCGACGCCCACGGCAACCTGTGGATCTCCACCGACGGCAACGCGCTCGGCTCGCACGACGGGCTGTTCGGCGTGGCCACCCACGGTGACCGGCGCGGTGAGCTGAAGCAGTTCCTCACCGTTCCGACCGGGGCCGAGACCTGCGGCCCCGTCATCCAGGACCGCCGGGTCCTGGTGGCGGTCCAGCACCCGGGCGAGATCGACGGGGCCTCCGTGGAGAAGCCGGCGAGCGCCTGGCCCGACGGACCGGGCAAGATCGTCCGCCCCTCGGTCGTCGCTGTCTGGCGCAAGGACGGGCGCGACATCGGCGTGTGAGGTCCGGCAGGAAGTGGACCGGGCGGCAGGCGGGGGCCCTATTGCCTCTCGCCTGCCGCCCGGTCCGCATTAGAGTCGAAGGCATGGTTTCCGGTGACGCGCCGCAGGCGGAAGGAAGCGTCCGGGTCGACGTGTGGATCTGGTCGGTCCGGCTGACGAAGACCCGTGCCCAGGCGGCCGCCGCCTGCCGGGCGGGACATGTGAAGGTCGGCGGCGACCGGGCCAAGCCCGCACAGGCCGTACGCGTCGGCGACGAGGTGCGGCTCCGGCACGCGGGACGGGACCGGGTGGTCGTCGTCTCGAAGATCGTGAAGAAGCGGGTCGGCCCGCCGGTAGCCGTGGAGTGCTTCGTCGACAACAGTCCGCCCCCGCCGCCCCGCGAGATGGCGATCCAGGTGCCCGTACGGGACCGGGGCGCGGGCCGTCCGACCAAGCGCGACCGCCGGGAGATGGAACGACTTCAGGGCCGCTCGCCGGAGAACTGAGCCCACGGTGGAACGGAACTCCGGCCCGGTGTTTCACGTGAAACACCGGGTCAGCTCTGGTACCCCTCCACCTCGTCGGCGGGGCGGACCTTCGCCGTCGAGGGGTCCTCGCCGTACTCGCTGAGCGCCCGCCGTCGGCGCAGCAGGTCCCAGCACTGGTCGAGCTGGACCTCCACCGCCCGCAGCCGGGCCTTCTCGTCAGTGGACAGGCCCATCTTCGCCACGGAGCGGTCGCGCAGGTCGCGTTCCTCGGAGACCAGTTCGTCGATGTGCTCGAAGATGTCGCTGTCGGCCATGACGCCTCTTTCGGGTTCGTTCGGCGGCGGTCGTCGCTCGGTGGCGGTCCCGGATCCCACTCTCTCCCGGGCACCGCCTCATCGCACGTCGGCCGGGGCCTTCCCACGCCGCAGGAGCACCCGGGCCAGCACCGCTCCCACCAGCAGGACCGCGCCGACCGCCAGCACCCACCACACCGTGGTCCGCAGCGAGGCGGTCAGGGCGTCGACCACCGCTGCGGCCGCGTCCCGGTCGCCGCCCGGTACCTCGTCCAGCACCCGGCCACGGCCGACCGAGACCAGCACCCGGAGCACGATCGCACCGAGCACGAACCCCGCGCCCACGATCGCAGTGGCCCACAATCCGGCCCGCAGCCCGCCCCGTACGGTCGCGATGCCCACGACCAGGACGAGGAGCACGAGCGTGGCGACGGCCGGCCAGATGCTGCAGTAGCGGAGCCAGCGGAACGAGTCCCGGAGCTCGTCGGCCTGACCGGGGCCGAGCAGGGTGATCTCCGTCCGCTCGACGGGGATCTGGTCCGCGAACGGCACCCCGTCGCGTACCAGGTCCTGTTTGACCTGGTCGATCACCGGGGCCAGATCGATCGTGACGGCCTGTCCGCTGTCGCCGTCCAGGGCGGCCGTCACCGCCTCGTGAGCGGTGCGGTTCGCGGTGTCCCAGGCGTCGCGGAAGGCCTCGGTGGTGGTGAACGACCGGACGGTCTCGTGCAGGAAGTCCCGGACCGTGTCCTGGAGCGGACCGAGATCGATCTGCCGCATCGCCTCCTCGGTGACCAGGTCCGTGACGGTGGCCTGGACCGCCGGGTCGGAGGAGAGCGGGGACACGGCGGCGACGTAACGGTCGGTGTCGTCGATCTCCAGGTCCACCCAGGCCGAGAGCGCGCTCAGCGGTACGAGGACGGCGAGCAGGACGAGCAGGACCGCCGAGAGAGCCGCCGGGACCGCCGAGATCGCCGAGGCCGGGGTGGTCGACGGCGTCGGGGAGGTGCCCGTGGAAGAGGTGCGCACTCCTCCAGACAATCCGGTCCGGAGCCGGGCCGCTCCGGACCGTACGCCATTCGAGTTGCCGGGCGACGCGGTCGGGTGTGCTCTGGAGAAACGGGGGCGTGCGACGGGGGCGACGGAAGGAGCTGTCCGCGATGGCCACACACGCAGCCATGCCCGGCCGAAGGGGGGCCCGCGCCCATGCGCGGACCCGTCATCACACCCCGCTCGCCTGGGCGCTGCCTCTGGTGCTCGGCGTGATCTACGGGTTCTACGCGGCGTTCATCCGCCGCGACGGCGGTCCCAGCACCGGCGGGCAGGTCCTGCTCGGTCTCGTCTCCGGGGTCGCTCTGGCGGCCCTCTGCTTCGCGCTGGGCCGGATCCAGCACTCGCTGCCGCGCGAGCTGCGGGCAGCCGCCTACGGCGCCCTGACCGCGTGCGCGATCGGCTTCCTGGTGAGCCTCACCGACACCAGCGTGCTGCGGTCGACCGGCCTGGGGCTGGCCGTCGGGGCCGGCGTCCTCGTCGTGTCGTACTACTACCTCTACTCGCGGGAGACCTGACGGCTCACCGCGAGGCGCGGCCGCCAGATTGAATCTGGCGGCCGCGCCTCTCCGTCTCGCGCCCAAGAGGTGAGAGCGGGAGGAGGAACGAGCGATGACGACGGACAACGCTCCGCTGCGGGTAGCGGTGATCATCGGCAGTACTCGCGAGGGCCGCATCGGCGATGCGGTCGGCCGCTGGTTCATGGAGCGGGCCCGGCACCGGAGCGAGCTGGACCTCGCTGTGCTCGACCTCGCCGATTTCGACTTCCCCGTGCACTACCCGGGGCGGGCGACCGGCCAGATGACGGAGTTCACCGAGGAGATCGCCAGCGCCGAGGCCTTCGTCGTGGTCACCCCGGAGTACAACCGCTCGTTCCCCGCCTCCCTGAAGCAGGCCATCGACTTCGCCTATGACGAATGGCAGACCAAACCGGTCGCCTTCGTGAGCTACGGACACGGTTCCGCCGGGCTGTACGCCGTGGAGCAGCTGCGCTCGGTCTTCACCGAGCTGCACACGGTGACCCTGAGGAACGGGGTCGCGCTCGACGTCCTCCAGCAGCCGCTGGAGGAGCACCCCGGCGACATCGGACGGGACCGGTCCGTGGGTCTCATGCTCGACCAGCTCGGCTGGTGGGGCTGGGCCCTGCGCGAGGCGCGCGCCGTCCGCCCCTACGTCTCATGACCGGCTCCTTCCCACGAGCAGCCGGAGCAGGGTGCGGATCACCGACTTCCACCGACGACCACCAAGGAATGGATCATGAGTACTGAACTGGCCATCGAGACCACGGGGCTGGTGAAGGTCTTCGGCGACAACCGCGCGGTGGACGGCATCGACCTCGCGGTCCCCACGGGCACCGTCTACGGCGTCCTCGGACCCAACGGCGCCGGCAAGACCACCGCCGTCCGCATGCTCGCCACCCTGCTGCGCCCCGACGGCGGCTCGGCCCGGGTCTTCGGCAAGGACGTCGTGAAGGACGCCGACGCGGTCCGCAGTCGGGTCAGTCTGACCGGCCAGTACGCCTCGGTGGACGAGGACCTGACCGGCACGGAGAACCTCGTCCTGCTCGCCCGGCTGCTGGGCCACTCCAAGCCGGCGGCGCGGGACCGGGCGGAGCAGCTGCTCGACGGGTTCGGGCTGAGCGAGGCGGCGGGAAAGCAGGTGAAGAACTACTCGGGAGGCATGCGGCGGCGCATCGACATCGCCGCGTCCATCCTCAACACCCCGGACCTGCTGTTCCTGGACGAGCCGACCACCGGACTCGACCCCCGCAGCCGCAACCAGGTGTGGGACATCGTGCGCGCGGTCGTCGCCCACGGCACCACGGTCCTGCTGACCACCCAGTATCTGGACGAGGCCGACCAGCTGGCCTCCCGGATCGCGGTGATCGACCACGGCAAGGTCATCGCCGAGGGAACCAAGGGCGAGCTGAAGGCCTCCGTCGGCGCCGGCACCGTCCATCTGCGGCTGCGGGACGCCGACCAGCGGGCCGAGGCGCAGCAGGTGCTGGCGCTCGCGCTGAACGCGGACGTCCAGCTGGACGCGGACCCGGTGGCGCTGACCGCCCGGGTCGACGGGCAGAGCACCGAGCAGGGCGCGGCGGAGCACGCCGGGCGTGCCCTGGCCGAGCTGGCCAGGTGCGGCATCACGGTCGACAACTTCTCGCTGGGGCAGCCCAGCCTCGACGAGGTCTTCCTCGCACTCACGGACAAGAAGGGAGTGGCGGCATGAGCACCGCGACCGCCAAGACGGAGCCCGAGGACGTCGCGCTCGCCGCGCCCGACCAGGAGCGCCTCTCGGCGCTCCTGGTGGGCCAGGACCGCCCGCCGAGGCCCAGCGCCCTGTCGGCATCGCTGGCCTTCGGCTGGCGCGCCATGCTGAAGATCAAGCATGTGCCGGAGCAGCTCTTCGATGTGACGGCTTTCCCGATCATGCTGGTCCTGATGTACACGTACCTCTTCGGAGGGGCGCTGGCCGGCTCCACGGAGGAGTACATCCAGTTCCTGCTGCCCGGCATCATGGTGATGAGCGTCGTGATGATCACGATGTACACGGGTATCGCGGTGAACACGGACATCGCCAAGGGCGTCTTCGACCGGTTCCGCACACTGCCGATCTGGCGGCCCGCCCCGATGGTCGGCTATCTGCTCGGCGACGTCCTGCGCTATCTGCTGGCGTCGGCGGTCATGCTCGCCATCGGCATGCTCATCGGGTTCCGTCCCGAGGGCGGGGTGCTCGGAGTGCTGGCGGGCATCGCGCTGCTGATCGTGTTCTCGTTCGCGTTCTCCTGGATCTGGACCATGTTCGGGCTGCTGCTGCGCTCCGAGAAGTCGGTGATGGGCGTCAGCATGATGGTGATCTTCCCGCTGACCTTCCTCAGCAATGTCTTCGTCGACCCGAAGACGATGCCGGGCTGGCTCCAGGCCTTCGTGAACAACAGCCCGGTCACCCACCTCGCCACGGCGGTGCGCGAGCTGATGGCGGGCAACTGGCCCGCCGCCGACATCGCCTGGACGCTGGGGTGGTCCGGGGTGCTCATGGCGGTCTTCGGCGTCGTGACGATGCGGCTGTACAACCGCAAGTGACCGACGGTGGGCGCGCCCTCCGGTGGTATCGGGAGCGTTCTCCCCGCCATCCTTGACCTTCCCTGTGGGGGAAGCCCCAGCATCGGTGGGGCCGGGCGGAAGGCGCCCGGTACGAGGAGGTACGGGGTGGAACGGGAAGGCCGTGCGGTGGGCGCCGCGAGCGGGGATCTGGTGACGATCGGGGAGTTCGCCCGGTCGTCCCGGCTCTCCGCCAAGGCGCTCCGGCGCTACGACGAACTGGGCCTGCTCCGGCCCGCCCTGGTCGACCCGGTGAACGGCTACCGGTACTACGACCCGGCGCAGGTGGAGGGGGCCCGGCTCGTGGCGTGGCTGCGCAGGATCGGCATGCCGCTGAACCGGATCGGCCGGGTGGTGGCGCTCGACGCGGGTGCCGCGGCCGTGGAGATCCGGGCCTACTGGGCGCGGGTGGAGGCCGAGACGGCGGCCCGGCGCGATCTGGCGATGTACCTCGTCGACCATCTGTCAGTGGAGGGCAGGACGATGGCGCGGATGCCGGACAACGCAGAGGACACGGGAAGTTCGGGAAGTGCGGGGGCGGGCGCGGGGGCGCTTGCGATCCGGTGCGCAGCGCTGACCGATATCGGGGTGGTGCGCACGGCGAATCAGGACGCGGCGTTCGCGGGGCCGCGGCTGCTGGCAGTCGCGGACGGTTTCGGGGAGGGCGGGGCCGAGGCGAGTGCCGCGGCGATCGAGGCGCTCAAGCCGTCCACGTGGGGCAGGGAGGGCGCGCTGTCCGCCGCGGACCTGCTGAACGCCCTGGAGGACACGGCGGATTCGGCTGCGCGGGCGGTCCGGGAGGCGGTCGCGCCCTGTGCGGCTCCGGACGGTTCGGGGACCACGCTCACCGCGATGCTCTGGACCGGTTCGCGGCTCGGGCTCGTGCACATAGGGGACTCGCGGGCCTATCTGCTGCGGGGCGGGGAGCTGTTCCGGATCACGCACGACCACAGCCTGGTCCAGTCGATGATCGACGACGGTTCGCTGAGCCCGGAGGAGGCCGCTTCGCACCCGGCGCCGGCCCTGTTGCTGAAGGCGCTGGTCGGCGAGGCACGCCCGGCGGCGGTGCCCGTTGCGAGCCGCCCGGACGTTCGCCTGCGGGAGGCGCAGGCGGGAGACCGCTATCTGCTGTGTTCGGACGGCCTGTCGACGGTGGTGGACACGGCGGACCTGCGGGCGGCGGTCGTCACGGCGGACGACCCGCAGGAGGCGGTACGCCGGTTGGTCGACCTGGCCCGCGAGGCGGGCGGGCCGGACAACGTGGCGTGTGTCGTGGCCGACGTGGTCGTCGAGGAGTGAGGAGCAGCGCCGCCAGGAGGACGGGCCCGGGGGCCGGCCGGGGCGCGGGGCGAACGGCCGGGCCGGAGCGCTCCGGAGGCCGGAGGGGCGCGGGTCAGAGCCGCCAGTCGGGGGAGTGCTCGGGGCGGTAGGCGCAGGTGGTCCCGGTTGTGACGGAGGCCTTGAGGTGGGCGGCCAGCGCGGGGTGCAGGGTGTCCAGCTTGCGCAGGGTGTCGCGGATCCGGGCGGTGACCGTCTTGCGGGCCCGCTCGGTCTGGTCGCCCAGTCGGCGGGTCCGGCCGCCGAGCCCGGCCGCGGTGCGCAGCTCGTCGAGGAGGGCCTGCCGCTCCCGGCCGTACTTCTCCACCTGCTGGGTGTCGTCCCGGGCGGCTGCGCGGTCTATCTCGGCGTCCAGCCGGTCCAGGTGTTCCTTGTAGCGGCGCTTGGCCTCCTCGTCGAGCACCGGATCGCCGCCGAGCTGCCCGGTGGCGACGACGAGGTCCCCGCCCTCGGGCGCGAGGAGCCGGACGGCCGGGACGTCGGCGCCGGGGAGCCCCAGCAGGCTGTGCAGGTCCCGCAGCCCCTTGGCGTCCGGGACGTGCACGGTCACCCCGCCCCACCGCAGCTGCCACACCGGCCCGTTCCGCCGGAATTCGGCGGGCGCCCCGTCCGGCGCGGCGGCCCTCTCCCGGCCCGGCGCCGACGCGTCCCGGCCCGGCGCCGCTGCCGTGTCCCGGCCCTCTGCCAACCCGGCCCCGCTCCCGCTCGGGTCGGGGTCCGGGCCCTGCGTCCGTGAGACGGAGGTGGCCGCGGAGGCATCGGCCGCCGCGGTGGCCGGGGCCAGGACGGCAGTGACGGTGGCGGAGGCCCTCAGGGGCGGGGGCGAACGGAGGGCGGCGGCCTCGGCCTCCACATGGGCCAGGGCCAACTCACCGGCCTCCCGAGCCACTTCGCCGAGCAGCCGACGAGCCCGGTCCGCGTCGCCGGCCAAGGAGCCTTCGCCCGCACCCGAGTCCTCGCCCGCGCCGGAGCCGTCGCCCGCGCCGGAGCCGTCGCCCGCGCCGGAGCGGGCGAGCAGGGAACGGGCCAGGCCCAGGCGGGCGCGTACGGCCCAGGGGCGGGCGCCTAGGCGGTCCGAGGAGGCGGCGGCCTCGGTGAGCGCCGCCACCGCCGCGTCCTGGTCGTCGCGTGCGGCGGCGAGCATCCCGAGCCAGAGGTCGACGGGGCCGCCGATGTCGCACCCGTACAGCGAGACGACCCACTGGCCCGTGTAGGGGGTCAGCTCGTCCTCGGCGCGGGCGATGAGACGCGGGTCGCCCGTCACCGTGGCCGTCTGGGCCAGCAGCCTGAGCCAGAGCGGCATGAACGCCCGGGGGTAGGGGGCGGCGCGGTCCGCGTGCTCGGCGATCAGGCGCAGCGCGGGTGTGGCGTCGCCCTGCTCCACCGCGGTGACCGCCTCCAGCAGCCCGGGACAGGGATATCCGGCGGCGGGAAGCTCGGCGAGGACTTCCTCGGCCTCGGCGAAGTGGCCCTGGAGCAGATGCAGCGCCCAGTGCAGATGGTGACCCATGAATCCGAAAGCCGCGTGGTCGTTGTTCTCCGGGTCGAGGGCGTCGTCCGCCAGCGCGGTGGACGCCTCGGCGAACCGGCCCTGCAGCGCGGCGATCAGGCTGGTGTCGACGGCGATACCCAGGGCGAACCGGGGCAGCGCGGTCAGCTCGGCGAGCCGGACGAACGTACGGAACTGGTCGAGGAAGGCCGGGTCGCCCAGCTCCAGCAGCGCCACCCAGCGCATGGACGCCGCGTGCAGCTCCATGTCGTGGTGCTGGGTGCGCCGGCCGACGACGGTCATCTCGTCGGTCAGCCCGAGCCGCTCCACCGCCGAGCCGAGACCCCACACGGAGTCGTGGCGCGCCCAGAGCGAGAAGGCGAGCGCCTCGTCGTCCGAGCCGCTCCGGGCCAGCGCCATGAAGTTGATGGCCAGCTCCTGGGCGAGCCGGTCGTCGGAGAGGGTCTCCTGGCCCTCCTTGCCGGTGATCCTGCGGTGCGCCTCGGCGAGGAGGCCGCTCGTGGACATGCCGGGGCCGCCCAGGGGCCCGTCGTGGTGGAGGGTGATCGCGACCCGGCCCAGCAGCTCCGGGTCGTCCAGCTCCCGGGCCCGGGCGACCGCCCCGTCCACCAGGCGCTGTGCCTCGGCGGTCTCCCCCGCGTGCCGGAGCTGTCCGGCCAGGTCGAGGCCGATCAGCACGGCCCTCCGGTGGTCCGGGTCCTCGCCGGAGGCCACGGCGAGGGCGCGCCGGTAGTGGCCGACGGCCTCCTCGTCGGCCAGCCGCCCCCCGGCGTCCCGGGCGGCCGCCAGCAGCAGGGCGATACGGCGGTCGCGCTCCAGCGCGTCGCCGGCGAGGTGGGCGTGGCGGGCCAGGGCGCCGGGCGGCACCGCGTCGCCGAGGCCGCCGTGCGCGTCCAGGGCCCGTACGGCGGCGGCATGGCGTTCATGGGCCTCGGCGTCGTCCAGGGAGGCGTACAGCGTCTCGCGCAGGAGGTCGTGGGCGAAGGCGTACTGGCCGGACGGGCGGGGAACGACAACCCGGGCGACGACGGCCGACTCCAGCAGCCGGTCCACGTGGGGGACCGGCGCCCCGTGCACGACTGCCAGCACCTGCCGGCGGAACTCCCGGCCGAGCAGGGCGGCGCTGGTCAGCAGCGACACGACCGGCTGGGGCAGCAGGGCGAGCCGCTGGCGGACCGCCTCCCGCACGCCGGGCGGAATGGTGGAGACCGGGGATCCGCTGTGCCAGAGCCGGGCGGTCTGCTCGACGAAGAAGGGGTTGCCGCCGGTACGCCGGTGGACCTCGTCGACGAGGTGCGGCGCGGGCTCACGGCCCGTCGTCACCGTCATCAGTGCGCCCACCTCGTCCCGGCCGAGGCCGGTCAGGGTGAGGGTCGCGGCGGCGCGCGAGACCAGGGGCAGGATCAGCTGCTGGAGCGGGTGACCGGGGGCCTCCACCTCGACGTCCCGGTAGGTGCCGATGAGCAGCAGCCGCTCGAACCAGGCGTGCTGGGCGGCAAATTCGAGCAACCGCAGCGAGGCCGGGTCGGAGCTGTGCAGATCGTCGAGGACGACCACCAGCGGCCGGCTCTGGGAGACCGTGACGAGGGCCGTGGTCACCGCGTCGAAGAGCCCGAAGGCCTCGGCTCCGTCCGACGAACCCCACCCCGGCGGTCCCCCGCCCGCCCAGTCACCGCCGGGCGGGCCCGTGTCGCCCTGTGCCCCGGCTTCCGCGCCGGGCTCGCCCCCGTGAGCGCCGTGAGCACCACCCGTGGCGACAGCGGCCGGGTCGCCGAGGAGCACGGCGAGCCGGCCGTCCGACGCCTCCTGGGCCGCCGCCCATTCCGCCGCCGTGGCCGACCGGCGCAGGCCGCGCAGGATCTGGACCCAGGGCCAGTAGCCCGGGGTGTTGTCCGAGTCCCAGCAGGAACCCCCGACCACCAGCGCCCCGCGCCGCCGCGCCTCGTGCGCGGCGTCGGTGACGAGGGTGCTCTTGCCGATCCCGGCCTCACCGGTGACCAGCACGAGACCGCCGTGGCTGTCCGTGGCCCGGGCGATCTCCGAGCGGAGAACGCCTGCGGGGTGGTCGCGCCCGAAGAGAGCAGGGGTCATGACCACACGATAGGAGCAGCCACTGACAACGGCCCCTCGTTTCTTGCGGGAGCGGCCCGCGGCTCGCTCCCGCCCCGCCCCTCCCTCAGTCGCGGACCACCGTCACCGGGCACGGCGCGTGCTGCGTGACGTGGAGGCTGACCGAGCCGAGCAGGGTGGCCTTGAAGCCGGTGTGGCCGCGGGCTCCCACGACGAGCAGGTCGGCGCCCTGGGCGCGGTCCAGCAGGGCCTGGGCCGGATTGCCGATGACCACGACCTTGCTGACCGCGGCGGCCCCGGCGGCGCCGAGGGCCTCCTCCAGCGCTTCGTTGAGGGAGACGGTGGCCAGGGCCTGCGGGTCGAAGTCCTCCGGCATGCCCGGCATCATCGACGCCCAGCTGGTGGCGGGGTACTCCCAGCTGTTCACGGCCTCCACCGTGGCGCCGGTCAGCTCGGCCTGCCGTACGGCCCAGTGCAGTGCCTTGATCGAGGAGTCGGAGCCGTCGACGCCCACAACGATCCTGCCCATATCTGCCTCCAGCTCGGTCGCGCTCGGTACAGCATCCGGTCTCACTGTAATCAAATAGGGCAATCGGGGCGGGTCGATGACCCGCCCCGATTGCCCCGCCGGTTTCCCCGCAACCTAGCGCCGGTCTCAGTCCAGCCGCAGGTCCGCGAGCTGCTGCTCGAAGGGGACGACCGCGTCCTCCCCGTCGTTCAGGCCCAGGGCCCGCGAGGCCCCGGAGACCGTACGGCCCAGGACCGCGGAGGCCAGCTCACCGCCCGCGCGCCGGATCCGGGACGGCAGGCCCTCGGTGTACTCGTCGCCCGAGGAGCCCCAGTCCTCCGAGGCCGCGTAGACGGAGGTGGGCACGGTGACGGCCCGCAGATAGGCGAAGAGCGGACGCAGGGCGTGCTCCAGGACCAGCGAGTGCCGGGCCGTGCCGCCCGTCGCGGCGATCACGACGGGCTTGCCGGTCAGCGCGGTGTGGTCGATCAGGTCGAAGAACGACTTGAACAGACCGCTGTACGAGGCGGTGAACACCGGCGTCACGGCGATCAGCCCGTCGGCCTCCGTCACCGCGTCGATCGCCTCGCGCAGCCCGGCCGACGGGAACCCGCTGACCAGGTGGTTCGCGATGTCCACGGCGAGATCGCGCAGCTCGATGACGCGGACCTCGACGTCTCTGTCGTTTCCTTCCTGCTCGGCCGTGAGGCGCTCACGGGTGGCGGCGGCCAGCCGGTCGGCCAGCAGCCGGGTGGAGGACGGCTGGCTGAGCCCGGCCGATACGGCGACGATGCGCAGCGGTGTGGTGGCGAACATCGGGGTCAGGACTCCTTTCCGGAGGCTCGGGCGGCGGCGACCGCCGGGTGGACGGGCGCGGACTCCGGCACACCGGCCGGCCGCAGGTTGGCGAACTCCTTGCGCAGCACGGGCACGACCTCCTCGCCGAGGATGTCGAGCTGCTCCAGGACCGTCTTCAGCGGGAGCCCCGCGTGGTCCATCAGGAACAGCTGGCGCTGGTAGTCGCCGACCGCGTCCCGGAACGTCAGCGTCCGCTCGATGACCTCCTGCGGGGAGCCCACGGTCAGCGGGGTCTCGCGGGTGAAGTCCTCCAGGGACGGGCCGTGGCCGTAGACCGGCGCGTTGTCGAAGTA
This sequence comes from Streptomyces globisporus, assembly GCF_003501885.1. Lineage (GTDB taxonomy): Bacteria > Actinomycetota > Actinomycetes > Streptomycetales > Streptomycetaceae > Streptomyces > Streptomyces globisporus_D. The sequence continues at coordinate 15,888 of NZ_QWFA01000101.1, forward strand.
CGGGCGGAACTCCCGTACCGCGTCCTGCGAGTTCTTCCGCATGAACACCTGGCCGCCGAGCCCGACGATGGCCTGTTCGGCGGTGCCGTGCCCGTAGTGGGCGTAGCGGCGCCGGTAGAGGTCCACCATCTTCCTGGTGTGCTCCATGGGCCAGAAGATGTTGTTGTGGAAGAAGCCGTCACCGTAGTAGGCGGCCTGCTCGGCGATCTCGGGGGAGCGGATGGAGCCGTGCCAGACGAACGGCGGGACGCCGTCCAGCGGGCGCGGGGTGGCGGTGAAGGACTGGAGCGGCGTACGGAACTTGCCCTCCCAGTCCACGACATCCTCGCGCCACAGCTTGTGCAGCAGGGCGTAGTTCTCGATCGCCATCGGAATGCCCTGGCGGATGTCCTTGCCGAACCAGGGGTAGACCGGCCCGGTGTTGCCCCGGCCCATCATCAGGTCGACGCGGCCGTCCGCGAGGTGCTGGAGGGTGGCGTAGTCCTCGGCGATCTTCACCGGGTCGTTGGTGGTGATCAGCGTCGTGGACGTGGACAGGATCAGGTTCTCGGTACGGGCGGCGATGTAGCCGAGCGTCGTCGTCGGGGAGGACGGGACGAACGGCGGGTTGTGGTGCTCGCCGGTCGCGAAGACGTCCAGGCCGACCTCCTCGGCCTTCTGCGCGATGGCCAGGGTCGCCTTGATCCGCTCGTTCTCGGTGGGGGTCCGGCCGGTGGTCGGGTCGGTCGTGACGTCCCCGACGGTGAAGATCCCGAACTGCATGGCGTCCGCCTTCCTGAGTCCCGGCCGGGGTCGCGACCCTTGACCGATTTGGTTGAACGTTGAACTACACCCTACAACGGGACCCCTCTCCGACCTATTCCACGTCCGCCTCCGGGCACCTGTCAGCCGGGCGTGGGGCCGCTACACTCGGCCCATGACCTCCGTCCCCTGCCGAAACTGGTGGCGCTCCTCATAGGAGCGGCCACAGCATCTGCACGGAACCAGGGCCGTTCGACAAGGACGGCCCTTTTCGCTGCCCTCGTACGGCGCGGACACGGATGACGGAGCGCAGCGGCGCTCACCGGCGGGGCCGTCCCTCACGTACCAGTCACGCGAGGAGAGGCACCCACCATGACCATGACCACGACCACCGCCGAGCCCCGATCCACCGAGCCCCGCACCGCCGACCTGGAGCGCCGCATCGCCCAGGACCCCGGCGGCTTCCGGGTCCTCACCGGGGACCGCCCCACCGGCGCCCTTCACCTCGGCCACTACTTCGGCTCCCTGCGCAACCGGGTCCGCCTCCAGGATCTCGGCGTGGACGTCATCGTCCTCATCCCCGACTACCAGGTCATCACCGACCGGGACACCGCCGAGCGGCTCGGGGAGTACACCGACGGGCTGCTCCTGGACTACCTGGCCCTCGGTATCGACCCCGCCCGGTCCACCGTCTTCTGCCACAGCGCCGTCCCCGCGCTCAACCAGCTCATGCTGCCCTTCCTGAGCCTGGTCTCCGTCGCGGAGCTGAACCGCAACCCCACCGTCAAGGACGAGATCGCGCACTCCCGGCAGTCCACGGTCAGCGGGCTGATGCTCACCTACCCGGTCCACCAGGCCGCCGACATCCTGTCCTGCAAGGGCAACCTGGTCCCGGTCGGGCGCGACCAGGCGCCCCACCTGGAGGTCACCCGGACGATCGCCCGCCGCTTCAACGAGCGGTACGGCCCCGTCTTCCCGGAACCGGACATCCTGCTCTCCGCCGCACCCCTCCTGCTCGGCACGGACGGTACGAAGATGAGCAAGAGCCGGGCCAATTCCGTGCCGCTCTCCGCCACCGCAGACGAGACCGCCCGCCTTCTCAAGGGCGCGACCACGGACGCCGACCGGCGCATCACCTACGACCCCGACACCCGCCCCCACGTCTCCTCCCTGGTGCTGCTGGCCGCCCTCTGCCTGGACCAGGACCCGCACGAGGTCGCGGCGGAGATCGGCGACGGCGGGGCGGCGGCGCTGAAGCGGACGGTGACCGACGCGGTCAACAGCCACCTGGCCCCCTTCCGGGCCCGGCGGGCGGAGTACGCGAAGGACCTGACGTACGTACGGTCGGTGCTCCGGGCGGGCAACGAGCGGGCGAACGCCCTGGCGGAGGCCACGCTGGACGAGGTACGGGAGGCGATGGGCGCGTTCCGGTAGTCGGCCGGGCAGCGGGGAAGCCCGCCCCCTACCGCCCCGGCACCGCCGACCGCTGTCGTCGCAGCAGCTCCGCGAGGCCCCGGCGGGTGGCGGCGATCACCACCCGGTCCTGGGCGCGCAGGACGTAGCCGGGGTGCAGGTCCCAGACCAGGCCGGAGGGCGGCGGTGTCGCGTCACCCTCCGGGTCGAACGGGGGCAGGGCGGCCAGGTCCGGGTTGCGGTCGGCGGGCGGGGTGGCGTCGATGGCCAGCACCCGCCAGGCGCCCGCCCGGAAGGCCTGCTCGACCGTGTGGCCCTCCAGCTGCGGGTGCCCCGCGACCTCCAGGGCGGCGAACAGCATCACCTTGCGCTCGACCGGGATCGCGCCGAGGATCTGGCGGCCCATCATGGCGCCTGCGAACGCCGGAGCGGCGAGATGGGAGACCGAGCGGGAGCGGGTCAGGGCCTGGGGGTGCGCGGTGCGAAGGGTGCGGTAGACGGCGGTGGCGAACTCGTCGTCGTACAGCCGCAGCGCGACCCTCAGGTCGGGTTTCACCGAACGGGCGTACAGCGTCGCTTCCAGGTTCGTCGTGTCGACGCTGGTGAGCGCGAGGAGAGCGTGGGCTCGGTGGACCTTGGCCGCTTCGAGAACGCCTTCCTGGGTGACGTCGCCGATGACGGTCGGCACGTGCATGGACCGGGCCAGCGGGATGCCGCGTGCCTCCGTGTCCTCCTCGACGACGACCACGGGAATGTCGAGTTCCCTCAGGCGTACGAGGACGCGCGTACCGATCTTGCCGAGCCCCAGCAGCACCACGTGCCCCGAGAGGCCGCGGGGGGGACGGCGCAGGGAGGAGGCTGTGCGCAGAGTGCCGAACGCCTCCAGGAGGGCGGCGATCAGCAGCGGCAGCAGGAGCAGACCGGCGATACCGGAGAGGATCTGGATGATCTGCCGGGCCGGCGGCGCGCCCTCGGCCGGGTCGTTCATGCCCAGCAGGTCGAGGACGGTGAGGTAGGCGGAGTGGAGCGCGGAGTCCTTGGTGGTCAGCAGCGAGGCGATCACCAGCGCCACCGCGGCGAGCGCGAAGCCGAGGGCGGACCAGCGCAGCCGCCGGGAGAAGATCTGGGCGAGCGGTGCGCCCCTGCCGCCCATCCGGGTCGCCGGACGGTCCGGATCGGCCCGGCTGATCGCTTCGAGGACCACCGTGCCCCGGCCGGTCGCCTCGGCGACGGCGCGTTCGTCGGGCAGGAGCTGCGGGGCCTCGTCGCCGCTGCTGTCCGAACCTTCGGCACCCGCGGGGTCGTTGGTGGTGGAGGAGAGCAGGGCGAGGGTGCACAGACCGGGGTCGGCGCTCTCGCCGGGGCGCGGCGGCGGGCGCTCGGCGGCCCGCAGGAGCAGCCCCTCGGCCTGGATGATCTTGCTGCTGCCGGTGAGGGCGGTGGCGGCGAGCGCCGGGGCCGCGGTGTCGGCGTCGGACAGGACGGTGGTGGAGGCGTCCAGCAGCGCCGGGTCGATACCGGGCATGGCGACGGCCGCCGCCTGGTCGAGCAGCTCTTCCAGATGCTGGCCGAGCTTGCGGTTGTAGAGCCGGATCACCAGCCGCAGACGGGGATTGAGGCGGCGGGCGGTCAGGGCGGCGCGGATGTTGCGCTCGTCGTCGTCGTAGACGAGGGCGAGGGCGGCGGCCCGGTCGATGCCCGCCTCCTCCAGGACGTCGTCGGAGGGCTCGGGCGCCTCCATGATGCGGACGGCCTCGACCCCGGCGTTGGTGTCGCCGCTGCCGCCGGTGGTCCCGTTGCCGTTGCCCGCGCGGTTCATCGCCGCCGACATCCGGCCGAACAGGGCGGCCGCCCGGCCCCGTTGGGTCAGCGGGGTCTCGGGGTTGTTCGCGTCCCGGCCGGGCGGCAGGAGCAGCGTGACCCGTTCCCCGTAGATGAAGCGCAGCTCCACCGCGAGCCGCCGCGCCAGGGCGTCGTCACCGCAGACGATCATGTGGCCGGAGGACGGCGGCCGTCCCGGCTGCTGAGGAAGTGGAGGCACGAAACCCAGCATGCCGTGATCCTTCCGGCTCGGTCTTCCCGATCAGGCCCGATCAATGTGGAGCGTTTGTGATCTTCGCATGACGGCCGGGGGTGGGCCGGTCGTTGACCGTTCCGCCGTTGGCGCCTCCCTGGGCGCCCGCGAACAGGTGCCGGGGATCCGCCGCCCGCCGGATCGCCGTCTCGACCGCGGCGATCCGGTCCGCGAGCAGCCCGAGCGCGGCCACGGCCCGGGTCATCGGGTCGCCCTCCGGCCCGCCGAGCGCCTGCGTACGGACGTAGGAACCGCGGATCGCGGCCCACCGCTCCGCCTGTTCGACGGTGAGCGTCCCGCGCAGGGCGGCCAGCTTCAGCAGATTCGCCTCGGCCCCGGTGGTGAGCGTCTGGGCCTCGCCCGCGTAGTGGTCGTCGATCACGGCGGACAGTTCCTCGTCGTTCATGACGGGCACGATCCGCTCGGCGATCTTGTTCATGTTGCGGTAGGAGCCCTGGAGCCGGAACGGCGGCTCGGTGCGGGTCGCGTCCGTCTGCGCGGCCGACGCGATGTACGCGGCGTTCACCGCGAGCACGGTGTCCCGGGCCGTGAGCAGATGGCGCAGCACGGCCAGGATCCGGTCCAACTCGGCAGCACTGTACGAGTGTTCCAGGTGCTCGGCGCGCGCGGCCGGGTCGCCGCCGCCCGCCAGCCGCACCAGCAGCGCCAGATCGTCGCGTGAGCGCCCGGCCAGCGGGGCGAGGACCGGGTTGGCGGTCAGCGCGTTCTCCACGAAGCTCAGCGCGAAGACGTCCTCGCGACCGCTGAGCACCTCGCCCAGGTTCCACACGTCGGCCCGGTTGGCGAGCATGTCGGGGATCCGGAACTGCTCGCCGGACTCGGTGTACGGGTTGCCCGCCATGCACACCGCGAACCGCTTGCCCCGCAGGTCGTAGCTGCGCGGCTCGCCGTCCCGCACGCCCTCGATGCGGCGCGTGGCATCGCACAACGGGATGAACTTCTGGAGTAGTTCGGGCGAGGTGTGCTGGATGTCGTCGAGGTAGAGGAGCGTGTTGTTGCCCGCCTCCAGAGCGAAGTTGATCTTCTCGATCTCCTGCCGCGCGGTGGCGCTCGGGGCCCGGTCCGGGTCGAGCGATGTCACGTCGTGGCCGAGGTTCGGCCCGCTGATCTTGACGAGGACCATGCCGAGCCGGTCCGCGACGTACTCCATCAGCGTCGTCTTGCCGTAGCCGGGCGGCGAGACGAGCAGGAGCAGGCCCTGCGAGTCGGTGCGCCGGTCGACGTCGGCGGTGCCGAGCTGCTTGGCCAGGCTGTCGCCGATCAGCGGCAGGTACACCTCGTCGAGCAGCCGGTTGCGGACGAACGCCGACATCACGCGGGGCCGGTGGTCGTCCAGCCGCAGCCGGCCGCGCTCGGCGGTCACCAGGGAGGTGCGCAGCCGCTGGTAGGCGCGGAACCCGGGCACGGTGTCGTTGCGGAACTCGGCGGTACGGGCGAGGAGTTCGTCGATCCGTACGGTGAGGGCCCCGCCGCCCGCGATGCGCGGGTGGTCGCCGAGGAGGCCCTCAAGACGCTCGGTGAGCGGCGCGTCGCACGCGTACCGCTCCAGCTCCGGGCAGAGCTCCACCGCGACGGCCTCCGCCAGATCGCCGCTGCCGAGGTCCGCCCCCGTGGCCTCGGCGTACGGGGTCAGCCAGCCCTCCACAAGCTGCTTGCGGGCGGCCAGGTCGTCACCGAGGACCGCGAGGTCGTCCCCGTACGCGTCGGGGCCCGCCGCCCGGCGGAAGGCGTCCAGGAAGGTCCGGATGGAGGAGCCCACGACGAACCCGGCGGGTCCGGTGGTCAGCTCCTCGAAGAGGTACGCGGCGACGGCGTGAGCCGGCACGGAGGGGGACGGGGAGCCGATCGCCGACGCCCACTCCTCCTGGAGCACCGCGATGGCCGGGGCGAGCCCGAAGGTGTCGCGGGCCCGGGCCAGGGAGACCGCGCGCCGGGTCCAGGAGGTGCGCCGCGCCTCGTCGGAGCCGTACGCCCAGAAGAGCTGGGCCGCCGCGCGGACGGCCGGCTCGTGCCGCAGCAGCCCGGCGTCCGGGTGCAGGCGCAGCAGGGCGGCCAGGATCGCGCTGGCGTCCTCGTCGTGGACGCCCCGCGTGTACCCCTCGTCGTACGCCTCGGCTGCCGACTCCCGTACCAGCCGGGCCAGTTCGTCATCGGGCAGCGCGGTCAGACGGCTCGCCCCGTGCTCGTCGAGCAGGCGGGCGGCGAGGTGCTCGGCGCGGTAGACGGCGGCGTTCTCCGAGGGGAGCAGCTGCTCCCAGTACGGCCGGGCCGCCGCGAACGCCGGGTCGGTGACCGGGGCCCGGTAGTCCGTCCCGGTCAGCGCGAAGACGAGGCTTTCCCCGGAGGGCACGAGCGTCAGGTCGAACGGCTGGGTGTTCACCGCGAACCGGTGGCGGCCCAGCTTGATCACGGACCCGCCGTCCGCGTACAGCTCGGTGCGGTCGCGCAGGGCGCGGCCCGCCTCCTGCCGGGCCGCCTTCAGCCGCCCGTCCAGCTCCTCCGCCCGTACGGGGTCGCCGAGTTCGCGCAGCTCGTCTGCGGTCCGCCGGATCTTGGCGACCATCGGGTCGGAGGCGAAGTACGTGTGGACGGCGTCGAGGTCGTCCAGCGCGGCCACCCGCCGGGCGATGGTCTCCAGCACCCGGTCCGCCGACCCGGCCAGCCGCTCCGCGCGCCGCGCCCGCTCGTCCTGGAGGGTCTGCTTGCGCGCCGAGAACGCCTCGTACACCTCGGTGCGGCGCTCGGCCAGCTCGGCGAGGAAGTCGTCGAACTCCGCGAACCGCGACTCCAGGTTCTCCAACTGGAGCAACAGCCGTGCCAGTTGGTCATCGCATGCCTCCGGCGAGCCGGCGGCCGCCAGCGCGCCCGTCACCGCCTGCCCGAGCAGCGCGAACTCGGCAGCGAACTCGGCCCGCCCCTCCTTCGACAGCAGTTCGCGGCGGCGCGCGTCCAGCGTGGCGCGGGCCCGGTTCGCCCCGCCCAGCACCTCCGCGATCCGCTCCAGGATCGACGTGCGCACGGTGGCGTCGCCGATGTCGAGACCGGCGACGACGTCCGTGACGGTGGCGAGCCCCTCCGTCATCGCCGCCAGCCGGTCCGTCACGGCGGAGGCGTCCCGTACGGTCTCCAGCGCCCCCGCGGCGGCCACGAGCCCCGCGATGTCCGCGTGATACCCGTCGAACGCGTCCTCGCGGGCGAGGAAGGAGACGGCCCGCTGGGCGGCCGACGCGATGTCGTCCTCGGTCCGGGCCGACAGCTCCGCGATCCGCTCGACGTCGGCGTACCGCATCTCGCCGACCGTCGCCAGGTGCCCGTGCGCCTGCCGTAGTTCGGTCAGCCGCTCGACCCACGCGGACGCCGACCCGGGCGCCTCGCCGCGGACCCGCCGCACCAGCGCGGTGATGCGCCCGGCGGTCTCCTCCAGCGCGTCGGCGGCCCGCCGGGTCAGATCCTGTACGGCGGTGAACTCGGCCAGCACCTGCTGCGCGGTGGCCCGCAGCTCGGCCAACGGCTCACCGAGTGCGCCCAGTTCCGGGTCGGACAGCCAGTGGTAGCGGTCCTGCGCGCGGGCGCAGTCGGCGGCGAGCTGCCCGTACACCGCGGTCGTCGGCGTCATGTCCCGCACCCCGTGCGCGAGCGCGAGGCAGTCCGAAATCCCGCGTACGAGATCGGCGTTGCCGGTCCGGGCGAGCGGGCCGGTCCCGGCGGGCCGGGCGGCGGCGTAGGTGTCGGAGACGTACGGGGTCTGCCAGCGCTGCAACGGGTGCACGCGGGCCGGCCCGTCCGGGTTGTCCCGGAGCAGGATCAGCGTCCCGTCGTCCAGCAGCGCGTGGCCGCGCCCGGTGAGCGGGGTGGCGACCTCCTGGCGGATCAGGTTGTAGGGGAGGAGGAGGCTGCGGAGGCCGTCGCGGGAGCGGAAGACGTAGAGCACGTCCTCGCCGTTGGGGGAGCGGACCGCGCCCTCGAAGACCGGCTCGGTCAGCTCCTCGGCGGTGTCGAAGGTCTTCGCGGTGCCGGTGGTGAGGTAGTAGCCGCCGGGGAAGATGATCCCCTGGTCCTCGGGGAGGCGGTGGCAGGCGGGCCCGATGGAGTCGAGCCGCTGGACGCTGGAGAGCAGCGAGTTGAAGACGAGATACCGCCAGTCCGTCTCCTTGTACGGCCGCACGCGCAGCAGCGTGAGCGGCCCGACCTCCGCGTACTCCACGTCGGCGTCGGCCAGCGACTGCAGCGGCTCGTCGACGGGCTCCTCGTAGATCCCGTCCGGCGACTCGGTGTCGTCGGTGACCTTGACGGTGAGGGTGCCGCCGAGCGTGTCGACGAAGAGGCTGCCGCCCTTGCCGATGGCGATGTGCGGGTGGCGGCCGGGGCGGTGGGCCTCGCGCCCGGCGACGATCCAGTCGAAGTCGTGGGATGCGGGGAACACATGGTCACGCTCGCCCTGCGCGTCCAGGAACGCCCCGGGTGACCCGTCCGCGCCCAGCGCCCAGCGCAGCACCCGGATGTCCTCGGCGTTCTCGCCCGTACGGAAGACGGCGAGGAGCTTGCCGCCGGCCCGGCGCAGGCGGAGGAGGCGGGCGTCGCGGAAGTAGCGGTGCAGGGAGGAGAACTCGCGCCGGAACCCGTCGTCGTCGAGGAGGGTGTTGTGGGGTGGCGGGGTGGTGTCGTCGTCCTCATCGGCATCCCGTACGAGGAGGACGTCGTCGACCCCGGCCTCGCCCCGGGCCCCCGGTCCCCGCTCGAACCCGAAGAGGAGTCTCCCGCCGACGGCGACGAGGTCACGCGGTACGGAGGCGTGCTCGGTGCGCACCTGCTCGGTGGCCAGGAGCCGCAGACCGGTCGACCCGAACTCCTCGGTCCGCCGGGCGTTGAGCGCCTCGGCCCGCCGCACGAGCTCCCCGGCCTGCGCGGAGAGCCGCCGCCGCAGCACCTCGTAGGCACCGGCGTCCACATCGCCCTGGCCGCCCTGGGGCGAGGTGGCGGTGTCGGTGATGTCGCTGTCCATGCGTACGGCTCCCTCTGTGCTTCGTCATGTGCCGTGGGCCCGAACTCCAGCCCGTCCGGCGTTCGAGGACGGAACCGTCGGGCTGCTGGGCCCGCTCCCGGCGTGCGGCGCGGACCCGGAGATCCAGCCCGCCCGGCGTTCGAGGACGGAACCCCCGGCCCGGAGGGCCCGCCCTGCCGGGCAGGCCAGGCCCTGGTGCGCCCACCCCCGTGGGACGCACACCCAGACCTTCCGGCCCCCCGGGCCAAGGGTTCCGTCCTCAGCGCCGGACGGGCTGTGGTGGTGCGGGCGGGACTACCCCTTCGCGCCGGCCCCGTTCAGCGACACCGCGGGAGCAACCTTCGTACCGCCCGACACCGCCCCCAGCGGCAGATCCGCCAGCCCCAGCTCCTTCGCCGCCGCCAGCAACTGCTCCACCTGGCCCGACGCCGCACCCGACGACCCCATCAGCCGCATCAGCAGCGCCGACACCGTCAGGTTCTGCACGTCACCCGTGGAGACCGACCCCAGCACCCGGCTCAGGTCGTCCGTGAAGGACGACGAACCGTCCAGCCACGACCCTGCCAACGCCTGCGCCGTCTGCGAGTTGTCCACGAACCCGTCCACCGCCTTGCCGAGCGAGACCGACGACACGAGCCGGTCGAAGAAGACGGACTCCCCGCCGACGATGTCGATGTCGGCGTTCTCCAGACCCGTCGCCAGGACCTTCGCCTGCGCCTCGGCGACCTGCCGCTGCACGTCGAGCCCCGCCAGCCGGATCTCCTTCTCCGCGTCGAGCCGCAGGCGGTACTCCTCGTGCGTACGGGACGCCTCGTCCAGCGCCGCCATCGCGGCCGCCTTCTCCGTGAGCCCCGCCGCCTCCGCCTTCAGCTTCTCGCCGATGACCGCCGCGTCCGCCGTGGCGCGGGCCTGCGTACCCTCGGCCTCCGCGAGCGCCTTGAGCCGCGCGCCCTCCGCCTCGGCCTTGAGCCGGGCCGCCGTCGCCTCGGCCTCCGCGAGACCGGCCTTCTCGGTGACGTCCGCCTCCGCGTCGCGGACCTGCACGGCGGCGAGCCCGGGCGCGGCCGTCTCGGCCTGGACGCCCTCCGCCAGCCGCAGCTTGGCCTGTGCGTCGAGGTCCGCGGTCTTGAGCCGCGCCTCGGCGAGCGTGAGCTGCTCGGCCGCCAGGTGCGCGGACGCCGCCTCGGCCGCCTCGGCCGCCTTGATGTCCTTGACCAGCTTCTCCTGGGCCTCCGCCTCGGCCGCGATGATGACCGACCGGCGGGCCCGCTCGGCGTCCTCCACGGCGCGCAGGGTGAGGATCGACTCCTCCTGCTCGGCGACCGTGCGGTCCACCGCGATCCGCTCCCGGATGACGTCGGCGACCTCACGGCGCTCGGCCTCGACCTCCTTCGTGGCGGCGATCCGGTTCAGCTCGGTCTCGCGCTCGCGCCCGATGACCTCCAGCATCCGGTCCTTCTCGATGCGCTCGCTCTCGACGGCGATGACCCGCTCGCGGTTCTTCTGCGCGACGGCGATCTCCCGCGCCTGGTTCTCGCGCTGGATGCCGAGCTGCTCCTCCGTCTTGATGAACGCGGTCTGCGCGCCCAGTCGCTCCTCCTCCTGCACCCGGGCCGTGGCCGCCTCCTCCCGGGCCCGCAGGCTCTCGACCTCGCGGCGCTGCTTGATCTCCGCCTCGGCCTGCCGGCGCTCCAGCTCCAGGATCGTCTCGCGGGCGTCGACGTCCTGCCGGGTGATCTCCTTCTGCTCGGTGCGCTGGAACTCGTTGGTGCGCACGTGCTCGATCGCCGTCAGCTCGGTGATCTTCCGGATGCCCTGGGCGTCCAGGATGTTGGAGCCGTCGAGCTGCGCCATCGGAGTCTGCTCGAGGAAGTCGATCGCGGCGTCGTCGAGGTGGTAGCCGTTCAGGTCGGTGCCGATGACCTGGATGATCCGGTCCCGGAACTCCTCGCGCTTGGTGTACAGGTCGACGAAGTCGAGCTGCTTGCCGACCGTCTTGAGGGCCTCGGAGAACTTCGCCGCGAAGAACTCCTGGATGGCGGCCTTGTCGCTCGCCCGCTGCGTACCGATGGACTGAGCGACCTTGATGACGTCCTCGACGGTCTTGTTGACCCGGACGAAGAAGGTGATCTGGATGTCGGCGCGGATGTTGTCCTGGCAGATCAGACCCTCGCGCCCGGCGCGGTGGATCTCGATCTTCTTCACCGAGATGTCCATCGTCTCGGCCTTGTGGAGCACGGGCAGGACGACGGCACCGGTGAAGGTCACATCGACCTTCTTGGTCTTGGAGATGATCAGCGCCTTGCCCTGCTCGACCTTGCGGAACAGCCGGGTGATGACGAAGGCGATGGCGATGACGACGATCAGGACAACGGCGACGAGCACGCCGATGCCCAGGGAGATGGCATCCATAGAAGAGTCCTTGGCGGCTGGTTGGTACGCGGAAGGGGAACAGCGGAGCGGCGAGGCCGCCGGCGGTCACGGGGACGGGGCGGGGACGTGCCGGACGGACGTCAGGCGTTCGGGCCCGGATCGAGCGCGGCGTCGTAGGACGCGACCCAGAAGAACTCGCCGTCCTCGTCGTACGCGTAGAGGAGCCCGGTGCCGCCCATGACGAGCGGCGCGTCCTCGGCGCCCGGTCCCGAGGGCCGCGAGGGGGGCGGGAGGGGCTCGGCCCGGCGGACCTGCACGATGGCCGTCGACCCGTCGCGCGAGACGACCTCGGCCTGGCCGAACGTCGCGGTGACGGTGCCGGTGCGGATCGTGCAGACGCTCCCGACGAAGTCCAGCCGGGATGGTGGAGGTTCCGCCGGGAAGGACCGGCGGAAGCGGTGTACGAGGAGGCGGACGGCCGCCCAGGCGAGCAGGAGCGACCCGGCGAGCACGGCGACCGAGAGCACGGCGCGGGTGGCGCCGCCGATGTGGCTCTGGCGGAGTAGGACCGTACCGGTCAGGCTCCCGAACCAGGCGAAGACGATCAGCAGGGAGACCGAGACGGCGACCGGGACACCGCCGAGGCCGACGGGACCGGTGTCGAGGTCGGCGTCGAAGGAGTCGTGGCCGGCGGCCCCGACGAGCACGAGCAGCCAGAAGCAGACGATGACCACCAGAGCGGCGCCGAAGATGACGGCGGGGAATCCGATCGCCGCGCTCAGGAACTCGTCCATCGATCCCACCCCCTGCGGTTCGGCGCACGGGCCCTGAGGCGTGCGCTGCCGTGATCCGGTACGGGGAAGGCGAGCGGCCGGCTGAGGAGCGCCCGGTCGGCCGATGGCCGGCAGGCGCGAGGGGGTCCGGCAGCCGCGGCGTGGTCGTAACCTGCCGCAGCGGCCGGGTCGTTCCCCCTGCTCCCCCGTGCTTCCCCCGTGTGCTTCCCCCGTGTTGTTGCTGACCTGATCCTGTCATCCGGGACGGGCCCGATGCATTGCCGGATCCCGGCAATCTTTACGCTTTGCTGATGCCGGGCACCGGCACCGCCCCTTATGCGTTGGGGAAATGACAGGACTGTTGCAAGGCTGAAGGGGAGCGCGTGGCCGAGCCGAGGATTCCCGAGGAAATGCTGGGCGACTATGCTCACATTCTGGGCGAAGTCGCCCTCACCGGCCGACGTCTGACCCGTGACGAACTGGAGGAGCGCCGGGCGCTGGGCCGTGCGGCGGCGGACGCGGGCCATCAGCTGCGGGCCCTGGTGACGATGCATCTGACGCAGACCCGTGAAGCCTGGCCCCCGGCCGCTGCCGGAAACTCCCCCGCCGTCACCGATGCCGTCCTGGCTGCCGTGGAGCAGGCGATCGACGCGTTCGCCGAGGGCTTCGAGCGGGCCCAACGCCTCACCGTACGGCGGGAGGAGGCGGCACGCCGGGAGTTCATCGACGACCTGCTCTACGGGCGCAGCGACCTGGTCCGGCTCGCGGAGCGGGCGACCCGATTCGGCCTGCGGCTCTCCCGGGCGCACGCGGTCGCGGTGGCGTCGGGCCCGGAGGCGTACACGGAGACGGACGCGGCGCCGCGCAGCGTGGAGGCGGCGCTGCTGGCGCGGTTCAGCGGCCGCAAGATCCTGCTGACGACGAAGGACGGCCGCATCGTCTGCATCGCCCCGGGCAGCCAGCCCGACGTCCTGCGGTACTTCGCCAAGCAGGCGCACGCGGCGACGGACGGCGGGCAGGTGGCGGTCGGCCGCCCGCACAAGGGCCCCGGCGGGGTGGTCCACTCGTACGACGAGGCGCTCGAAGCCCTCGACCTGGCGGACCGGATGGGGATGGAGGACCCCGTGCTGTACGCCTCGGACCTCATGGTCTACCCGGTGCTGACCCGGGACCGGCAGGCGATGGCGGATCTGGTGCGCAGCGAGCTGGGCCCGCTCCAGAAGGCGAGAGGCGGCGCGGAACCGCTGCTGAACACGCTGGCGGTCTACTTCGACGCGGGCTGCGTCGCCGCCGAGACCGCCCGCAGGCTGGCGCTGAGCGTACGGGCGCTGACGTACCGCCTGGAGCGCATCCACCAGTTGACCGGGTCGGACCCCTCGGACCCGATGCACCGCTACACCCTGCAGACGGCGGTCATCGGCGCCCGGCTGCTGGACTGGCCGGCCAAGGAGCTGTGACGCCCTGGCCGGCCGCTGACGCGCGTACGCCTCGCATCCCTGCAGGTCGAAATCCCTACAGGTCGAACTCGTGCGGCGGCAGGTCGAGTGCGAAGCATGCCTCCCGCACCACGGCCTGCTCGGTCGCGTCGAAGTCACCGTCGGCGCCGCCGATGACGATACCGATCTGGATCACGGCCCGGGCCTCGGCCGGCTTCTTCTTCGCCTTGGCGATCTCCTGGACCACGCCGACCTTGCCGAGGGCGAAGTCGGCGGTGAGCTGGTCGACGTAGGCGTTGAAGCGCCGCTGGAGGTCGTCGGCGGGGAAGTTCCGCAGGACGTCGTTGGACGCGATGAGCGCCGCGACGCGCTGGCGCTCGGACGGGTCGACGGAACCGTCGGCGGCGGCGACCAGGGCACACATGGCCATGCTCGCGTCCCGGAACGACCCCGACTTCAGCTCGTTCTTCTTCGCCTCCAACTGCGTCTGCATCGACGACGCGGATTCCTTGATGCGATCCCACAGAGCCATGACATCTCCCTACGTTGCGGTACGAAGCCGGGACTGAGACAGCAACTCTACAGACGTGTAGAGAATACAGGTGAACGCCGGCCCGGGTGTTCTCGCACATCTGATCGACGCTCAACGTCCGTGAGGGAAAAGGGAGATGACAGCCGAGTCCGGTCGTGGGGACGGGTGGCCGACCCTCTATCGTGGGCGTCATGCCCGCCGATCCGATCCGCATCGTGTCCCGTGACTCCCCGATGGCGCTCGCTCAAGTGGGGCGCGTGCGAGCGGAGTTGGCGGCCGCCCACCCCGGCATCCGCACCGAGGTCGTCCCGGTCCGGACGACCGGCGACAAGTGGATGGGCGATCTCAGCGCGGTCGAGGGCAAGGGAGCCTTCACCAAGGAGGTCGACCAGGCGCTCCTCGCCGGAGAGGCCGATCTGGCGGTGCACTGCGTCAAGGACATCCCGGCGGACCGGCCCCTGCCCGCGGGCACGGTCTTCGCCGCCTTCCTCCGGCGCGACGACATCCGCGACGCCCTGATCCACCCCGGCGGTCTGACCCTCGACGAACTCCCCGCCGGGACCCGGGTCGGAACCTCGTCCGTACGCCGCTCCGCGCAGCTCGCCGCGTCGCACCCGCACCTCGACTGCGTACCGATGCGCGGCAACGCCAACCGCCGGCTGGAGAAGCTGGCGGGCGGCGACGCGGACGCGCTGCTCCTGGCGGTCTCCGGTCTGGAGCGCATCGACCGTACGGACGTGATCAGCGAGATCCTGTCGCCCGAGGTGATGTGCCCGCCGATCGGTGCGGGGGTCCTCGCCCTCCAGTGCCGCGAGGGCGACGACGCGGTCATCGACATCGTGAGCGGCCTCGGCGACCCGGCGGCGTACCGCGAGACGATCGCCGAGCGGATGTTCCTGCATGTGCTGCAGGGCCACTGCAACAGCCCGATCGCCGGGTACGCGCAGGTCGAACGGAACGGTGACCTCTCCCTGCGGGCGAAGGTGTTCACGCCCGACGGCAAGACCGTTCTGAACGCGCACGAATGGGCGGGCCCGCTGGACCCGGCCACCCTGGGCACGTCCGTGGCGGTCGCGCTGCTCCGCCAGGGAGCACGGGAACTGATCGACGGCATCGCCCACTGAGACGTACGCACGCAGGACGATCAACCGACTGCGACGAGGAAGCCCCCGGACACGAGGTACGTGTCCGGGGGCTCGGCCGTGGTCCGCGGGCGTCAGCGGCAGGGCGGCGCCTACTCGTGCTTCTCGCCCGCCGGTTCCGGGGTGAGGTCGTCGTGCGAGCCCAGCCGGCGCTCGGGAGCGGACTTCGGGACGGGTTCGGCCTCCGCGGCGCTGACGCCCACGGCCTTGTCGCCGCCGCCGCCGCCGCGACGGGCCTCGATCTTCGCCGCGATGGGCTGCGTCCACCGGGCGGTGAGCGGGCCGACGATGACGAGGATCAGGACGTACGCGGTGGCGATGGGGCCGATGCGCGGCTCGGTGGCGACGGCCAGACCGGCGATGACGATGGAGAACTCACCGCGCGCCACGAGGGTGCCGCCCGCACGCCAGCGACCGCGCGAGCCGACTCCGGCGCGGCGGGCCGCGTAGTAGCCGGTGCCGATCTTGGTGAAGGTGGTGATGATCGCCAGGAGGGCCGCGGGCAGCAGCACCGGCGGGATGTCGGCCGGGTTGGTGGAGAGCCCGAAGAAGACGAAGAACACGGCGGCGAACAGGTCCCGCAGCGGCGTGAGCAGCTTGCGGGCGCCCTCGGCGACCTCACCGGAGAGCGCGATGCCGACGAGGAACGCGCCGACGGCGGCCGACACCTGGAGCTGCTGGGCGACACCGGCGACCAGGACGGTGAGGCCGAGGACGACCAGGAGCAGCATCTCCGGGTTGTCGGAGGAGACCGCGCGGCTGATCAGGCGGCCGTGCCGGAGCGCCAGGTAGAGGACGAGCCCGACGGCCCCGAGCGCGATGACGAGCGCGAGGCTGCCGCCGGCCAGGCTGACCCCGGCGAGCATGGCGGTGAGCAGCGGCAGGTACACCGCCATCGCCAGGTCCTCCATGACGAGGACGCCGAGGATGACGGGGGTCTCGCGGTTACCGAGCCGGCCGAGGTCGGTCATGACCTTGGCGATCACCCCGGACGAGGAGATCCAGGTGACACCGGCGAGCGCGACGGCGCCCACGGGCCCCCAGCCGAGGATCAGGGCGGCGACGGCGCCGGGTGTCGCGTTGAGGACGAAGTCCACGGCACCGGAGGGGTATTGCGTTTTGAGACTGGTGACCAGCTCGGACGCGCTGTACTCGAGGCCCAGCAGCAGGAGCAGGAGGATGACGCCGATCTCGGCGCCCACCATGGTGAACTCTTCGCTGGCCTTGAGCGGAATCAGCCCTCCGTGCCCGAACGCCAGCCCGGCGAGCAGGTACAGGGGGATCGGCGACAGCCCTATCCGCCCGGCGAGCCGCCCCACGAGGCCGAGACCGAGGATGACGGCCCCCAGTTCCACCAGCAATGCAGTCGTGTCGTGCACGGTCAGCCCTCCGCAATGATCTCGGAGAGCGCGTCGACGCCCTCACGCGTGCCGACGGCGACGAGCGTGTCCCCGATGGCCAGTCGAAAATCCGGTTCCGGAGACGGGTGCGCGCTGTGGGTGCGCAGCACCGCCACGATGGACGCCCCGGTCCGGGTCCGCGCCCGCGTCTCCCCCAGCAGCCGCCCGCCGTACGGGGAGCGGGTCCCGAGCGGGATGTGTTCGGTGACGAGGTCGATGCCCTCGGTCCGTACGGCGTCGATGGGCGCCGGATCGATGAGGTGCGCGAGGGCGGTGGCCTCGGTCGTCGTCAGGGGGACGGAGAGTTGGCACGCATCAGGGTCGTCCTGTTCGTAGAACCCGATGAACCGGCGTCCGTCGCGGTGGACGACGACCGAAATGTGCTGTCCGGTCTCGGTCGTGAAGTCGTACTGAGCACCGACTCCGGGCAGTGATGTACGGCGGGTTCCCATGGCTTCCTCCCGGGACGTGCGGCAGCGGGGACGCACTTGGTGATCTCTTTATCCGGCCATTACCTTATCGGGCGGCCGAATCCGGCCCTTGGGCGAGCAGCTCCAGGGCCTCTTCCCAGGGGAAGTCGGCGGTCTCACCGGACTTGGGGGTGTGCGGGGCGCGGGTGCTGACCCGGACCCCCGTGCTCCGCAGCCTGGCCAGACTCTCGGCGTACGCGGGGTGCTGGGCGAGGAGGGAGTTCACGGCCGGGAGTACGGCGGTGGGCACGCCGAGACCGTACGCCTCGCAGAGGATGCCGAGGGCCAGGGTGTCCGCGATCCCGGCCGCCCACTTGTTGATGGTGTTGAACGTGGCGGGCGCGACGGCGATGGCGTCCGGGTCCGGGAACGGGCGGGGGTCGCCCGGGGCGCGCCAGCCGGAGCGGATCGGATACCCGGTCCGCGCCTCGACGGCCGCCGCGTCGAGGAAGCCGAGCCCCTGCGGGGTGGCGACGACGCCGACGTCCCACCCGGCGTCCTGCGCCGCGACGAACAGCCGGTCGACGTCACGGGCGACGCCGGCCGCGCAGACGACGACGTACAGGAACGGCTTCCGGCCAGGCCGGTCGGTCTGATCGCTCATGGGCGGGGGCTCCCCTGTTGATCGCTGAGGCGGTGCGGCTCAGCAGAGTACGGGGGGGGCGGACGGAGATAGTGGGGGAGAGGGCTGCGGGCGCGACCGGACCGATGAGTTGAGGCGCCGATCCCGGTCCGACAACAGAGAACCCTCGGACCACGGAACACAGGAGGACGGACGGCATGACTCAACTTCTGCGAGTTCAGAACTTCACGGTGTCGAGCGACGGCATCGCCGCCGGCGAGGACCAGACACTGGAGCGGCCGTTCGGCCACGTCGACCCGGGCCGGCTCTTCTCCTGGGCGGGAGCCACGGCGCACTGGCCGAACCGCACGGACCCCGGCGGGACTCGCGGCCTGGACGACTACTTCACACGGGACTTCACGCAGAACATCGGTGCGGAGATCATGGGCCGCAACAAGTTCGGCCCGCAGCGGGGCCCGTGGGAGAACCACGAGTGGCAGGGCTGGTGGGGCGACGAACCCCCTTTCCGCACCCCGGTGTTCGTGATGACCCACCACACGCGCCCCTCGTTCACGCTCTCCGACACCACGTTCCACTTCGTCGACGCCGACCCGGCGACGGTGCTGGACCGGGCGCGGGAGGCGGCTGGCGGCAAGGACGTCCGGCTCGGTGGCGGCGTCACCACGATCCGCGAGTTCCTCGACGCCGGCCTGATCGACACCCTCCACGTGGCGGTCGCCCCGGTGAAGCTGGGCACGGGCCTGAGCCTGTGGGACTCACCGGACGACCTGCGCGACCGGTACCACCTGGACGTCGTCCCGAGCCCGAGCGGCATGACGCACCACCTGTTCTGGCGGAAGTGACGTCGGGGGGGGAGAGAGAGCGAGTAGCGGGGTCCGGGAGGCGCGGGAGCGGGCGGTGCAGGCGGCGAACGAGGCGGTGGCGGCCGCCAGGTGGCGCTCGCGGTGCCCGCACAGCCCCCGCCCCGGCCGCCACCCCACGCCAGGCGGGCGGCCTGTGAAGCAACCCGCCCGCTCACTCGGCGGCACGGTCCACTTTGACCAGTGCGGAAGCCTTCATGGCGCGGTACTCCTCGATCTCGCGCCGCCACGGCCCGCGGCTCTTGGCCTCCACCTTCACCTGGGCCTCGGCCACCGCCCGAGCCAGGTCCGTGTCACGCTGGCACGCCAGGTCGTCGCGGGCGAGCGCCAGCTCGTCGCGGCCGACGGACCGCTGCGCGACCGCGTCCTGGCCGGTCTTCTCCAGTCGCCGTCCTGTCTCGGACCGCGGTTCCGACAGCTTCCGGAACTCGTGTCCCTGCTCCGCCATGCAGTCCGCCCACGCCAGCTCCGCGTCCCGGAAGCCGGGGGTGTCCCGTACGGCGGTGGCGATGTCGTTGGCGAGGTTCTCCATGAGGTAGCGCAGCTCCGTCCAGCGCTTCCCGTAGACCGCGCTGCTCGCGACCTCGACACAGGACCGGGGGTCGTATCCGATCTCCGTGCCGTCCGGGAGGGTGAGCGTGCGGTGGTTCTCCTCCACTCCCAGCAGCGCCTCTTCCCAGGCCGCACGCTCGGCCTTCGGCAGGGAGGAGACGTACGAGGCGTTCGGGTCCTGGGGCCGGCCGGCCACCTGCTGGGCGGTGATGCCGTAGCCGTCGTCCTCGGCCCAGTCGGGGTCCAGCAGTCCGTAGGGGTTCTCCGCGGCGAGTCTGCGCGGGTCGGAAACGGGGGCCGTGCGGTAGACGTGACCTCGTTCACGCATGCAGGACCGGATCTTCTCCTCCTCCAGCCCGCGCAGGGCATCGGCCTGGTCGGCGGAGAAGTGGACGGCCCCCGACAACGGCCGGGGAAGCTCTCCGCCGGCAGGGCCCTCGTGGCCGGACGCGGTGCATCCGGCCACGAGGAAGCCTGCCGCGGCGGCGAGCAGGAACAGCCGCCGCATCAGATCAGCACACCCACTTGTTCGCGGCGATGCCGTACTTGAACCTGCCGTCATCGAAGTAGGTCTTCAGCGCGGCGATACTGGAACCGCGCTTGAGGAGGTAGGTCCGGCCTTCGTAGTCCTTCAGCGTGTAGAGCCGGACGTCGCAGGAGTTGCCGTTGTTGTAGACCGAGGCGGCGTTGTTGAACTTGTTGTACTGCCGCAGGTCCGTGTTGTTTCCCCACACCTGGCCCGGAGTCCCCACGTAGGAGGTGCTGAGCCAGGCGCACAGCGCCCCGGAAGAACAGTCCGACTTGGCTGCCTGCGCCGGCGAGGCCGTCGCGGCCACCCCCAGGCCTGCCAGCAGTACAGCCCCCGACGCGATGGCCGCCTTGGTTCTCACACCCTGGAACTTCCTCATGCGTTGTCCCCCTTCAGGGTTCTCAGGAACGTCCACGGACGGATTCGAAAGCACCTTCAGGGCCCCCGAGCGCCCGTGTTCGGCGTGAGTCACTATTCCGCTCTGCCGACCGGGCCGGCCACGCTTTTGCAGCTGACCGAAAAGGCAGAGGTGAACGCGGTGAACGCGTTGCTCCGCCTCCGTTTCGACCTGACACCGATGAGGCCCGCGTGCCGACAGTGAACCGGCCGTTGGTCCGGGGGTTGGCATTCAGCACGGATGACCGGCGGTCTTTCATGGGGTGCCCGCGGTATGCGGTAGCCGCCCGAGGGCACCGTGAAGCGGGCTTCCCGTGGGACTACCCCCGCCCCACCACCACCCCCGCCCGGTCGATGCACAGCACGTCCACCGCGACCGGCGCGCCCCGGAGCACGGACAGGGCCTCGTCCCGGGCGCGGGCCGCCACCAGGTCGCCCAGGGGGACGCCCGTCGCCTCGCACAGGCGCAGCGCCTCCAGGCCCGTGTTGGCGGTGGCGATCCGGGAAGCCAGCTCCTCGTCCGCGCCGCCCAGGCGGGCCAGGTCGGCCAGGAAGGCCTTGTCCACCTGGGAGCGGGCCGAGTGCAGGTCCAGGTGGCCCGCCGCGAGCTTGGACAGCTTGGCGAAGCCGCCGCAGATCGTGAGGCGGTCGACCGGGTGCCGGCGTACGTACTTCAGCACCGCGCCCGCGAAGTCCCCCATGTCCAGCAGGGCGATGTCCGGCAGGTCGTACTCCGCGCGCACCGTGCGTTCCGACGTCGAACCCGTGCAGCCCGCCACATGCGTCAGGCCCGCCGCCCGCGCCACGTCCACGCCCCGGCGGATCGAGTCGATCCAGGCCGAGCAGGAGTAGGGGACGACCACCCCGGTCGTGCCGAGGATCGACAGGCCGCCGAGAATCCCGAGGCGGCCGTTCCACGTCGAGCGGGCGATCTCCTCGCCGTGGTCGACCGACACCGTGATCTCCACGTCGCCCGCCGCACCGTGCTCCGCCGCCACCCGCTCCACGTGCTCCCGCATCAGCCGGCGCGGCACCGGATTTATTGCGGGCTCCCCGACGTCCAGCGGCAGACCGGGGAGCGTCACCGTACCCACGCCCGGGCCCGCCCGGAACACCACACCGGAGCCGGGCGGCAGCTTCCGTACGGTCGACCGCACGAGGGCCCCGTGCGTCACGTCCGGGTCGTCGCCCGCGTCCTTCACCACCCCGGCGCTCGCCCCCTGTGCCGTCAGCTCCTCCACCGCCAGCGCGAACGCCGGTGTCTGGCCCTTCGGCAGCGTGATGGACACCGGGTCCGGGAAGTCGCCGGTCAGCAGCGCCGTGTACGCGGCCGTCGTCGCCGCCGTCGCACAGGCGCCGGTCGTCCAGCCGGGGCGCAGACCGGTGTGCTTGAGTTGTGCACTGCGACCGCCCTGCGCCTCAGCGTTCATGAGAAGAGTCCGTTCCGATGCCTGTGCCTGCTGCCGTGCATGTTCTCGTTCTGGGCGGTACGACCGAGGCGCGCCGGCTCGCCGAGAGTCTGGCAGGTGACCGGAGCGTCCGGGTCACCACCTCGCTCGCCGGACGCGTCGCCGCCCCCCGGCTGCCACCCGGCGAGGTGCGCGTCGGCGGGTTCGGAGGGCCCGAGGGGCTCGCCGCCTGGATGCGTGAGCACGACGTGGACGCCCTCATCGACGCCACCCACCCCTTCGCCGCCGCCATGAGCCGGAACGCGGCCGAGGCCGCCACCCTGGCCCATGTTCCCCTCCTCGCCCTCCGCCGGCCCGGCTGGGTCGCCCAGGACGGTGACCGCTGGCACTCCACCGGCTCTCTCACCGAGGCCGCCGGGCTGCTGCCCGCACTCGGCGAGCGGGTCTTCCTCACCACCGGGCGGATGGGGCTCGCCGCCTTCGCGGGGGCGGGCCTGGACGCGCTGTGGTTCCTCGTGCGGTCCGTCGACGCGCCGGAGCCGCCCTGCCCGGCCCGGATGGAGGTGCTCCTGGACCGGGGACCGTTCGACCTCGACGGCGAGCGGGACCTCCTCCGGCGTCACCGCATCGACGTCCTCGTCACCAAGGACAGCGGCGGGAACGCCACCGCCCCCAAGCTCACCGCCGCCCGCGAGGCCGGGATCCCGGTCGTGGTCGTCCGGCGGCCACCGGTACCGGAAGGGGTGCCGGTGGCCCGTACGCCCGACGAGGCCGCGCACTGGGTGGCGCGGCTCCACGCCTCCGGATAGCAGGCCCGCGCCTCCCGGGAGCGGCCCCCGGGCATCGGCTCTACGCCTCCGGGTAGCGGCGCGGCGTCCAGACGATGCCCTGACCGCCGTCCTCACCCCGCTTCACCCACCGCGTCTGCGACGAGCCCACGATCAGCAGCGTCCGCATGTCCACCTCCGCCGGGTCGACGTCGGCCAGCCGCACCGTACGCACGGACTCCGTCGGGCCGCCCACGTCCCGGGCCAGAACGACCGGGGTGTCCGGCGAGCGGTGTTCCAGGAGCAGGTCGCGGGCCTGGCCGACCTGCCACGTACGGGACTTGGAACCCGGGTTGTACAGAGCGAGGACCAGGTCCGCCGAGGCTGCCGCGCGGAGCCGCTCCGCGATGACCTCCCACGGCTTGAGCCGGTCCGAGAGGGAGATCGTGGCGTAGTCGTGGCCGAGCGGCGCACCCGCGCGGGCGGCGGCCGCGTTGGCCGCGGTGACGCCGGGCAACACACGGACGGGGATGTCCGCGTAGTCGTCCTGCGAGGCCACCTCCAGGACCGCCGTCGCCATCGCGAAGACCCCGGGGTCGCCGCCCGAGACCACCGCGACCCGGTGGCCCCGCCGGGCCAGGTCCAGCGCGAACTCCGCCCGCTCCGACTCCACCTTGTTGTCCGAGCCGTGCCGCGCCTGGCCCGGGCGGACCGGCACCCGGTCCAGATAGGTGGTGTAGCCGACCACGTCGTCCGCAGCCGCCAGCGCGCCCCGCGTCTCCGGCGTCAGCCACAGCGGGCCCGCCGGACCGGTGCCGACGACCACGACCTCACCGCCGGTCCGTCCGGATGGGCGCGGCGCGTCGACCCGGCTCGGCAGCACCGCCACCGAGAAGTACGGGACCGACTCCGGTTCGATGTCCGCCAGTTCGCCCGTACGCTCCCCGGCCATCGTGGCCCGCTCCACGTACCGCGCCTCCGGCAGCCGCCCCGACGCCTCGAACGCCCCGCGCACCGCCGGGAACGTGCGCCCCAGCTTCATCACCACCGCCGTGTCCGTGGCGGCGAGACGGGCCGTCAGCTCCTCCTCCGGCAGCGTGCCGGGCAGGATCGTCAGGATCTCCTCGCCCTCGACGAGGGGAGTGCCGAGCCGGGCGGCCGCAGCACTCACGGAGGTGACACCCGGGATGACCTCGGTCGCGTACCGGTCCGCCAGGCGCTTGTGCATGTGCATGTACGAGCCGTAGAACATCGGGTCGCCCTCGGCGAGCACCGCGACCGTGCGGCCCGCGTCCAGATGCGCCGCGAGACGGGCCGCGGCCTTCTCGTAGAACTCCTCCAACGCGCCCCGGTAACCGCCCGGGTGGTCCGTGGTCTCCGTCGTGACGGGGTAGACCAGGGCCTCCTCGATGTGGTCGGGTCGCAGGTGCGCGGCGGCGATGGAGCGCGCGATCGAGCGGCCGTGCCGGGCGCTGTGGTACGCGACGACGTCCGCCTCGCCGATGGCCCGGACGGCCCGCAGGGTCATCAGGTTCGGGTCGCCGGGGCCGAGCCCGACACCGTAGAGACGGCCCGTGCTGTCGCTGGACTCGCTCATCACTACTCTTCCTCGCTCGCGATGGCGTTGAGCGCCGCCGCCGCTATCGCGCTGCCGCCGCGACGGCCCCGGATGATCAGGTGTTCCAGCCCCGACGGGTGCTCGGCCAGGGCCTCCTTGGACTCCATCGCGCCGACGAAGCCGACTGGGACGCCGATCACGGCGGCCGGGCGCGGGGCGCCCTCCTCGATCATCTCCAGCAGCCGGAACAGGGCCGTCGGGGCGTTGCCGACCGCGACCACCGCCCCCTCCATCCGGTCCCGCCACAGCTCCAGGGCCGCCGCGCTCCGCGTCGTCCCCATCTTCGCCGCCAGCTCGGGCACGGACGGGTCGGACAGCGTGCACACCACGTCGTTGTCCGCGGGCAGCCGCTTGCGGGTGACCCCGCTGGCCACCATCGCCACGTCGCAGAGGATCGGTGCGCCGGCGCGCAGAGCGGCGCGGGCGTCGGCCACGGCGTTCGGCGAGAAGGCGAGGTCCGTCACGAGATCGACCATGCCGCAGGCGTGGATCATCCGGACGGCGACCTGGCTGACGTCGGCGGGCAGCCCGGCGAGATCCGCCTCCGCGCGGATGGTGGCGAAGGACTGGCGGTAGATCGCCGGTCCGTTCTTCTCGTACTGGTGCACAGTGCTGTCGCTTTCTTCTGCCGGTAGGGGGGAGGGGGAGCGTGCTCAGGCGCGGGCCGCGGCCACCGCCGCCGCCAGCGCGGCCGGGTCGTCCCGGACCGTCCGCGGGGGATCCCGACGCTCTCCGCGTACGTGCGATATCCGGTGCCCGTCGGGGGTGACCACCACGTCGATCCACTCCCCGTGGGGGTGGCCGCAGCGGCGTTCGCACCCGGACCAGTACACAGGGAGCCGCCCGACCGGTCCGACGGCGGCCCCCGCTTCGGCCCGTACGTCGGACAGGGACTTCGCGCAGCCGGGGTGGCCGATGCACGCCCCGACCCCGGTCCACGGGGAGTCGGGGGCGGTGATCAACCCGGCCGCAGCCAGGGTGTCGAGCGCGGCGGCCGCATCGTCCGGCCGCCCGAACGGTCCGGGGACGACGATCCCGCGCCACGGGGTGAGCCGCAGCTCGTCGCCGTGCCGGCGGGCCGTTCCGGTGAGCAGCCGCCACTGGGCGGAGGTGAGCCGCCCGAGGGGAACATCGACGCCGATCGCGTCCGGGGAACCGTGCGGGCCCGGGGCGGGGGGCGTGGCCGTACGCGGACGGGGGCGGTGGACGGCCGGACCTGCGGCTGCCTCGATGGTGCGAACCAGCTCGGCCCGTACGTCGGTGCGCACTCCGGCCCGTACGTCGTCGGGCAGGTCCTTCACCCGCCACGCGCCCGAATCCCGGGCGGCCCGCAGGAACGTCTCGGCGGCCAGAAGCGCGGCGCGCGGGCCTTCCCCGCTCGGTACCCGGAACACCTCGTCCTCGGCCCCGATGCGCAGGAGGAAGCTGTCACCCTCCGCGATCAGGGTCACGTCCGCGCCCAGTGCGTCCACGTCGCCGCGGCCGTCGTCCAGGGCGAACAGGAAGCGGCCGGAGAGCGAGGCGGCGGCGGCCGATCCGCAGACCAGGCCGTCCAGTTCGGACAACCAGGCGCTGACCGGGGACGATCCGTCCAGCCCGGCGAGCGGCGAGGCCACGATGTTGCGGGCCCGCTCGTGCGCGGCGGACGGCAGCAGCCCGGCGGCGGTGAGCAGTTCGGCGAGAGCGCCGCCGCACGCCGCGTCGAGGCCGCGCAGCTGGACGTTGCCCCGCGAGGTGAGATGCAGCTCACCGTCCCCGAACCGTTCGGCCGCCGCGAGCAGCGCGTCCGCCCGGTCCGCGCTCAGCACCCCGCCGGGCACCCGGACCCGGGCCAGCGCACCGTCGTCGGCCCGGTGCAGCCGCAGCGTCCCCGGGCAGGCGTCGCCGCTGCCGCGGAGGGCTGGGCCGCCCACGGAAAGGGGCGAGGGGGCGGATTCGGGCATGGCGGCGAGCATACCGACCGGGCCGGTCCCGGCGATGGGCCCGCAGCTGTGACCTGCGGGACAGCGGGCCGCGGGGGAACGGCCTGCCCCGCGACAGGAACCACAGCGCACCGGGCGGCGGCCACCACCGCCCGTCACCGCAGGCGGTGATCGCCACGCGCGCCCACCCACACAGGGGTGGCCACCACGCCAAACAGTGATCACCACCGCACCCACGCCCCCTGCCCCGCCCCCACCTCCGCCGCTTAGGATGCAGGCGGTGGTCCGTTCAGGCCGCCATCGCCAGACGGCGACAGGGGAGGAAGCCCGGTGAGATTCCGGCGCGGTCCCGCCACTGTGAGTCGGGCCGCCGCCACCACCGGCTGCCGGACGAGTCAGGAACTCCCTTCCCCGAGTGCCCGGTAGCCACCGGACCGCCCGGGGAGACCCTCCGACACCCGCCCGGGGCGTGGACACCCCGAGGAAGGCCTGACGCAGCATGATCCTGCTCCTGTCGACGTCCGACACCGACCTCCTGAGCGCCCGCGCTTCCGAGGGGCCCGTCAGCTACCGGTACGCCAACCCCTCCCGCGTCGACCTCGACGGACTGCCGGAGCTGCTGGACGGCGTCGACCTCGTCGTCGTACGGCTCCTCGGTGGCGTACGGGCGTGGCAGGAGGGCCTCGACGCGGTGCTGGCCACCGGCCGCCCGGTCGTCGTGCTGACCGGTGAGCAGGCCCCCGACGCCCAGTTGATGGCCGCGTCCACCGTGCCGATCGGCATCGCCGCCGAGGCGCACGCCTACCTCGCGCACGGCGGGCCCGCCAACCTGGAGCAGCTGGCCCGGTTCCTCTCCGACACCGTGCTGCTGACCGGCCACGGCTTCGAGCCGCCCGCCCCGGCCCCCGCCTGGGGCCCGCTGGAGCGGGAGGCCCGCGCGGTGCCCGAGGGCGCGCCGACCGTCGCCGTCCTCTACTACCGCGCCCACCACATGAGCGGGAACACCGCGTTCGTGGAGGCGCTGTGCACGGCGGTCGAGGACGCCGGGGGCCGCCCGCTCCCGCTGTACGTCGCGTCTCTCCGTACGCCGGAGTCCGACCTCATCGACCGGCTCCGCACCGCCGACGCCATCGTGACCACGGTCCTCGCGGCGGGCGGCACCAAGCCCGCCGAGGCGTCGGCCGGCGGCGACGACGAGTCGTGGGACGCGGGTGCGCTGACCCAGCTCGACGTGCCGATCCTCCAGGCGCTCTGCCTCACCAGTCCGCGTACCGCCTGGGAGGAGAACGACGAGGGCGTCTCCCCGCTGGACGCGGCCACCCAGATCGCGGTGCCGGAGTTCGACGGCCGCCTGATCACGGTCCCGTTCTCCTTCAAGGAGATCGACGAGGACGGCCTCCCGGCGTACGTCCCCGACGCCGAGCGCGCGGCCCGGGTCGCCGGGATCGCCGTACGCCACGCGAAGCTGCGGAACATCCCCAATGCGGAGAAGCGCATCGCGCTGGTCCTCTCCGCCTACCCGACGAAGCACTCCCGCATCGGGAACGCGGTCGGCCTCGACACCCCCGCCAGCGCCGTGGCCCTGCTGCGCCGCCTGCGCGCCGAGGGGTACGACTTCGGGCCCGAGGAGGAGATCCCGGGCCTGGTCTCCGGCGACGGCGACGAGCTGATCTACGCGCTGATCGACGCGGGCGGCCACGACCAGGAGTGGCTGACCGAGGAGCAGCTGGCGAAGAATCCGGTCCGCATCCCGGCCGCCGACTACCGCCGCTGGTTCGCCGAGCTCCCGCAGGAGCTGCGGGAGTCGGTGGAGGAGCACTGGGGCCCGGCCCCCGGCGAGATGTTCGTCGACCGCTCCGCCAACCCGGAGGGCGACATCGTCCTCGCGGCCCTGCGGCGCGGGAACCTCCTCATCCTCATCCAGCCGCCGCGCGGCTTCGGCGAGAACCCGATCGCGATCTACCACGACCCCGATCTCCCGCCGTCCCACCACTACTTGGCCGCGTACCGCTGGATCGCCGCCTCCGCCGAGGACAACGGGTTCGGCGCGGACGCGATGATCCACCTGGGCAAGCACGGCAACCTGGAGTGGCTGCCCGGCAAGAACGCGGGCCTCTCCGCCGCCTGCGGCCCCGACGCGGCCCTGGGCGATCTCCCCCTGGTCTACCCGTTCCTGGTGAATGACCCGGGCGAGGGTACGCAGGCGAAGCGCCGCGTGCACGCCACCCTCATCGACCACCTCGTCCCGCCGATGGCCCGCGCCGACAGCTACGGCGACATCGCGCGCCTGGAGCAACTCCTCGACGAGCACGCGCAGATCGCCGCGATGGACCCGGCGAAGCTGCCCGCGGTCCGTGCCCAGATCTGGACGCTGATCCAGGCGGCGAAGCTCGACCACGACCTCGGGGTGGAGGACCGCCCGGAGGACGAGGGCTTCGACGACTTCATCATGCATCTGGACGGCTGGCTCTGCGAGATCAAGGACGTCCAGATCCGCGACGGCCTGCACGTCCTGGGCAACCCGCCCGCCGGGAACGACCGGGTCAACCTGGTCCTCGCGGTTCTCCGCGCCCGCCAGATCTGGGGCGGTACGGCATCCCTCCCCGGCCTGCGCGAGGCGCTGGGCCTCGACGAGTCGGCGGCCACCCGCACCGACGCCGACGCGATCGAGGAGCAGGCGCGCGCCCTGGTCCAGGCGATGGACGACGCGGACTGGAACCCGGAGGCAGTGGCGACCGTGGCCGCCGGTCTGCCGGAAGCCGTGGCCGACATCCTGACCTTCGCGGCGACCGAGGTGGTCCCGCGCATGGCGGCGACGACCGACGAACTCACCCACGCCGTGCATGCGTTGAATGGCGGCTTCGTCCCGGCGGGCCCCTCCGGCTCCCCGCTGCGCGGCCTGGTCAACGTGCTCCCCACGGGCCGCAACTTCTACTCGGTCGACCCCAAGGCGGTCCCCTCCAAGCTGGCGTGGGAGACGGGCCAGGCCCTGGCAGACTCCCTCCTCACCCGCTACCGCACCGACAACGGCGACTGGCCCACCTCGGTCGGCCTCTCCCTCTGGGGCACCAGCGCGATGCGCACGGCGGGCGACGACATCGCGGAGGCGTTCGCGCTGCTCGGCATCCGCCCCGTCTGGGACGACGCCTCGCGCCGGGTGACGGGCCTGGAGCCCATCCCGTACGAGGAGTTGGGCCGCCCCCGCATCGACGTCACGCTCCGCATCTCGGGCTTCTTCCGCGACGCGTTCCCGCACACGGTGGGCCTCCTCGACGACGCCGTACGCCTGGCCGCCTCGCTGGACGAACCGGCCGAGCGCAACTACGTACGGGCGCACACCCAGGCCGACCTGGCCGAGCACGGCGACGAACGCCGGGCCACGACCCGCATCTTCGGCTCCCGCCCCGGCACGTACGGCGCGGGCCTCCTCCAGCTCATCGACTCCCGCGACTGGCGCACCGACGCCGACCTCGCCGAGGTCTACACGGTCTGGGGCGGTTACGCCTACGGCCGCGAGCTCGACGGCCGCCCGGCCCGCGAGGAGATGGAGAGCGCCTACAAGCGCATCGAGGTCGCTGCGAAGAACACCGACACCCGCGAGCACGACATCGCGGACTCCGACGACTACTTCCAGTACCACGGCGGCATGGTGGCCACCGTGCGTGCGCTCAAGGGAACCGCCCCGGAGGCGTACATCGGCGACTCCACCCGCCCCGAGACGGTCCGCACGCGCACCCTGGTCGAGGAGACGTCCCGCGTCTTCCGAGCCCGCGTGGTCAACCCGAAGTGGATCGAGGCGATGCGCCGCCACGGCTACAAGGGCGCGTTCGAGCTGGCGGCCACGGTGGACTACCTCTTCGGCTACGACGCCACGACCGGCGTGGTCGCCGACTGGATGTACGACAAGCTCACCCAGACCTACGTCCTGGACCCGGAGAACAAGCAGTTCCTCCAGGAGGCCAACCCCTGGGCCCTCCACGGCATCGCGGAACGCCTGCTGGAGGCCGAGTCCCGCGGCATGTGGGCCAAGCCGGACCCGGCGGTCCTGGAAGCGCTGCGCCAGGTGTACCTGGAGACGGAAGGCAACCTGGAGGGCGAGGACTGACGGGCCCGGCCCCGGCAACCGACCGGCCCCGGGAGAGCGAACTCTCCCGGGGCCGACGGATCAAACGGTGGAGGCGGTGCGGATCAACGCATCGCTGACGCGCACTAGTTGGCGTTCACCAGGTCATGCGCGGGAACCTTCACGGTCCGGGCGCCCTTCTTGCCGCCGAGGACGACCTTGCGCAGGGCGCTGTTGTTCTTGTGGTTGGTCTCCTTGAGCCGGTTCTCCGGGTTGGCGAGGACCTGGATGTAGTACGTGCCGTTGGGCAGCCCCGTGATGTCGAAGGACTGGCCCGGCAGGTCCTGGGTGTAGGTGTCACCGGAGCCGACGTCGAGCACCTCACGGACGGAGATCGAGTTCTCCTGGCCGCACGCGGTGGACAGGTCGGTGTTGTCCGGGTGCCAGTTGGCGTTCTTCACCGTGTAGTCGACGGCGTCGGTGTTGGCCAGGCAGAACGCCTCCTTGCCGCTGCGCACCGACTCCTTCTTGTCGGCCTTCAGCAGCCGGTAGCTGGCGAAGTCCGTGAAGTGCCAGTGCTCGTGGCCGGGGCGCGGGTCCCACTCCATGGTGCCGGTCGGGGTGTAGCCGACCTGCTTGCCCTTGGCGTCGTAGAAGTACTGGTAGGCGTCCATCAGCTCCTTGCCCGGGGTGCGGAAGCCGTCCACGACGAGCTTGGCCGGGCCCGCGTTCCACACGTTGGCGCTGAAGGCGAGGTAGTCCCGGCCGGCCTTCTCCTCGTAGCCGTCGTTGACGGTGATGCCGTACGCGGGCAGCGAGCGCAGGTCCGGCTTGGGCACGTCGGGCACGGTGGCCTTGCCGGTGGGCCGCTTGGCGTTGGGCTTGGCCGCGGGCGCCTGCCGCGACCCGTCGGTCTGCCCGGGGCGGTCGCCGACCTTGGCGGCCGAGAAGGCCTGCCGCTGGAGGGACTCCTTCTTGAGCGCCCAGGGCAGGGCGGGCGGAGCGGGCGGGTAGGGCCCGTGCCCGACGTTGAACGTGGGGGCGGCGCCGGTCGTCCGGGCGGGCGGGTTGCCCAGGACGTGC
>NZ_QWFA01000102.1 GCF_003501885.1 Streptomyces globisporus
GGGCATGGGGCGGGCCAGCTCCTGGGCGAAGGCGTCGGGGTCCTCGGCGAGGCGGAGCAGCTGGGTGGCGGAGAGGGCGGCGGGGATGACCACTTCGCGCACGGTGGCGCGGGCGCGGCGCAGCTCCCCGGCGAGGGAGTCCAGGTCCCGGTCCCAGGAGGCGAGGGTGCGGGCCTCCTCGGGGGTGAGCCGGTCGGCCGGGCCGGTGGTCTCCGGGGCGTGGCGGGCCGCCGGGATGTGCGGGGTGGCGTCCGCCCTGTCCGGCTCGGGCTCGGGCACACCCGGGGGGCGTTCGGTGGGGAGCGCGTCCCAGTCCCGGTCCTCGTCGGGCGGGGCGTCGCCGAAGGCTTCCTCGTCGGGCGGTACGTCGCCGAACGCGCCCTCGTGAAGCGGTACGTCGTCCTCGTACGCCGGTACGTCACGGGGGCCGGGCCCGTACGCCGGTACCCGCTCGTCCCCCTGGACGGCCATGCGCTCCAGGTGAGCCAGGACCGTGTCCCGGGCGGCGCGGCGGCGGGCCAGGGCGTCGGCGTCGAGCGGGAGCGGCCAGGCCAGGTCGGCGTCGCGCTCCGCGAGGGCCGGGTTCTCCTCGTCCTCGGCGGGCTCGTCCGCCCAGGCCTCGATCTCGCCGTGGCCCGCCGCGCAGTGCTCGTACAGCGCCTCCAGGAAGGCGGACGGGCCGCGCGTCCGCTTCTGGGACGGGCCCCACCAGTGGCCGGAGCCGAGGAGCAGGGAGCGGGGGCGGGTGAAGGTGACGTAGCCGAGGCGCAGTTCCTCCGTGTGCTGGTGCTCCTTCATCTCCTCCTTGAACGCCTTGATCCCCTTGGCGTCGTACGTTTCCAGTCCCGGGAGCGTCGCCGCGTCACCGCGCAGGGCGTGCGGGAGCACCTTGGCCTGGGCGGTCCAGGCGTCCCGGGACTGGCCGCTGGGGAACTGGCCGGTGACCAGTCCGGGGACGGCGACGACGTCCCACTCCAGGCCCTTGGACTTGTGGGCGGTCAGCACCTTGACGGTGTTCTCGCCGCCGGGCAGCGCGTTGTCGAGGCCCTTCTCGTACTGCGCGGCGGTCCGCAGGAAACCGAGGAAGGCAAGCAGCGACGCCTCGCCGTCCAGCGAGGCGAACCGGGCCGCTATGTCCAGGAAGTTGGCCAGGGTCTCGCGGCGGCGGGCGGCCAGCGCCTGCGGGGACGCGGACAGCTCGACCTCCAGACCGGTGGTGGCCAGGACCCGGTGCAGCACGTCCATCAGCGGGTCCGCGAGCGAGCGGCGCAGGTCGCGGAGCTCCCGGGCGAGGCGGGCGAAGCGGACGCGGGCCTCGGCGGAGAACGGCAGCCCGTCGTCGGCCGCGTCCGCCGCGACCAGGAAGGTGTCCAGCGCGTCCGCGAGCGATATCACCTCGGCCGGGTCCGTGCCTTCGACGGCCTCCGCGAGCCGCTGGTCCGCGTCGGCGTCGTCCGCGTGGCCGGCTCGGTGGACGAGGAGGCGGGCGCGGCGGCCGAGGAGCGCGAGGTCGCGGGGGCCGATGCGCCAGCGCGGTCCGGTGAGCAGGCGGACCAGCGAGGCGTTGGCCCCCGGGTCCTGGAGGACCTCGCAGACGGCGACCAGGTCGGCCACCTCGGGCAGATGCAGCAGTCCGGCGAGGCCGACGACCTCGACCGGGATGTCCCGGGCGACCAGGGCGGCCTGGATCTCGGGGAAGTCACCGGCAGTGCGGCACAGGACGGCGATCTCGCCGGGCGGAGTGCCGGTGCGGACGAGGTGGGCGAGGGAGTCGGCGAGCCAGTCGATCTCCTCGGTGTGGGTGCTCAGCAGGGCACAGCGGACCACGCCGTCGCGCTCGGCGCCCGGCGCGGGGCGCAGCGCCTCGACGCCCTCGTGCATCGCGCGCAGCGGTTCGGCGAGGCCGTTGGCGAGCTGCAGGAGGCGGCCGCCGCTGCGCCGGTTCTCGCTGAGGCTGTAGCGGGTGGCGGGGGTGCCGTCGGCGTGCGGGAAGTGCTCGGGGAAGTCGTCGAGGTTGGCGACGGAGGCGCCGCGCCAGCCGTAGATCGCCTGGCAGGGGTCGCCCACGGCGGTCACCGCGTGGCCGGTGGGAGGCGCGTGGCCGGCCGTTCCGGATTCCGTACCGCTGCCGAACAGCGCCGAGAGCAGCAGCCGCTGGGCCACCGACGTGTCCTGGTACTCGTCGAGGAGGACGACCCGGAACTCTTCGCGCAGGATCCTCCCGACCTCCGGCCGGGTCAGGGCCAGCTCGGCGGAGAGCGCGATCTGGTCGCCGAAGTCCAGCAGGTCCCGGCTCCGCTTGGCGGCCCGGTAGCGCTCGGTGAGGCCGAGGAGCGAGCGGCGGGCCTCGGCGGCCTCGGGGATCTTGCGCAGGTCGGCGTTGCTGAGCTTGGCGGTGGCCAGGTCCCGCAGCAGTTCGGTGTCGTACGTCTCCAGCGTCCCCGGCCGTACCAGGTGTTCGGACAGCTCCCCGTCGAGCGCGAGCAGATCGCTGACCAGGGTGGAGAAGGAGCGGGTGAGCGCCGGATACGGGCCCGGGGCCTCGCGCAGCACCTTCGCCGCCAGTTGGTAGCGGGTGGCGTCGGCGAGGAGGCGGGTGGAGGGCTCCAGACCGAGGCGGAGGCCGTGCTCGGTGAGGAGGCGGCCTGCGAACGCGTGGTAGGTGGAGATGGTGGGCTCGCCCGGGGGGTTGTCCGGGTCGATGACGTCGGGGTCGGTGACGCCAGCCGCGATCAGCGCCTTGCGGACGCGTTCGGCCAGCTCGCCCGCCGCCTTGTTGGTGAAGGTGAGGCCGAGGACCTGCTCGGGCGCGACCTGTCCGGTGCCCACCAGCCAGACCACGCGGGCGGCCATCACCGTGGTCTTGCCCGACCCGGCGCCGGCCACGATCACCTGCGGGGCGGGCGGCGCGACGATGCAGGCCGTCTGCTCCGGAGTGAACGGAATCCCGAGAAGCTCCTTGAGCTGCTCGGGATCGGTGATGCGTGGGGACACCCGGACAACGGTAACCGGGACCACCGACAACCCGGCACGAACCGGATGCGGCGACTGATCCACAACCCGGCACTGACCGAGGCGGCGGCTACTCCACCACCTGCCGCCCCTCCGGCTGTGCGCTGCACGAGGCCCGGAAGGTGCAGTGGGAGCAGTGGGTTCCGGTGGTGGGCGTGAACCGTTCGTCCAGGACCTTTCCGGCGGCCGTGGCGAGCAGGTCGGAGACCCACTCCCCCGCCAGCGGTTCCTGGGCCTGGACCTTGGGGAAGGCCTCGCCGCCCTCCTTCTTGGGGGCGGGCTGGCGGAGCTGGACCAGTTCGGCGCCGCCCGGTTCGGGGCGGTTGCCGTCGAAGACCTCGTCGACCGCGCCCTCGCGGACGGCGAGCTGGTAGACGGCGAGCTGGGGGTGGGCGGCGACCTCGTCCTTGGTGGGGGCACCCTTGCCGGTCTTGAAGTCGACGACGTACGCCCTGCCCTCGGCGTCCTGTTCGACCCGGTCCATGGAGCCCCGGATGCGGACGGCGTACTCCCCCGCCTCCAGCGTCACGTCGAAGTCGTGCTCGCTCGCGGTGGGGGTCCGGCCGCCCCGGTCCAGGACGTGCCACTGCAGGAAGCGTTCCAGGGCGGCGCGGGCCTGGTCCTTCTCCTGCTCGGACTTCCAGGGGGCGTCGAAGGCGAGACCGTTCCAGACGGAGTCCAGCCGCTCCATGAGGACGTCCAGGTCGGCGGGGGTCCGGCCGGAGGCGACCTCGTCGGCGAGGACGTGGACGACGTTGCCGAACCCCTGGGCGGCGGTGGCCGGGGCGTCGGCCTTCACCTCGCGGCCCAGGAACCACTGGAGGGCGCAGGTGTTGGCGAGCTGGTCCAGGGCGGAGCCGGAGAGGGTGACGGGCTGGTCGCGGTCGCGCAGCGGGACGGCGGACCGGGTCGGCTCCTCCAGCCCCCACCAGCGGTACGGGTGGGCCGCGGGCACCAGCGGCTGCCCCTCGTCGTCGGTGAGCGCGGCGAGCCGGGCGAGGCGGTGGGCGGCTGCCTCGCGCAGCGCGTCGGACGCGGCCGGGTCGACGGTGGTGGCGCGCAGTTCGGCGACGAGCGCGGCGACGGCGAGGGGGCGGCGCGGCCGGCCGGTGACGTCGCGGGGTTCGACGCCCAGCTCGGTGAGGAAGCGGGAGGGCTGGTCGCCGTCGTCGGCGGGGGCCTTCACGGCGGTGACGATCAGACGCTCGCGGGCGCGGGTGGCGGCGACGTAGAAGAGCCGGCGTTCCTCGGCGAGGAGGGCGCCCGGCGTGAGGGGTTCGGCGAGCCCGTCGCGGCCGATGCGGTCCGCCTCCAGCAGGGAGCCCCGGCGGCGGAGGTCGGGCCAGAGCCCTTCCTGGACCCCGGCGACGACGACGAGCCGCCACTCCAGGCCCTTGGAGCGGTGGGCGGTCATCAGGCGTACGGCGTCGGGGCGGGCGGTCCGCCGGGAGAGGGTGTCGGCGGCGATGTCCTGGGCCTCGACCTCTTCCAGGAAGTTGAGGGCCCCGCGCCCGCCGGTGCGCTCCTCGGCGCGGGCGGCCGTGTCGAACAGGGCGCACACCGCGTCGAGATCACGGTCGGCGTTGCGGCCGCCCGCCCCGCCGCGCAGCGCGGCCCGCTCCAGCCTGCCGGGCCAGGGCGTGCCGTTCCACAGGGTCCAGAGGGCCTCCTCGGCGGTGCCGCCGCCTTCGAGGAGTTCGCGGGCCTTGCGCAGGAGCGCGCCAAGGCGTTGCGCGCCGTGAGCGTACGCCGGGTCGTGGGTGACGAGGCGTTCGGGCTCGGCGAGGGCGCGGGCCAGCAGTTCGTCGGAGGGGGCGGGGACCCTGATCCCGGCTGCGCGCTCCTCGTCGCGCAGGGCGCGGCCGAGGCGGCGCAGGTCGGCGGCGTCCATGGAGCCGAGCGGGGAGGTGAGGAGGGTGAGGGCGGTCTCGGTGTCGAGCCAGGAGGGCGTTCGGGTCCCGGCACGGCCCGCCCCGCCGGTCTCGCCCGGGTCCGCTCCGTCCGCCTCGTCCTGTTCCGTTCTGTCCGCCTCGTCCCGGCCCCCCTCGGGGAGGCCTCGCAGCGCTGCCGTCGCCACCGCACGCAGGGCCGTCAGCAGCGGGGCGACGGCCGGTTCGTGGCGCAGCGGGAGGTCGTCGCCGTCGACCTCCAGGGGGACGCCGGCGGAGGTGAGGGCGCGGCGGACGGCGGGCAGCGAGCGGCCTCCGGCCCGTACCAGCACGGCCATCTCCTGCCACGGAACCCCGTCCTCCAGGTGGGCGCGGCGCAGCAGGTCCGCGATGTTCTCCAGCTCCGTGGACGCGGTCGGGTAGGTGTACGTCTCGACGCGGCCGCCGTCCCGGACGGCGTGCAGCTCACGGTGGGCGCGGACCGTGTCGGCGGGCAGCCGGGTCAGCGGCATCCGGCGGGTGAGCAGCCGGGTCGCCGCCAGCAGTCCGGCCCCGGAGCGGCGCGATGTGGTGAGCACGCCCACGGGCGCGGGGGTCCCGTCCGCCCGGCGGAAGGTGTCCGGGAAGTCGAGGATGCCGTTCACATCGGCGCCCCGGAACGTGTAGATCGACTGGTCGGGGTCGCCGAAAGCGATCAGCGTCCGCCCGGCGCGCGCATGCTCGCTTCGGACACCCCCGGCGCGCGCTCCCTCGCCGCGCGCGTCCTCGCCGTCCGCGTCTTGTCCGCTCCCCTGGGCGTACCCCGGCGCGCGCCCCCGGTTCCCGGCCAGCGCGTGCAGCAGGCGCACCTGGGCGGGGTCGGTGTCCTGGTACTCGTCGACGTACACCGCGTCGTACCGGCCGGCCAGCTCCGCCGCCACCTCGGGGCGCTCGGCGAGCAGGACCGCGCGGTGCACCAGCTCGGCGTAGTCCAGGACGCCCTGGGCATCGAGGATGTCGAGGTACTCGGCGAGGAACTGGGCCGCCGCGCTCCAGTCCGGGCGGCCGGTGCGGCGGGCGAAGTCGGCCAGCGCGTCCGGGCCGAGGCCCAGCTCACGGCTGCGGGCCAGCACGGCGCGCACCTCGTCGGCGAAGCCGCGGGTGGTCAGGCAGGCGCGCAGCTCGTCCGGCCAGCGGACCTGAGCCAGGCCCTCCTTCTCCAGGTCGAGCTGGCCCGCGAGCAGTTCGCGGACCGTGACGTCCTGCTCGGGTCCGGACAGCAGGCGCAGCGGATCGGCGAACAGGTCGGCGTCCTGGTGGGCCCGGACCAGGGCGTAGCAGTACGAGTGGAACGTGGTGGCCTGCGGACCCCTGGCCGCGCCGAGCCGGGCTGCCATCCGGTCGCGCAGTTCGACGGCGGCCTTGCGGCTGAAGGTGAGGACGAGGATGCGGGCGGGGTCGCCGCCCCGGTTCACCCGGGCGGCGACGGATTCGACGAGGGTGGTGGTCTTGCCGGTGCCCGGTCCGGCGAGGACAAGCAGCGGGCCGCCGGGGTGATCAACCACCGCGCGCTGCCCTGCGTCCAGGAGGGGGGGCTCCACGGATCCCGGCGGAGTACGCACCAGTCGGTACGCACCCGTGGTCCGCGGCCGTGACTCACGGCGCGGACTGTGCCGGGTGGAGGAGGAACTCACGTGGATCGCCGGTCCTGGTGGGTGTACAGGTGATGGGGAACAGGTTCGGGGCAGTCGGGACGGCCCGAGGAGAGGGGCGGAGCGTGCCGCGCGATGACGACGCTACGCCAGCGGTGGCGCGGGAGGCGGCGGCTCGGCTGCGTCCCTCGTCACGTACGCGGCCGCGTCGGGCCGCCCGTGCCGGGGGCGCATGGCGGAAGCTGTCAGGTGTGAGCTTCCTCGCCCGGGCCGCCGTCTCCCGGACCGCCGTCTCCCGGACCCCCTGGACCGCCCGCGCCGCCGCTGCCCGGGCCGTCGGAGCCTCCGGTGCTTCCGGCCCCGCCGTCCCACCGGGCGCGCCGCATGTCGATGCGCGGGATGTGCCCCTCCGCCTGGCGGGACGCCTCGCGCAGCGGGGTGGACTCCGCGCGGTAGTGCTCCAGCGCCCGCAGTTCGTGGGCGGGGAGCAGGGTCCCGTCGGCGCGGACGACGCGCCACCACGGCACGGCCGACCCGTAC
This sequence comes from Streptomyces globisporus, assembly GCF_003501885.1. GTDB lineage: Bacteria > Actinomycetota > Actinomycetes > Streptomycetales > Streptomycetaceae > Streptomyces > Streptomyces globisporus_D. The sequence continues at coordinate 7,073 of NZ_QWFA01000102.1, forward strand.
AACGCCATGACCCGGCCGACCTGGCGGGGACCGCCCTCGCCCAGCCACTCCGCGATGTCGCCGTACGTCATCACCCGGCCGGGCGGGATCAGCTCGGCCACGTCGAGGACGCGCTCCGCGTACTCCGGCAGCTCCGGGTACTCCGGCGGTCCGGTCCCCGGTGGGGCGGTGCCGGAGCCGCCCCCGTCCGTCTGGTCCTGGCTCATCCGCCCCATCCTGCCGTACGCCACCGACAGTCCGGCCGAGACGGTGTCCGTCCGGGTACGCAGCGTGCACGCGGGGGCAAAGGAGCGTATGTTGCGCTTCCCGCGCCCGTGCAATGCACCCTGATGCCCCCCTCTGTCTACGGGCCGTGCCACCATCATGCGGGCGGTGACCGGTGATACCAGAACACGAAGACGAACCAGAGGCGACGAAGGAGCAGGGCGTGCAGCCACCGAAGGCGGCGGACGCCTCCGATGCCGGGGAGCGCCCGCAGGGTGCTCCCGATGCCTCCGCGCGGCCCGGCGCCGCCGCCGGGCCGTCCCGTGCCGACGGCCCCACGGCGTCCACCACCGGACATCTGGCAGGCTCGACACTGGCCTCCGCCGAGGCCGCGCTGACCGACCGCGTCTCCGGGGACGAGCCGCTGCTCCCCGCCCGGGTGCACCGCCCCTCCGACCTGATGCGGCTGCTCGTCGGGGTGCTCGCGATCGCGGTGCTGTTCTCGATCGCCGCGTTCGCCCAGGGCACCACCACCGGCCTTGAGGACGACATCTCCAAGGGCACCGAGCAGGCGCCCGATCTGCTGATCAAGCTCGCCGGTCTGGTGTCCAGCATCGCCGTGCTGCTGGTGCCGGTCGCCTTCGCCATCGAACGCCTCATCAAACGCGACGGGCTGCGCATCGCGGACGGGGTGCTCGCCGCCGTGCTCGCCCACGGGGTGACGCTCGCGACCGACCTGTGGGTCTCTCGGACCGCGCCCGGCACCATCCAGGACGCGCTGACCCAGCCGCAGACGGCGGGCGGTCTGACCGACCCGGTGCACGGCTATCTCGCACCGGTCATCGCGTACATGACGGCCGTCGGGATGGCCCGGCGGCCGCGCTGGCGCGTGGTGCTGTGGGTGGTGCTGCTGCTCGACGCGTTCGCGATGCTGGTCGGCGGGTACACCACCCCGTTCTCGATCATCCTCACCGTGCTGATCGGCTGGACGGTGGCGTACGGGACGCTGTACGCGGTCGGCTCGCCGAACGTCCGCCCCACCGGCCAGCACCTGATGGCGGGTCTGCGGCACGTGGGCTTCCGCCCGGTCGCGGCGATGCGCACCGAGGACACCCCCGACAAGGACAACACCGACCAGGGCGACCGGGGACGGCGCTATCTGGTCACGCTGGAGGACGGGCCACCGCTGGACGTCACCGTCGTCGACCGGGAACAGCAGGCCCAGGGGTTCTTCTACCGGGCCTGGCGGCGGATCACGCTGCGTACGCTCACCCAGCGGCGCTCGATCCAGTCGTTGCGCCAGGCGCTGGAACAGGAGGCGCTGCTCGCGTACGCGGCCATCGCCGCCGGGGCGAACGCGCCCAAGCTGATCGCCACGTCGGAGCTGGGCCCCGACGCGGTGATGCTGGTCTACGAGCACATCGGCGGCCGGTCGCTGGACCAGATGGAGGACGAGGAGATCACCGACGATCTGGTGCGCAGCGCCTGGCGTCAGGTGAAGGCCCTCCAGTCGCGGCGGATCGCGCACCGCAGGCTGACCGGAGACGCGCTCCTGGTGGATCGTTCCGGCAGGGCGTTCGTGACGGATCTGCGCGGCGGCGAGATCGCCGCGGGCGATCTGGTGCTGCGGATGGACGTGGCCCAGCTGCTGACCACGCTGGGGCTGCGGGTGGGGGCCGAGCGGTCGGTCGCCGGGGCGCTGGCCGTGCTCGGCCCGGACGCGGTGGCGGACTGTCTGCCGCTGCTCCAGCCGATCGCGCTGAGCCGCTCCACGCGGGCGACGCTGCGCCGGATCGCCCGCGAGCGTTCGCAGCGCGAGCGGGAGGCGGTGGTGGAGGCCTCGCAGGCGGCCAAGCAGGCGCGGGCGGAGCAGACGAAGGCCGAGCAGACGGCGGACAGCCCCGCGGCCGGGTCCAAAGCCGGATCCAAGGCGGAGTCCAAGGCCGAGCGGAAGTCGCTGCGCACCGAGAAGCAGGCCGAGAAGCGCGCCATCGACGATGCGCTGGAGGAGGCCCGCGAGGAGGATCTGCTGGCCCAGATCCGCCGTCAGGTGCTGCTGATCCGCCCGCAGGCCCCGGTCGAACCGGTCCGCCTGGAGCGGATCAAGCCGCGCACCCTGTTCAGCTTCATCGCCGGGGCCATCGCCGCGTACTTCCTGATCTCGCAGGTCACCCAGGCCGACTTCGGGACGGTCGTGGAGCAGGCGGAGTGGGGCTGGGTGGCGGCCGCCCTCGGCTTCTCCGCGCTGAGCTATGTGGCGGCGGCGATGAGCCTGCTGGGCTTCGTGCCCGAGCGGGTGTCGTTCCTGAAGACCGTGCAGGCGCAGGTGGCCGGCTCGTTCGTGAAGATCGTGGCGCCTGCGGCGGTCGGGGGCGTGGCGCTGAACACCCGCTTCCTCCAGCGGGCCGGGGTGCGCCCCGGTCTCGCCGTGGCGAGCGTCGGGGCGTCGCAGCTCTTCGGGCTCGGCGCCCACATCATGCTGCTGGCGCTGTTCGGCTATCTCACGGGTACGGAGAAGACGCCGGACTCGCTGACCCCGTCCCGGACCGTGATCGCGGGTCTGCTGACGGTCGCGGTGCTGGTGCTGGTGGTGACGGCGATCCCGTTCCTGCGGAAGTTCGTGGTGACCCGGGTGCGCTCGCTGTTCGCCGGGGTCGTGCCGCGCATGCTGGACGTGGTGCAGCGGCCGCAGAAGCTGCTCACCGGCATCGGCGGCATGCTGCTGCTGACCGGCCTGTTCGTGCTCTGCCTGGACGCCTCGATCCGGGCGTTCAGCGGCCCTGACGTCCCCCAGCTGAGCTACGCGAGCATCGCGGTGGTCTTTCTCGCCGGGAACGCGCTCGGCTCGGCCGCCCCGACGCCGGGCGGTATGGGCGCCGTCGAGGGGGCCCTGACGCTGGGCCTGATCGCGGTCGGGCTGCCGAAGGAGGTCGCGGCGCCCGCGGTGCTGCTGTACCGCGTGATGACGCTGTGGCTGCCCGTGCTGCCGGGGTGGCTCGCCTTCAACCAGCTCACCCGCAAGGGCGAGCTGTGATCCGGCCGGGCGGGCGGGGGCGGTAGCGGCCCGGCCGCCGTCCACCGGTCGCGGCCCCGACGCCACCCGCATGGACCGCGCCCGGCCGCGCTCCCCTGCGGCCCGCAGCACGATGGGGGCATGAGGACTTCCCCCGCTCTGCGTGCCGCTGCCCTCGCCGCCACCGCCGCCGTGCTGCTGCCGCTGGCGGCCTGTTCGGACGACGGCGGCGGTGAGGGGTCCTCGACGCCCACCGGGGCCTCGACCGCCTCGCCGACCGCCACCGCCGACGACCTGTCCTCGCAGAAGCTGGAATGGTCCCCCTGCCCGCCCCCGAACACGGCCCAGGGCGGCGGCGAGTCACCGTCCCCGCTGCCCGGCGGTGTGGTGTGGGAGTGCTCGTTCATGGACGTACCCCTCGACTACGCGAAGCCGGACGGCCGCACGATCGAACTGGCGCTGGTCCGGGCCAAGGCGAAGGACCAGCAGCGGCGGATCGGCTCGCTGGTGTTCAACTTCGGGGGGCCGGGCGCGTCCGGCGTCGCGACGCTGCCCGCGTTCGGCACCGAGTACGACAGGCTCCGCACCCGCTACGACCTGGTGAGCTTCGACCCGCGCGGGGTCGGCCGCAGCGAGGGCGTCCAGTGCGCGGACGACGCCCAGCTGGACGCCTTCTACCAGGAGGACTCCACCCCGGACGACGCGGCCGAGGAGAAGCAGTTCGTCCAGGGGCAGAAGGACTTCATCGCGGACTGTGAGGAGAACTCCGGCCCCGAACTCCCCTTCGTGGGCACGACGAACGCCGCCCGCGACATGGACCTGCTGCGTACGGTGCTGGGCGACGACGAGCTGCACTACTTCGGCATCTCGTACGGCACCGAACTGGGCGGCGTGTACGCCCACCTCTTCCCGGACAAGGTCGGCCGGGCGGTCTTCGACGCGGTGGTCGACCCCACGAAGAACGCCGAGCAGTCCTCCCTCGGCCAGGCCGAGGGGTTCCAGCTCGCCCTGGACAACTTCACGAAGGACTGCGCGGAGCGCGACGACTGCGCCCTGCCCGGAGCCAGCCCGCAGGAGGTCGAGCAGGGCATCGCCGATCTCCTGGGCGAGCTGGAGGAGGAGCCCATCGACGGGCTCGGCGACCGGACGCTGACGCAGACGCTGGCCACCACCGGAATCGCGTCCGCGCTCTACTCCCAGGAGACCTGGCCGCTGCTGGAACAGGGTCTGGACGAGGCGGGCGGCGGGAACGGCGGGCTGCTGCTCGCCCTGGCCGACTCCCTCAACGGCCGCTCGGAGGACGGGCGGTACGACAACTCCAACGCCGCCAACATCGCCATCAACTGCGCCGACTCCAAGCAGCGGTTCACCCTGGAGCAGACGAAGGCGGCGCTGCCCGAGTTCCGCAAGGCGTCCCCGCTGTTCGGCGAGTACCTGGGCTGGGGGCTGATGAGCTGCACCGGCTGGCCGGTGGCGGGCGCCTGGGAGACCCCGGACGTCAGCGCCTCCGGGGCCGCGCCGATCCTGGTCATCGGCAACACCGGTGACCCGGCGACCCCGTACGCCGGCGCGAAAGCGATGGTGCAGCAGCTCGGCAAGGGCGTCGGCGTGGAGCTGACGTACAAGGGCGAGGGCCACGGGGCGTACAACAGCAAGGACACCTGCGTGCAACGGGCCGTGGACGGATACCTGTTGAACGGCCGGGTGCCGAAGTCCGGCACGGTCTGCGGTTGACCCTCCGCCCCGACTCCCATGCCCCACACGGTGGTTAGCATGACCGCACATCGCCCGAGGGAGGGAGGCCGGACCATGCGTGCGCACCGCCGTACGGGACGGGCCGCCATACGGACGGGAGCGGCCCTTCTCGCGGCCGCACTCCTCGCCGGTTGCGGCCTGTCGAGCAACGAGCCGGAGCCCTCCGGGACCACGGACGACCGCCCCGCCGACGCCTCCGCCGCGCCCGCGCCGACAGATCTCCAGGACTCCCCCAGGCCTCCGCGGCTCCCCTCCTCTCTCACCTCCCAGCGTCCCGACTGGAAGCGCTGCCCGGCCCCGCGCGGCGGCAACGCCCCCGCTTCGCACTGGCGTTGCGCGAACGTGGACGTACCGCTGGACTACGGGGAGCCGGCCGGAAAGACGCTCTCCATCGCGCTGATCCGCAAGCAGGCCCGCGACCGGGGGCGGCGGATCGGTTCGCTGCTGTTCAACTTCGGCGGCCCGGGCGGGTCCGGCGTCGACACGCTGCCGCGCGCCGCCGGGCAGTACGAGAAGCTCAACTCCCGCTATGACCTGGTCGGTTTCGATCCCCGCGGGGTCGCCGCCAGCTCCGGGGTGCGCTGCCGCTCCGACAAGGAGCAGGAGCAGGCCCACCGGACCGTCGACCTGACCCCCGACACGGCGGCGGAGGAGCGGGCGTTCATCGCGGACGCCGCGGACTTCGGCGCGGGCTGCGAACGCGGCTCGGGCGAGCTCCTGCCGCACGTCGGTACGTCGAGCGCCGCCCGCGACCTGGACCTGATCCGCCAGGTCCTGGGCGACGACAAGCTGTCCTACTTCGGCTTCTCCTACGGTACGGAGCTGGGCGGGACGTACGCGCACCTCTTCCCGCACCACGTCGGACGCACCGTGCTGGACGCGGTCGCCGACCCGACGGCCGACGCCATCGGGCACGCCCGCAACCAGACCACGGGCTTCCAACGCGCCCTGGAGAACTACCTCAAGGACCGCGGCCAGGACCCGCGCACGGGCTCCGAGCGCATCGGCCGGCTGCTGGCCCGGATCGACCGGAATCCCCTGCCGACCGGCTCGGGCCGGGAGCTGACCGAATCGCTCGCCATCACCGGCATCGTCACCCCGCTGTACTCCCGGTCGAGCTGGCCCGAGCTGACGGCCGCGCTCGACGAGGCCGAGAACAACGGCACGGGCGATGAACTGCTCCGGCTCGCCGACGCGTACAACGGCCGTGACGCGCAGGGCCGTTACGACACCCAGAGCCACTCCCAGCGGGCGATCTCCTGCGCCGACTCGGCCTCTCGGCCCACCCTGGACGAGGCACGTGCGCTGGTGCCGGAGTTCCGCGGGCTGTCACCGGTCTTCGGCCCGTTCCTGGCCTGGGACACCGCGGGCTGGTGTGCCGAGTGGCCGGTCGAGGGGGAGCACGAGACGCCGGAGACCAGTGCGCCGGGCGCGGGCCCGGTCCTGGTCGTCGGGACCACCGGCGACCCGGCGACCCCGTACGAGGGGGCGCGGCGGATGGCGGACGAGCTGGGCCGGGGCGTCGGCGTCCTGGTCACCAATAGGGGCGAGGGGCACGGGGCGTACGGCTCCAACGACTGCGTGACGTCGACGATCGACGACTACTTCCTGGCCGGGAAGGTCCCGGCGGACGGGAAGGCCTGCGGATAGCCTCCGGCACGGAGAAACGGAGAGGGGCCGGTCCGCACCGCGCGGACCGGCCCCCTCGACAGTCGTCCGTGTACTAGTACACCGGCTTCTCGGGCTCGATCTGGTTGACCCAGCCGATCACGCCGCCGCCGACGTGCACCGCGTCGGCGAAGCCCGCGGACTTGAGGACCGCGAGTACCTCGGCGCTGCGGACACCGGTCTTGCAGTGCAGGACGATGCGCTTGTCCTGCGGGAGGTCCTGAAGAGCGGTGCCCATGAGGAACTCGTTCTTCGGGATCAGCTTCGCGCCGGGGATCGAGACGATCTCGTACTCGTTCGGCTCGCGGACGTCGATGATCTCGATCTTCTCGTCGCCGTCGATCCACTCCTTGAGCTGCTTGGGAGTGATCGTCGCGCCGAGCGCCGCCTCCTGCGCCTCCTCGGACACGACGCCGCAGAAGGCCTCGTAGTCGATGAGTTCGGTGACGGTGGGGTTCTCGCCGCAGACCGCGCAGTCGGGGTCCTTGCGGACCTTGACCTGGCGGTACTGCATCTCCAGGGCGTCGTAGATCATCAGCCGGCCGACCAGCGGGTCGCCGACCCCGGCGAGCAGCTTGATGGCCTCGGTGACCTGGATGGAGCCGACGGACGCGCAGAGCACGCCCAGCACGCCGCCCTCGGCGCAGGAGGGGACCATGCCCGGCGGCGGGGGCTCCGGGTAGAGGCAGCGGTAGCAGGGGCCGTGCTCGGACCAGAACACGGAGGCCTGGCCGTCGAAGCGGTAGATCGAGCCCCACACGTACGGCTTGTTCAGCAGCACCGCGGCGTCGTTGACGAGATAGCGGGTGGCGAAGTTGTCCGTGCCGTCCACGATCAGGTCGTACTGCGCGAAGATCTCCATCACGTTCTCGGCTTCGAGCCGCTCTTCGTGAAGGACCACGTTGACATACGGGTTGATGCCCAGCACCGAGTCCTTGGCGGACTCCGCCTTGGAGCGGCCGATGTCGGACTGGCTGTGGATGATCTGGCGCTGCAGGTTCGACTCGTCGACCTCGTCGAACTCCACGATGCCGAGCGTGCCGACACCGGCCGCCGCGAGATACATCAGGGCCGGCGAGCCGAGACCGCCGGCGCCGACACACAGCACCTTGGCGTTCTTCAGGCGCTTCTGTCCGTCCATCCCGACATCCGGGATGATCAGGTGGCGGGAGTACCTGCGGACCTCGTCGACGGTGAGCTCAGCAGCTGGCTCGACCAGGGGTGGCAGCGACACAGGAACCTCAACAATGCAGGTGGTCGGATTCTACGTAGACCGGCTTCTTACGGTCGACTACGTACGGTTGTTCTCCTCGTAACACTGCCACGCCCCTTCTCATTCCGAGATACCAGGTCCGATCCGCGAGACGATTTCGTCCCAGTACCTGGGCAGCGCCGCGAATGGATCGCTTTGTCCGCTTCGGCCGTCGCGGTCGTTCCGGTCGGTGAAAAAGATCGTCCCGGCCCCCTGCCAGCGGGCGACCCGCATGGCCTCCTCCAGGTGGGTACGCGGGACCCCGTGGACGAAGTGGGCGAACCGCTCCGGCGGGTGGTCGGCCGTCCACTCGGCCGCCTGGGACCAGCGGTAGTCGGTCCACGGCCCCTGGAAGGTGACCAGTTGGTCGGCGGCCTCCGCGTACCCGGGGCACGGGTGCGTGCCGTGGCCCAGCACCAGGCGGCCCCCGTCGTCCGCGCTGTCGCTCTCCGCCAGCAGGGCGTGCAGGGTGCCGGTGAGCCGCCGGACGGCGGCCAGACGGGCGCGGTCGGCGGGGCAGCGGGCGAGGTAGAAGCCGCCGATGCGGTACCAGTCGATGAAGGACCGGGCGTCCGCGATCAGCTCGTCGAAGGGCCGCGCGCCGTGGGCCAGGTCGAGGTGGCCGAGCAGCCGCCCGCCGGAGGCCCGGACGGTGTCGTCCGGGGCCTCGCCGTGCAGGGCGCGTTCGCGGGCGTTGCGCAGCCGGCCCGCCGCCTCCAGGCAGTGCGGGTCGGGCCGGGAGCCGGGGCCGTTCGCGATGTTGAGGACGGCCCAGTGCAGCGGGGTGCCGGGGCGGGCCAGTTCGGCCCATTCGGCGGGGGCGAGCAGCGGGTGGGCGTAGCCCGGGACGCCGAAGCCGAGCTGTTCGCCGCCCGCGGTCCTACGGGCGTCGGCGGGGGCGGTCAGATACGGCACGCCGCCTCCATCCAGATGTCCGCGAGGGACTCCTCCAGGTTGATCCGGGGCCGCCAGCCGAGCCGGTCGCGCGCGGTGCGGACGTCGGCCTGCTGCCAGGCGCCGCAGCCGTCCGGGTACGGGGACGGGGTGGCGGAGAGGTGTTCCATGACGGACTCTGCGGAGGTGCGCGGGGCCCCGATGGGCAGCCGCGGAGGGGGCGAGTCCAGCTCGTGGAGCGCGCCCGCGTACCCGGCGACGCGGGCGAGCACGGCGGCGGCGTCGCGGAGCCGGACGGCGCGGCCGGTGCCGATGTTGACGACGCCCTGGGCGGCCGAGAGCGAGGCGGCGTGGACGGCCCGCGCCACGTCCCGTACGTCGACGAAGTCCCGCTGCACGCCGAGCCCGCTGAGCTTGAGTTCGCCGTCGCCCGCCTGCATGGCCCGGCGCATGGCCTCGGCGAGCCGGCCGAGCGGGGAGCCGGCCGGGGTGCCGGGGCCGACCGGTGAGAAGACCCGCAGGACGACGGCGTCGAGGCCGGAGCCGAGGACCAGTTCGGTGGCGGCGAGCTTGCTGACGCCGTACGGGCCGCCGGGGCGCGGGACCGCGTCCTCGGCGGTGGAGGACCCGGGCTGCGAGGGCCCGTACTCCGAGGCGCAGCCGACCTGGACGAGCCGGGCCCCGCAGCCGCTGCGGCGCAGCGCCTCGCAGACGGTGGCGACGGCGACGGTGTTGTGCCGGGTGAGGTCCCGGGCGCCGCCGCGGGTGGCGCCCGCGCAGTTGACGACGACCCCGGGGTGGACGGCGTCGAGGAAACGGGTGAGGGCCCCGGGGCTGCCGCCCGCGAGGTCGAACCGGACGTCGGCGTCGTCACCGCGCCCGAGGGCCGTGAGGTGTACGGCGGGGTCGGCGAGGAGACGGTCGGCGACGAAGCGGCCGAGGAAACCGTTGGCTCCGAGCAGCAGCACCCTCATCGCGCACCGCCTCGGTGCCGACGGCTCACTGCCGGTGCGGGGGATTGGGGCGTCATGGCGGGTTTCTCCTAGGTCAGTCAGTCGGTCGTACGGTGCCGGGCGGTGCCCGCGGCGTCGGCTCCGCGGGAGTGGTGCGGGGTGGGGCGGTGGTACGTCGGCGGGGCGGCTCGGGCCCGGGCCTCTCAGGGCCGGGTGTGGGCGGAGGCCCGGGAGAGCGCGAGGGCGGCGTGCAGCAGCAGTCCGAGCGCGGCCCCGCCGCAGGCGAGGGCGGACACGGCTCCCGTCCCGCCTGCCGAGACGAGGGCGTCCACAGGCCGGGCGAGAGGTTCGAGGCCGGGAAGCCGGGCGGCGAGGACGAGGGCCGGGGCGGCCGCCTCGACGGCACAGGCGGCGGCGAGTGCGACGGTGCCCGGCTCGGGCAGCCCGTGCACGGCGAGCAGCCGGGCCACGAAGAACAGCACCCCGAGGGCGACGGCCGCCACGGTCACTCCTCCCCCGCCGAGGCCGAGGTCGGCCACGTACAGCAGAGGCAGCAGCGCGGCGAGGAAGAGGGAGACGGCCGCCAGGAGCAGGGGGCGTACGCCCGCGCCGAACTCCTCCAGGGCGCGGCTGCCGGACAGTTTGCGGTGGGCGCGGACGGTGAAGAGGTGGGCGCACCAGGCGGCCGGGGCGATGACGGCGGCGAGACCGAGCAGCGGGGCGGGGCTGCCGTCCCACGGACCGTCCGGGCCGCCGGTCATGACCTGGGCGAGCAGTTCCTCGCCGTACACCGAGTAGCTGAGGAGCCAGCAGGCGTACATCCCGGCGCGGCCCGCTCCTTCGGGGGCGCGCAGGGGGCCGCGGGCCAGGCACGCCCGGAGCGCCAGGCAGGCGAGCAGCGCGCCGACGACGGTGACGAGGGCCCGCGTCCCGTCGCCGAGGACGCCCTCGGTGACCCGGAGCACCCCGGCGGTCGCCAGGCAGGCGGCCCCGGGGAGGAGGGCGAGGAGCGTCCAGGCGGCCCGCGCGTCGGTGTCGGGGCCGGGGGGCCCGCCGGCGGCGGGATCGTGGGCCCGGGGCGGCATGCGGGCGTACAGCTCCTCGGCGAGGGCGAAGACGTCACGGTGGCGGTAGCGGGCGGCGGTGCGGTCGGTGAGGCCGTGGGCCTCCAGGCCGGCGGCGATCTCCAGCGGGTCCACGGCCCGTTCGCACAGGTCGCGGTGGTCGTGCAGCAGGGATTTCACCGGGTCGGCCGGACCTCGCCGGGCGGGGGCGCCCGACGGCCGGCGGGCCGAGGCGCGGGGCGGGATCTCCGCGGGGCGTTCCGGGGCGGCAGCGGGGGTCGTCGCCGGGTCGTCCGGACGGGTCATCGGGAGGTCTCCGTGGTCGTGAAGCGTCGGGTCGTGGGGGGCCGGGCGGTGAAGCGCCGGGGCATCAAGGGCCGGGTGGTCACGCATCGCCGTCCCCCGCCGGTCCTGCCGCGACCGCGCAGACGCCCTCGGGCTCCGGCTCCCGCGTGTGCTCCGGCTCGGGCTCGCCGGGCCGGTCCGGCAGACGGGCTCCGGCCGGGGCGGCCCAGCTGGGTACTCCGGCCGCGGGGGCTTCCGGCTGCCGGAGGTGGGAGCCGGGCTGGGTCCAGTGGCCGAGGAGGTGGGCTTCCGGCGCGGTGGCGAACGGCAGCGGGTCGCCGTGGGCGTCCACCGTGTCGGCCTCCCGGCGCACCGGGGTGTGCGACATCAGCTCCAGGTAAATGCCGCGAAATGCCGCAAGGTTCTGTTCGACGGTGAAGAGTTCGAGCGCGCGGGCCCGGGCGGCGGCGCCCAGCCGGGCCCGGCGCTCGGGGTCGCGCAGCAGCGCGACACAGGCGTCCGCGAGCGCCTTGGGGTTGCGCGGGGGCACCACCAGACCGGTGCCGCCGATGACCTCGACCACCGCGCCCACGTCGGTGGAGACAGTGGCCCGGCCGCAGAACATCGCTTCGACGAGGCTGACCGGGAAGCCCTCGACGGTGCTGGAGAGGACGATCACGCCCCCCGCCCCGTACGCCTCGGCGAGGTCGGGGATCTCGGGGCCGCCGATCTCCTCGAAGGTGACCGGGCTGCTGCCCTCGGCGTGGGCGCCGGTGGCCTCGTCAGGGAAGAGCTGGGCGGCCAGGGCCGTGCAGTGCGCGAGGTAGGCGGTGGCCTCGTCGCCCTCCGCCGGGGCGCCGAAGATCCGCAGCCGGGCGGCGGGCCGGGCGCGGCGGACCTCGGCGAAGGCGTGGAGGAGGGCGATCAGGTCCTTGGCGGGCTCGATCCGGCCGACCCAGACCAGCGTGTCGGGGCCGTCCGCTGCGGCGTCCTCGCCCGCCGCGCCGAGCCGTTCGGCGTCCTCGCCGACCGGGCCGAAGCGCTCCGCCGCCATGCCCGGGTAGACGGTGCGCTGCTTGGCGGGGTCGGCTCCGCAGCGCTGCTGCCAGCGGCGGACGTGGGTGTTGCCGGGGGTGACGAGCGCGGCCTGCCGGTAGATCTCGGTGGCGAGGCGGCCGTGGAACGCGGCGAGGAGGGCGCGTACGGGGGCTCCGTACGGGGTGCCGGACGCGGCGGCCAGGTAGTGCGCGCGCAGCGGGACGCCGTGCTCGGTGACCAGCAGCGGCACCCCGAAGAAGCGTTTGGCCAGGAGTCCTGGGAGGGCGGCCGCCCCGCCGGAGGCCGCATGGCAGAGGTCGACCGCGCCGAGGCTCTCCTGGTCGTACCAGTCGAGCGAGAGCGGGCGCAGGGCGCGTTCCAGCTCGGCGGCGAAGGCGAGGTGGTCGGGGACGGTGGCGCTCCGCACGGTCCGGCCGGTGCCGTGGGCGCGGGTGGCCGCCTCCAGGATCCGCACGGTGGTCTCGGAGCGCAGGGCGAGATGGAGTCCGCCGCGCTCGCGGGCCAGCTCGGCCAGCCCGTAGAGCCCTGCGGTGAAGAGCTCGGCGCCGGGGCCCTCGCCCGCTTCCGTGCCCGCCCGGTCGGGGGTGCAGACGGCGGTGGCGAGGGCGGTGAAGTGCTCGGTGAAGCGTTTGCGGTCGCGCCGCCCGTAGGACCGCTCGCCGCCGGTCACCAGCCGGGCCAGCAGGCCGCGTTCGCCGCTGCCGCGCAGGGTGCCGTCCTCGGGGGTCCACAGCGGCGCGGTGCGCACCCGGCTGACCTGGTACGGCAGTTGGACCCAGCCCTGGGCCTCCTGGTGGGCGGAGCGGCTCAGCGCGAACAGGTCGAACTCGTGCTGCGGCAGCCCGCGCACCAGTCGGTCGCACCAGAGTCTGGACTCACCGGTCGCATACGGATAACCACCGTCGGTGAGCAGTCCGATCCGCACGAGTACACCCCCGATCTCCCTTGTGGGCCGCCGCCGTTGAACCGGCGACTCGCAGCGGGACGACCGTAAGCGGATACGCCGGTGGCGCGACGGACGGTTGTCCGTCGCGCCACCGAAAGGGGTGAACCGTCGTAACTTTCCCGCGCCGGTCGCGTTCCGTCGCGATACGGCGATCGGCTGTCACGGAGGGTCAGGCCCGGGCCAACCCCTGCCGGGTGTCAGGCCCGGGGGATCAACCCTTGGGGTGCACCCAGGGGTTGGGCTTGCACTTGATGCCTTCGAGTTCGAGGGTCTTGGTCTGCTGCTGCATGACCGGGGCCAGGGCGCCGGGCGTGCGGCAGCTCACGTGGTTGTACCCGAGCCGGTGGCCGACCTCGTGGTTGATGAGCATCTGACGGTAGGGCAGCAGCTTGTCCGGGCCGAAGGTGGCGGCGCCCTGCGCCCAGCGGTAGGCGTTGATCATGATGCGGTCGGTCGATGCGGAGTCGCAGGAGACGTTGTCGACCGTGGTGTCCAGACCGGACTTGGCACACCAGTCGCCGGTCGTCCCGGGGCTGGCGAGCGTGATCACGAAGTCCGGCTGCCCCGACGAGATGCGCTCGAAGGTCATCGCGCCGTTGTGCGCCCAGCTCCGGTCGTCGTTGAGCGTCTTCTGCACGGCTTCGGCGAACAGACCGGCGTCGAGGCCGAGTCCCTTCTCCACGTCGATCCGGTAGCGGTGCTTCTGCCCCTTGCCGGGGGCCTTCGCCAGACCGGGCACGGCCTCGAAATCGCCGGTCGCCTTCAGGTCGGCGGCGAGCGGATACGGCTGCGCCATCTTGGCCGCGTACGAGAGGGGCTTGACCTCGGGCTTCGGCGCGGGCTGCTCCGGGGTCGGGCGGGCGTCGGAGCGGGAGGCCTCGTCGCCGAGGCCCTGCCGCTCCACCTCTGCGGCGCGCGCGGCCGCGGCACGGCCGCCGGAGTCCTCGGCGACCTGTCCGGCCACCACGACCGCGAGCACGGTGGTCACCGCGGCGGCGGCGATCCCGGTGAACGTCCGCCCCTTGGAGCCCCGGGGCGCGGCCTGCTCGTCGGGCTCCGCGGCCTCGGTGTCGTCCGGGCCGTCCGGACTCCCGGCCGACGGCGTGGACGCGGTCCCGGGGGCCTCGGCGTCGAAGGCCTCCAGGAACTCCTGGCGCGGGCCCGGCACCGGGGGGCCGGCGGGCCGCTGCTGTGCTGCCCGGCCGTCCGCGGCGCGCTGGGCCGCCCGCTGGGCGGAGACCTGGCGGGCCACGGCCTGCTGCCGGGCGGCGCCGTCCTGGGCGCCGAAGGACCCGGCGGACCCGCCCGGCCCGCCGGGATACGGCCGGGCGTCGCCGGGGCGGCCGTCCGGGCCGGGGTAGGGGCGGGGCTCCTGCGGATGGGGGGCGCCCTGTGATGCGGGTACACCGGGCCCCTGCCCGTGGCGGGGCTGCGGCCGGGTGCTCCAGGCACCGCCCCAACCGCCGCCCTCCAGGCACCGCCCCAACCGCCGCCCTTCTCATGCTGTTCGGGGTGGCCTCCGCGCACCTGCGGGGCGTCGGGCGAGAACGGGCCCTGCCCGTCACCGGTCAACGGGGAGAAGAGGTTCCGCCCGTCCGAGGCCGGCGCGGGCGCGGTCCGCCTGCGGCGTCCGGTGCCGGACGCGGGATGTGCCGCGGCGCGCTCGCCGCCCGGCTCCGCCGCTGTCGCGTCGGGGCGGATCGCCCCGGAGCCCTTTCGACTGTGTCGTCCCACGCCCCGGATCAGCTCCCGCCGCTATCGTCCAGCAGTTCCCGGAACGCCTGGGCGACCGCCTCCGGGTACTCCATCATCGCCACGTGCCCCGCGTCGGGCAGGGTCAGCAGCCGGGCGTCGCGGAAGGCCGCGGACGCCCTGCGTGCCATCCGGTACGAGACGAGCTGGTCCCGTCCGCCGTACACGAGCTGGGTCGGTGCGAGCACCCGCTCGGCCTGGCGCCACAGTCCGTGCTGGCCGCCCAGGGTGTACGCATCGACGATGCCCCGGGCCGAACGCGTCATCGCGTCCCAGAAGTACGGCAGCTCCAGCCGGCGCTCCATCTCGGCCACCGCATGGCGGAAGGCTTCCTCGGAGACCCGTGCCGGATCGCCGTAACAGAGTGCCATGACTCCACGCGTCCGCTGCTCCGCCGTCCAGTCCTTCGTGAGCCGGGCGAACAGGGAAGCGACCCCCGGCACCGCCAGCAGACCGGTCGGGACGGCCGGCCGTTGCACCCGCCACTCCGGCAGGGCGGGCGAGACCAGGGTGAGGGTGCGCACGAGATCGGGGCGGACGGCGGCGACCCGGGTGGCGACCGCGCCGCCCAGCGAATTGCCGAACAGATGGACGGGGCCCCGCTCCTCCGCGTCCAGCAGCCGGATCACCGCACGGGCGTGTCCGGTCACCGAGTAGTTGCCGTCGTCCGGCGGCGGCGAATCCCCGAATCCCGGCAGGTCGACCGCTTCGCCGTCGACCAGGCCGGACAGCAGCGGCATCAGCGCGGACCAGTTCTGCGACGACCCGCCGAGCCCGTGCACGTACAGCGCGGGGGGCAGCCCGGCCCGGTCTCCCGGCCGGCAGCGGATGTTCAGACCGATCCCCGGCAGGGACACGGAGCGCAGCCGTTCGCCGTCGGCGACGCGGACGGCACTGACCGTGGGAGCCACCGCTGCGGCGGCGGCCTGGACACCCGGCAGCTCGGTCGAAGACATGCGCCAATGTTACGAGACGATCACGCACTGATTCATGTGTTCGCCGTCACAGGGCCGCATCGCGGGGTAGACGGGTAGCTCCTAGGCTTCATGGGGAACCTCAGAAAGGGAGCTGCACATGACGGTCGACCCGAGCGACCCGGACACCTTCGAGAGCGCGGAGCCGGACGAGCCGGGGCCGGAGGCTCCGGAGGCCGATGCCGCCGAGCAGCGCGCGGACGTCCGGCCGGAGCACGACGAGCGGGCGGAGAGCGTCGACCCGGCCGCCGCCAACGAGGCCGACGTCGCGGAACAACGCAGGGTAATCCCCCTCGACGAGGACGATTACCGCTGAAACGCCCCAGTTTTACTCACGACCGCAAAGAACTGTGGCTTCCACAGCCGTCCGGTCCATGAAATTCTGCGTCCGCGCCGCGCACACCCGGGTTACCCAAAAGTACGATGGCTGTGCGGCGCAGCGTGCACGGACCGGCTGTGCTGGAACACATATTTGGGAGGCGGCGTGACAGCCATCGAGCAGACAGAGGCGGCGCGCCCGCGGGGCACCCGCCTGCCCCGCCGCGCCCGACGGAATCAGCTGCTGGGCGCCGCACAGGAGGTCTTCGTCGCGCAGGGCTACCACTCCGCCGCGATGGACGACATCGCCGAGCGGGCCGGGGTCAGCAAGCCGGTGCTCTACCAGCACTTCCCCGGGAAGCTGGAGCTCTATCTGGCCCTGCTCGACCAGCACTGCGAGTCGCTGCTCCAGGCCGTCCGCACGGCGCTGGCCTCGACGACGGACAACAAGCTGCGCGTCGAGGCGACGATGGACGCCTACTTCGCGTACGTGGAGGACGAGGGCGGCGCGTTCCGCCTGGTCTTCGAGTCGGACCTGACCAACGAGCCCGCCGTGCGCGAGCGGGTGGACCGGGTGTCCCTCCAGTGCGCCGAGGCCATCTCGGACGTGATCGCCGGGGACACGGGCCTGTCCAAGGACGAGTCCATGCTGCTGGCGGTCGGGCTAGGCGGCGTCTCCCAGGTGGTGGCCCGCTACTGGCTCTCCAGCCGGTCCTCCATCCCCCGCGACACCGCCGTGCAGCTCCTCACCTCGCTGGCCTGGCGGGGCATCGCGGGCTTCCCGCTGCACGGCGTCGAGCAGCACTGACCCCTCGGTGACGGGACGCCGGACACCGTGTTCGCTGCGGGCGTTGCCGGTCGGGCCCTGAGCGCCGCTTCCGCCGGGCTAATGTGGCTGCGTACGGCGCGGTTCGCCGCGCAGGGACTGACCGTCGGAGGGACATAGCCGTGGAGGTCAAGATCGGGGTGCAGCACACGCCCCGCGAGATCGTTCTGGAGAGCGGGCTTTCCGCCGAGGACGTCGAGAGCGCGGTCGCCGCGGCACTGGGCGGCAAGGCGGAGCTGCTCAGCCTCACGGACGACAAGGGCCGCAAGGTCCTCGTGCCGGCCGACCGGATCGCGTATGTGGAGATCGGTGAGCCGACCACCCGGCGGGTGGGGTTCGGGGCGCTGTAGTCCACGGACGCGTTGATCACAGGAGCGGCCCGGCGGGATCTTCCCGCCGGGCCGCTCCTGTTTCGCGTACGGAGCCGTCGTGCGCGGGGACCTCTCCTCCCGTTCCCGTACGGGTCGGAAGGGGCCGTCGGAGGGTTGCTCGCCGCGGCCGGGGGGTAGTACCGCCTACGACCGATTTGCCCGCCCCGCACACCCCCGCGAGGTGATCTTCTGTGATCTGGGAATCCTTCGGCGCCGCCGTGCTCGGACTGGCCCTCTCCTGGGTGGCGCTCCGATCACTGGCCGACCGTCTGCCGGCCGGCCGTGCGGTTTATCTCACCGGCACGCTGGGCGCCCTGTTCGGCGCGTATCTGACGCATGCCGCGCTGGGTCCCGGCCATGTCCTGGCGACGCTGATCGGAGCCGTGTCGGTCGGAGCGGTAACGCTCTCGCTCCTGATCCGACCACGCGGCCGCCGCCTCACCCGGTCGGCGGCGGCCCAGTAGCCCTGCCCGCGGCGTTACGCCGCCAGGCCGAGAGCGGCCATCCGCTTGGTGTGGGCCTCCGTGATCCGGGAGAACATCCGGCCCACCTCGGCCAGGTCGAAGCCGTCCGCGACGCCGCCCACCAGCATCGTCGAGAGGGCGTCGCGGTCGGCGACCACCCGCTGGGCCTGCGAGAGCGCCTCGCCCATCAGCCGGCGGGCCCACAGCGCGAGCCGCCCGCCGACCCGCGGGTCGGCCTCGATGGCGGCGCGCACCTTCTCCACCGCGAAGTTCCCATGGCCGGTGTCGTCGAGCACGGACAGCACGAGGGACCGGGTGTCGGTGTCGAGCCGGGCCGCGACCTCGCGGTAGAAGTCGCTCGCGATCGAGTCGCCGACGTACGCCTTGACCAGGCCCTCCAGCCAGTCGGACGGGGCGGTCTGGCGGTGGAAGTCGTCGAGCGCCTTGGCGAACGGCTCCATCGCGGCGGTCGGCTCCTCGTCGACCGCGGTGAGCCGCTCGGTCAGCTGCTCGAAGTGGTGGAACTCGGCGGCGGCCATCTTCGCCAGCTCCGCCTTGTCCCCGAGGGTCGGCGCGAGCTTCGCGTCCTCGGCCAGCCGCTCGAAGGCCGCCAGCTCTCCGTAGGCGAGGGCGCCGAGCAGGTCCACGACCGCGGCGCGGTACTGCGGGTCGGCGGCCGCGGTGGCCCAGTCCTGGGTGGCGATGCCGGTGGCTCCGGAAGAGTCGGCGGGGGTGTCGGTGGCGTGGTCTGGCGTCTCCATGAAACGGAACGATAGCCCTCCCGGCGCAGGGCGGAAGGGCCTGGTCAGCCGGGGCCGCCATACCGTTCCGATGAATTCGTCCAACACACATGCGCGAATCCGAGGTACAGTGGTATTGCGCTTACTGAGCACTGTGCTGTGCCAGGGGCGCGCCCTTTGAATGAGGATGCCCGGTCGGAGGCCCGATCGGCTCCGACCCGACAGCCCTCCACGCGGTGCGTACGACACGTACGACTGCAGATGAGGGGCCCCCTCAGCGGCACGAGCGCTCGAGCGACGGCAGTGGTCCCGCGCCACCCGGCCCCACCACGGCCGGATGACCAACCCCGGCACGGTACGACCCCCAGCGTTCGCCTCGGACCGCGTCTCACAGAAGAGGCAGCACCCTGACTACGTTCCGCGACCTCGGTATTTTTCCCGAGACGGCCGAAGCCCTTGAGGCGGTCGGCATCACGTCCCCCTTCCCCATCCAGGAGCTGACGCTCCCCGTAGCCCTCTCCGGCTCCGACGTCATCGGCCAGGCCAAGACCGGCACCGGAAAGACGCTCGGCTTCGGTCTCCCGCTCCTGGAGCGCGTGACCGTCCCCGCCGACGTCGAGGCCGGGCGGGCCAAGCCCGAGCAGCTGACCGACGCGCCGCAGGCGCTCGTCGTCGTCCCCACCCGCGAGCTGTGCCAGCAGGTCACCAACGACCTGCTCACGGCCGGCAAGGTCCGTAACGTCCGCGTTCTCGCGATCTACGGCGGCCGGGCGTACGAGCCCCAGGTCGAGGCCCTCAAGAAGGGCGTCGACGTGATCGTCGGCACCCCGGGCCGTCTCCTGGACCTGGCGGGCCAGCGCAAGCTCGACCTGTCCCACATCCGCGGGCTCGTCCTCGACGAGGCCGACGAGATGCTGGACCTGGGCTTCCTGCCCGACGTCGAGCGCATCATCACGATGCTGCCCGCCAAGCGCCAGACGATGCTGTTCTCGGCCACCATGCCCGGTGCCGTCATCAGCCTCGCCCGCCGCTACATGTCGCAGCCGACCCACATCAACGCCACGTCGCCCGACGACGAGGGCACGACCGTGAAGAACACGGTCCAGCACGTCTACCGCGCCCACAACATGGACAAGCCGGAGATGCTCGCCCGCATCCTCCAGGCCGAGGGCCGCGGGCTCGCGATGATCTTCTGCCGGACGAAGCGTACGGCCGCCGACATCGCCGAGCAGCTGGAGAAGCGCGGCTTCGCCTCCGGCGCCGTTCACGGCGACCTCGGCCAGGGCGCCCGCGAGCAGGCGCTGCGCGCCTTCCGCAACGGCAAGGTCGACGTCCTGGTCTGCACCGATGTCGCCGCGCGCGGTATCGACGTCGAGGGTGTGACCCACGTCGTCAACTACCAGTCGCCGGAGGACGAGAAGACCTACCTCCACCGCATCGGCCGGACCGGCCGCGCGGGCGCCAAGGGCATCGCGATCACGCTCGTCGACTGGGACGACATCCCGCGCTGGCAGCTGATCAACAAGGCCCTGGACCTGAAGTTCCCGGACCCGCCGGAGACGTACTCCACCTCTCCGCACCTGTTCGAGGAGCTGGGCATCCCGGCGGGCACCAAGGGTGTGCTGCCGCGTGCCGAGCGGACCCGTGCGGGGCTGCGCGCCGAAGAGGTCGAGGACCTCGGCGAGACCGGCGGCCGCGGCCGCAAGGCCGCCGCTGCGGCCCCGGCCCGTGAGGAGCGCGAGCCGCGCACCCGTACGCCGCGCCAGCGCCGCCGCACCCGTGGCGGGGCTGACACGGAGGCGGGCGCCGCGACGGTGCCCGCACCCGCCAAGGAGGCCACCCCTGCCGCCGCCCCGGCCGGTGACGAGGCCGCCGCGGCGCCGCGTACGCCGCGCCGTCGCCGCCGTACGCGGGTCGGCGCCCCCGAGGCCGTCGCCGAGGCGGCCGTGGCGGTCGCCGAAGCCCCGGCGGTTCCCGCCCCGGTGGCCGAGGCCGCACCCGTGGTCGAGGCGGCTCCCGTGGCCGAGCCGGTCGCGGAGCCGGTGGCGGAGACCAAGCCGCGCCGTCGTCGCAGCCGCGCCGTTGCGAAGCCGGTGGCCGAGGAGACGGCCGCGCCCGTCGCCGCGGCTCCGGCCGCCCCTGCCCCGGTCGATTTCCAGACCGTGGCCGTCGCGGCGGGTGTGGTCGAGCCGGTCGCCGAGCCGAAGGCCGTCAAGCCGCGCCGCCAGCCCGTGGCCGTCGCGGCGGGTGTGGTCGAGCCGGTCGCCGAGCCGAAGGCCGTCAAGCCGCGCCGCCGCACCCGGGTCGTGAAGCCGGCCGACGAGGTCGACTTCCAGATCGCCCCGGCCGCCGAGCCGGAGCCCGAGGTCAAGACGCGTCGCCGCCCGGCCCGCGCCACGAAGACGGAGTCGAAGGCGAAGGCGAAGGCCGAGCCGAAGACCGAGTCCAAGGCCACCGAGTCCGCGCCGCCCGCCGAGCCGAAGGCCCGGGCGACCAGGGCGACGAAGTCCCGCGCGAAGGCGGAGACGGCGGAGCCCGCGGAGAAGAAGGCCACGGCGAAGGCGACCAAGGCAGCGTCGAAGGCCGTCGCCACCGAGCAGTCCGCCGTCGAGACTCCGGCCGACGCGGCGGAGGCCAAGCCGCGCCGCCGCCGGGCCACCCGCAGCGTCACCTCGACCACGACGCAGGAGGCCGCCGTGGTCTCCGCCGCCGAGGCCGTGGTGAGCGAGGCCGCCGCCGAGCCGAAGCCGCGCCGCCGCCGGGCCACCCGTCCTGCGGGCGCCGCCTCGGTCACGACGACGGAGAGCTGACGCTTCCGGCGACATCGCACGACAACGGCCCCGGCCCCCGCACCGCGCGGGGGCCGGGGCCGTTCGTCGTCCGGAAGGCCGCCCGGTGGCGGCGGGTCCGGGGCGGCGGGGATAGCCTCGCCGTATGAGCCGCCCGCCCACCTTCACCCCGCCGCCCTGCGCCCGCGCCCGTGTCCTGGCCACCGGGCGCGGCGACTTCGCCGTCCTGGACGCCGTGCCGCGTACCCCGGCCCGGGCCACCGCCCTGCTGCTGCCCGGGTACACCGGCAGCAAGGAGGACTTCATCGCGCTGCTGGAACCGCTGACCGGGGCGGGCTACCGGGTGGTCGCCGTGGACGGCCGGGGGCAGTTCGAGTCGAAGGGGGCGGACCGTCAGGAGAGTTACGCCCGGGGCGAGTTGGCCCGGGACGTGCTGGCCCAGGCGGCGGCTCTGGCCGAGGGCCCCGGGGAGCTGCATCTGCTCGGGCACTCGCTCGGCGGCCAGATCGCCCGCGCCGCCGTCCTGTTGGACGCCGCTCCGTTCCGCTCGCTGACGCTGATGTCCTCGGGCCCCGCCGAGGTCGTCGCGGCCCAGCGGGACAAGGTGAAGATGCTGAGCGACGCACTGTCCGTGCTGTCCATGGACGAGGTGTGGCAGGCGATGCAGGCGATGGACCCCCCGCAGGACGCGGACACCGGCGACGGCGCGGACATGCGCCGCCGCTGGCTGGCCCACAACCCGGCCCAGCTGATCGCCACCGGGGCCCAGTTGGCGGCCGAGCCGGACCGGGTGGACGAGCTGGCCGCCGTCGGGCTGCCCGTCCATGTGCTGTCCGGAGAGCGCGACGACGTATGGCCGGTGGAGCTGTTCGACGCCATGGCGCGGCGTCTCGGCGCCCGCCGCACGACGATCGCCGGCGCCGAGCACTCCCCCAACACCGCCCGCCCGCAGGAGACCGCGAAGGCTCTGGCCGCGTTCTGGGACGGCCTGCCGGACGCCTGACGGGCTCCCCGCCGGGCCCGGCCCCCCGGCGTCAGTACTGCGCCTGCAGGTGCTGCCAGAAGCCGTCGCGGAGCGCCCGCCGCAGATGGGCGTGGCCGCGCAGCGAGTGCTGGAGCAGCCGTTCGGCCTCCACCAGGAGGTCCTGGTCGACGGAGCCCGGCAGGTAGGGGTGGCCCGGCAGCAGGTCGGCGAGAGATTCCCGGCCCCGGGCGGCGAGCCAGGCCGCCGCGATCTGCGCGCCGACGAAGCGGACGTCCTCCCGGGAGGGGGCCGGGGTGTCGTCCTCGTACATGGTGACGGGCCGCCGGGTGACGTAGGGGCGGCAGAAGTCCAGGTCGAAGGTGCGCTGGCTGTCGACCTCCCAGAGCAGGGGTTCGGCCTGGTTGCGGCCCTCGCCGGCCTCGATGCCCCAGAGGTGGACGCGGGCCCCGTACCCCTGGGCGGCCTCGACCGCCGAGACCAGGTCCTCGTCGCCGCCGACGAGCGCCGCGTCGCTGATGGCGCGGTGCCGGGCGAGGGATTCGAGGTCGGTACGGATGAGCGAGTCGACGCCCTTCTGCTGGTTGTTGGCGTTGAGGTTGCCGAGCCGCACCTTGACGTCGGGAAGTTCGGCGATGGCTTGCTGCTCGGTGGTGTGGATACGGCGCCGGGCCCCGTCGTACCAGTAGACGCGCAGCAGCCTGCTGTCCGCGAAGATCGTGCGGGCCTTGTCGATGAAGGCCTCGATCAGCCCTTCGGCGTCGAGGTCGAAGGAGCGCCGGTCCTCGGTGCCGGTGACGAGCAGGCCGGCCGCGGCGTAGACATAGCCGGCGTCCACGAAGATGGCGTGTGTCGAGGGGGTCTTCGCCACTTCGACGAGCATCCGCTGGAGCAGCTCGTTGGTGCGGTCCAGGCGGGCGGCGAGGCCGGCACCCGCGGTGACCTCGATGAGCTGCGGGTCCGCCTCGTTCATGCGAACCTCATGGTCTGTGGTGGTGTGACTACCAACGGGTATTTAGACATCCAAAAAATTTCCTTAGCGTAGGGAATGTTTGCCAGGGGCAACTCGTTGTCACCCTTGTGGAACGCGAGGGAAACCTCGCGTTCCTAGTCTTGCCGGTGGGACGCCCCATCGGCGCCAGTAGTTCTCCAGCAGGAGGATCAGACGAAGGGAAGCCCTATGCGCTTCGAGATCATGCGACTCGACGACGTCGACGGTACCGCCGTGGACAGCACCGTCGTGGACGCCGCCTCCGTCAACCGGATCGTGCAGCAGGCCGCGGCGACGGGCCAGCGCATCTACATCCGGCCGGCCGACAGTACGGCCTCGTAACACCTGACGTTGTGAAGACGAGGCACCCCCGCACGGAACGTCCGTGGGGGGGTGCTGTGGTGTGCGGGGCCCTTCGAGGAGCCGGCTCAGGAGTTCTGGATGACCTGGGTGACGCCGTTGATGATCTGCTGGACGGCGATGGCGGAGAGCATCATGCCCGCGAGCCGGGTCACCAGCACCACTCCGCCGTCCTTGATCACGCGAATGATGACCAGCGAGTAGCGCATGGTCAGCCAGAGCACGACGTGCATGGCGACGATCGCGGACCACACCGAGAGCTGGCCGCCCACTCCGTCGGCGTGCTGCACCGCGAGGATGACCGAGACGATGGCGCCGGGCCCGGCGAGCAGCGGCATGCCCAGCGGTACGAGCGCCACGTTGACGTCCTTCGTCTGCGTCGGCTCGTCCGTCTTGCCGGTCAGCAGGTCGAGCGCGATGAGCAGCAGCAGGAGCCCGCCCGCGATCATCAGCGCGGGCACGGAGACATGCAGGTAGTCGAGGATCTGCTGGCCGAGCAGACCGAAGACGGCAATCACGCCGAACGCGACCGTGACCGCCTGGAGCGCCATCTTGCGCTGCACCTTGGCGGGGCGGCCCGCGGTGAGGGCGAGGAAGATCGGCGTGATCCCGGGCGGGTCCATGATCACAAATAGGGTGAGAAAAAGGGATCCGAAGACAGCGACGTCGAACACAGTGAGCCTTGCGAGAGATGAGCGGGCGGTACGGAGGGGGCGCGGGTCCGGGCAGCGGGCGTCGGGCACGCGACGGTACGCACGGGGGCGCGGGAGGAGAACGGGGTACGGCGAAGGTGCTGCGGGCCTCAGCGGCGGACGGCTCCACCGGCGCCCGGCACCGGGAAGGCTCCGGTCGCGCGCCGGGTGATCTCGCCGTAGATCTCGGGATCGGTGGTGCACGCGCCGAGCTCGACGGTCTTCCGGCTGCCGTGGTAGTCGCTGGAGCCGGTCGTGAGCAGCCCCAGTTCGCGGGCGAGGCCGCGCAGCCGGGCCCGGGTGGGCTCGTCGTGGTCCATGTGGTCGACCTCGATGCCGTCGAGGCCGGCCTCGGCGAGGGCGGCGATCGTGGACTCGGGGACGACCGCGCCGCGTTTCACCGCGCCCGGGTGGGCGAAGACGGCGACCCCGCCCGCCGCCTTCACCAGGCGGACGGCCTCGAAGGGGTCGAACTCGTGCTTCTCGGCGTACGCCCGGCCGCCGTTGCCCAGCCAGTCGGGTGTGAAGGCGTCGGAGACGGTGGGGACGACGCCGAGTTCGACGAGGGCGGCGGCCACGTGCGGGCGGCCGACCGAGCCGTCCCCGGCGATGCGGGCGACCTGCTCCCAGGTGATGGGGACGTCGAGGGCGCGGAGCTTGCGGACCATCTCCTGGGCGCGCGGCACCCGGTCGTCGCGGACGAGCTCCCGGGCGCGCTCCAGCTCGGCGTCGGCCGGGTCGAAGAGGTAGGCGAGCAGATGCATGCCCACGCCGTCGACTCGGCAGGAGAGTTCGGCGCCGGTGACGAGGGTGAGCCCCTCGGGCAGCGCGTCGATGGCCTGCTTGTGGCCGCCCACGGTGTCGTGGTCGGTGAGCGCGACGACGTCCAGGCCCGCGGCGGCGGCGTTGGCGACCAGCTCGGCGGGGGTGTCCGTGCCGTCCGACGCGGTGGAGTGGGTGTGCAGGTCGATACGCACGACGGCTGACTCCGGGGCTCGCGGGCGGACGGGGGACCGCTCAAGGATAACCGTCTCAGACCAGGCCTCAGGCCGCGAAAGCCCCCGGCCCCACGTGATCTAGCGCTCGCCCTTCCCCTGCCGGGGCGGCGCGTCCGGGGCGGTGAGCAGGCGGGGGGTGAGCGCGCCGCAGGGGACGAGGTCCACCTCTCCCCCGGCGTCGCGCAGATCGGTCAGGACCAGCTCGTCGTACATCAGGAGTCCCGACTGCTCGGGCCACAGGATCGCCCAGAGCCACAGCCCCCGCGCCTCGCCCGCGAACACGGCACGGTCCTCCGGGGCGTTCCTGACGTGCCAGAGCGGGGTGGGGCGGCCGGCGGCGTGGACCTTGGCGTCGGGGGCGGAGTCGACGTTCAGGTGGTGGCCGGGGTCGAGGCCCTCGATGCCGGCGTACCGGGCGCCGAGTCCGACGCCGAGCTCCTCGGCGACGAGGAGCAGCTCGCCCATCCCGCCCAGCGGACCGGGTCCGGAGCAGGCCACGGCGCTCGCGCGTCCGCCGCTGCGGTCGTCGCCGGCGCTGGCGACACCGGTGAACAGCCAGCCCACGGGGAGCGGCCAGGGCATCCAGACGGGGACCTGGGTGCGGTGCACCACGACGCCGAGCGCCTCGACGCTGGGTGGGACGACCGGCTGCATCGGGTGGACCTGGCCGTGCGCGGCGCACTGCCAGGCGTCGGCGAAGAGACCGGGCGCCCTGACCCGGCCACCGCACTTCGGGCAACTGGGTTCGCCCCTCATAAGGACCAACCGTCCTCCCCGCCGGTCCTCCCGTCAAGGACGATCACCCGTCCGCAGCGTGGCTCCGAACCCGGAAAATAGATGTAGTTTGCATTTATTAGATTGGCTAACTTATTCTGTGCATAACGCATCGACCTTCCGGGGCCGGAGAAGTGAGGAGAGAACCCATGCGGGAAGAGGATCCGTTCGACGGAGGAGCGACGGGAGGCGGCATCCTGCGTCAACCGAAGGCCGTCTGGGCCACGGCGGGCGCCTCGGTCGTGGCCTTCATGGGGATCGGCCTGGTGGACCCGATCCTGCCGTCCATCGCCCAGGGGCTGAACGCCTCGGCGAGCCAGGTGTCGCTGCTGTTCACCTCGTACTTCCTGATCACCGCCTTCGCGATGCTGGTCACCGGCTTCGTCTCCAGCCGCGTCGGCGGCCGCAAGACCCTGCTGGCCGGTCTCGCGCTCGTGATCGTCTTCGCCGCGCTCTCCGGCACCTCGTCCTCCGTCGCCGAACTGGTCGGCTTCCGGGCCGGCTGGGGCCTGGGCAACGCCCTCTTCGTCTCGACCGCCCTCGCGGTGATCGTCGGAGCGGCGGCGGGCGGCAGCGCGGCGGCGATCCTGCTGTACGAGTCGGCGCTCGGACTCGGCATGGCGTGCGGGCCGCTGCTCGGCGCGCTGCTCGGGGACGCCAGCTGGCGCTACCCGTTCTTCGGCACGGCGGCGCTGATGGCGATCGGCTTCCTCTGCATCGCCGCGTTCCTCAAGGAGCAGCCGAAGCCCGCCGTCAAGACCTCACTGCTCGACCCGGTGAAGGCACTGGGCCACGGCGGGCTGGCCTCGGTGGCGGCCTCGGCGTTCTTCTACAACTACGCCTTCTTCACGATCCTGGCCTTCACACCGTTCGTGCTGGACATGACCCCGTACAGGTCGGGCGCGGTCTTCTTCGCCTGGGGTCTGCTGCTCGCCGTCTTCTCCGTGCTGGTCGCCCCGCGCCTCCAGCGCCGCTTCGGCTCGCTCAAGGTGCTCGGGGCCTCGCTGGTGCTGCTCGCCGCCGACCTGCTGGTCCTCGGCTACGGCAGCCACACCACGGCGGTCGTCGCCACGATCGTCTCCGGCGCGTTCATCGGCATGAACAACACCGTCTACACCGAACTGGCCCTCGGGGTCTCCGACGCCCCGCGCCCGGTGGCCAGCGCCGGATACAACTTCGTCCGCTGGTTCGCCGCGGCGGCCGCCCCCTTCCTCGCCCCGAAGATCGAGGAGTGGACCGACCTCCATGTCCCGTTCGTGGTGGCCGCGCTCGCCGCCCTCGTCGGAGCAGTCGTCGTGGGGGTACGGCGTACGGCGCTGACCCTAGAGGCCGAGGAGCTGGAGCCGGTCCACGCGATGGAGGACGGTGTGACGGTCTTCGCCGACTGACAGCCCCTCAGAAGGACTGGTCAGTCCAGCGGTACGGACGTGCGCAGCGGGTCGCGCAGGTCCGTACCGTGCGTCAGCCAACGCTCCTGGAGCTCCTGCGCGCCGCGCACCCGCTTCCAGGCGGCCTCGTTGTGCGTCATCGGCAGCAGCGGCAGGAAGCGCACCGGGTCCATCGGCTCGTCCAGCTCCAGGTCCTCCACCAGGCCGCCGGACTCCGCGACCAGCACCGAGGTGAACGGCGCCCCGGTCCACAGCGGCTCGCCCAGGTCCAGCGAGGCGCCCGGGGCCACGATCAGCCCCTCGACCTGCGGGGAGGCGGCCAGCACGGCGAGCGGGCGCAGCACCTGGTCGGTGTCGGCGATTCCGCCCCGTACGGAGAGGATCAGTTCGGCGCGAGGACCCTTCACCGGGTCGGCGAGCGGCGAGGTGGGGTCGGCCATCGGCGCGCCCGACATGCCGAGCGTCGCGTAGCGCACGATGTCGCCGTCGAGGAAGCGCAGCACCTGGATGCGCTCCGTGCCGAGGAACGTCACATCGGCGCGGGCGTCCGGTTCCCCGAGGGCGGAACGGAGCCGGGCCTCGACCAGCGGAAGAATTTCTGCCATGCGGCGAGCATAGATCGCGTAGCGAATGGGCAAAGTACGGGATTGGGCCTTGAGCGGCTGATAGCCTGGCCGCCGGTCGGGACAGCACGCAGAAGCGTCGCTCTTCTTCGTCCCGACGACACGTCGTCCCCCACGGGGGACCGGCCGGAGGAGGTGGGGACTGCTATGGATCCAAGTCGACCGTGCAGTACCGACCGCTCTTCCGAGCCTCGCCTTTCCCGTTGATCCGACACCTCTCGTCGGTCGTCCGGGACCGCCATCGCCGTCGTGTCCGAACGACTTCCCGACAGCGGATCGCGTGACGGAAGAGCCCTTCGTTCCTGCCTGCCTGTAGCGCATTTTGCCTGTCTGTAGCGAACGCCGTCATCGCGCCCGCGCGGTGGAGCCCGCTTTGCGGACGTGAGCCCACGTCCCCATTCCGGGCTGTTCCACGCCCTCGCCGACGGCCCTCCGTGAAGGAGCCAGCCATGTCGATGATCCGTGACCTGCGCGCCGCCGTGCGCCCGTCCCTGCGCCCGTCCCTCCGCAAGAACAGCGCCCCTTACAGCGCGTACGACACCACCCGCGACCCGTCCGCCTCCAGCGCCGTCGTCGACTGCGCGGTCTACCGCGGCGGCCGCCGACTGGTGACGCCCGCCACCCCGACCCCGCACGAGGCGATGCTCCAGGTGCGGGAGGAGGGCGGTTTCGCGTGGATCGGTCTGCACGAGCCGACGGAGGCCGAATTCGCGGGTATCGCCCGGGAGTTCGGGCTGCACCCGCTGGCGGTGGAGGATGCCGTCCACGCCCACCAGCGGCCCAAGCTGGAGCGGTACGACGACACGCTGTTCACCGTCTTCAAGACGATCCACTACGTGGAGCACGCCGAACTGACGGCGACCAGCGAGGTCGTGGAGACCGGTGAGGTGATGTGCTTCACCGGCCGGGACTTCGTCATCACCGTCCGGCACGGCGGCCAGGGCTCCCTGCGCGCCCTGCGCCACCGCCTCCAGGACGATCCGGAGCTGCTCGCCAAGGGCCCGTCCGCCGTGCTGCACGCCATCGCCGACCATGTGGTCGACGGGTACATCGCGGTGGCCGAGGCCGTGCAGGACGACATCGACGAGGTGGAGATCGATGTCTTCTCCACCCCGGCGAAGGGCTCCGCACGCGGCTCGGACGCGGGCCGGATCTATCAACTCAAGCGCGAAGTGCTGGAGTTCAAGCGGGCGGTGTCCCCGCTGCTGCGGCCCATGCAGCTGCTGAGCGAGCGTCCGATGCGGCTGATCGACCCCGACATCCAGAAGTACTTCCGCGATGTCGCCGACCACCTCGCCCGGGTCCAGGAAAAGGTCCTCGGCTTCGACGAGCTGCTGAACTCGATCCTCCAGGCCAATCTGGCGCAGGCGACGGTCACGCAGAACGAGGACATGCGCAAGATCACCTCGTGGGCGGCGATCATCGCCGTGCCGACGATGATCTGCGGGGTCTACGGCATGAACTTCGACTACATGCCGGAGCTGGAGTGGAAGTACGGCTATCCGCTGGTGCTCGGCGTCATCGGGGTGGTCTGTTTCTCGATCCACCGCATCCTGAAGCGCAACGGCTGGCTGTGAGCTCGGGCCGATCCGGACGAGGGCCCGTCTAAGCTCGCCCCATGACTGACGCCGCCGCGACCGACACCGCCGCCGGCCTGCTGGAGCGGGCCCTCGCCGAGGAGGCCACCAAGAAGTCGGGCCTGGTCTGGATCCGGGCCTCCGGGCCCGCCCGTGCCGTGTGGCACGTCTGGCACGAGGGCACGGCGCTCCTGGTCGGCGGCGGCCCCGGCGAGCAGCCGCTGCCGGAGGGCCTGGCCGACGGGGGCCGCGCCGAGGTGACCGTACGCAGCAAGGACAAGGGCGGCCGGATCGTCGCCTGGAGTGCGGCGGTGCGCTTCCTGGCGCCGCACTCCGAGGAGTGGGAGGCGGCGGTCACCGAGCTGAAGGGCAAGCGGCTGAACGCGCCGGACGCCGAGGCGATGCCCGAGCGGTGGGCACGCACGTGCACGGTGGTGCGGCTGACGCCCGAGGCCGTGAGCACCGCGCTGCCGGACACCTCGCTGGCGGCCGTTCCGCTGCCGACCGCGGCCACCACCCGGGAGCCCGTCCCGGCGGCGGTCCCCCGGCTGCTGCTGAAGCGCCGCCGGAAGGGCTGAGCGGGAGCCGGGCGGGATCAGCCGGAGGACTTGGGGAGCTGGCCGCCGTAGTCGACGGTGTCGTCCTCCTCGGGGGCCTCCAGCGGGAAGGCCTGCCCCCAGTCGGCCAGCGAGACCGTGCCCCCGCCGCCGCCGCGGGCCACCCGTACCGGATACGGCTCCTTCTCCAGCGAGACGTCGAAGGCCCCGCCCTCCCCCTTGCCGCCGAGGATCTGGATGGTGCGCTGCCCGGCGACCGTGTCCCGGCCACCCTTGTTCAGCGTGCCGTGGAGCGCGAGGAGCCCGTCGAGCAGGACCTTCTTGTCGGTGAAACCGCGCAGCTGGCGGTAGCTGGGGTCGCCCTCGGGGACTTTCACGTACTTACCGCCCAGCTTGTCGGCGGCCGCCGCGTCGGCGGTCTCGCTCTCGCCGCCGCTGCCCTCGTGGGTCCAGAACTCGGCGGGCGCCTTGAGGAACAGCTCGTCCTCGACCCGCAGCAGGGCGAAGCTCTGCTTCTTCGAGGTCACCGAGCCCATGCCGCCCTTCGCGGTGAGCTTCATGTCCAGCCGGTAGGTGCCGCCCTTGCTGACGAGCGTGCCCGACAGGCGTACGGCGCTCGCCGCGTCCGCCGCCGCTCTGGCCTTCTTGTCGATCTCGGCGGCGGAGAGTTTGGCGACGCCGTTGGTCCCCTTGTCCGGGTCCTCCTCCGTGCCGCAGGCGGCCAGGACCACGGTGAGCCCTCCGCACAGCACGAGAGCGAGGGCGGTCCGGCGATGGTTCCGCACGGCCGGGGCAAAAGAGGTCACGGGCGCACTGCCTCTCCACTGCGATCGGGGGTAGCAGACGGCAGCGTACCCGGGGAGCTCGCGCCGTCCGGCAGCCAGCCGTACGGACGGGTCCGCCGGGGCGCGGCACGGCGGTACGGGCTAGCCTGATCCCGGCGTACCGGCGAAATCCGCTGGTCGGCGACGGCGGGCCGGAACGGTCGGGGACGCGCGGCCACGGACCGGACGAAACGGTTCCGGCCGGATCACGGATCGGTTCCGGCCGGATACGGGACCACACGGACACGGACGGACGAAGGAGGCGGCGGATGGCGGCGGTCACCCCCAGGGTCTACGTCTCCCACCTGTCCGGGGTGCCCGTCTTCGACCCCAACGGCGACCAGGTCGGCCGGGTCCGCGACCTGGTGGCGATGTTGCGGGTCGGCGGGCGTCCGCCGCGCATCCTCGGCCTGGTGGTCGAGGTGATCAGCCGCCGCCGGATCTTCCTGCCGATGACCCGGGTGACGGGCGTCGAGTCCGGCCAGGTCATCACCACCGGCGTCGTCAACATGCGGCGGTTCGAGCAGCGGCCCACCGAACGGCTCGTCCTCGGCGAGTTCCTGGACCGGCGGGTCCGGCTGGTGGAGGACGACCAGGAGGTCACCGTCCTGGACGTGGCCATCCAGCAGCTGCCGGCCCGCCGCGACTGGGAGATCGACAAGTACTTCGTTCGCAAGGGGCGCGGCGGTGCGCTGCGCCGCAAGGGCGAGACGCTGACGGTGGAGTGGTCGGCGGTCAGCGGCTTCTCGCTGGAGGAGCACGGGCAGGGCGCGGAGAACCTGGTCGCCACGTTCGAGCGGCTGCGGCCCACCGACGTGGCCAACGCCCTGCACCACCTCTCGCCCAAGCGCCGGGCGGAGGTGGCCGCCGCCCTGGACGACGACCGCCTCGCCGACGTCCTGGAGGAGCTGCCCGAGGACGACCAGGTGGAGATCATCGGCAAGCTCGCCGAGGAGCGGGCCGCCGACGTCCTGGAGGCGATGGACCCCGACGACGCGGCGGACCTGCTCTCCGAGCTGCCGGAGGACGACAAGGAACGGCTGCTGGCGCTGATGCGGCCGGACGACGCCGCCGACGTACGCCGCCTGATGTCGTACGAGGAGCGGACGGCGGGCGGTCTGATGACGACCGAGCCGATCGTGCTGCGCCCGGACGCCACGGTGGCGGACGCGCTGGCCCGCGTACGGCAGGCGGACCTGTCGCCCGCGCTGGCGGCGCAGGTGTACGTCTGCCGCTCGCCCGACGAGACCCCCACGGGCAAGTACCTGGGCACGGTGCACTTCCAGCGGCTGCTGCGCGACCCGCCGTTCACCCTGGTCAGCTCGATCGTCGACAGCGATCTGGTGCCGCTGCCGCCGGACACCCCGCTGCCGCTGGTCACCAGCTATCTGGCCGCGTACAACATGGTCTCGGCCCCCGTCGTGGACGAGAGTGGTTCGCTGCTGGGCGCGGTGACCGTGGACGACGTCCTGGACCATCTGCTGCCGGACGACTGGCGCGAGACGGACCTGACGGATCTGCACGGCGAGACGGGCCTGCACGGGGGGGTCGGCCATGGCGGGCGATGAGCGGGCGAAGGCGTCCTCGACCGGTTCCTCCGGGCTGATGCGGCCCCCGCGCACCCGGCTGGACCAGCCGAAGGCGCCGCGCCGGCGGCTGCTGCCGGAGTACGACCCGGAGGCGTTCGGCCGGTTCTCGGAGCGGATCGCGCGGTTCCTGGGGACCGGGCGGTTCATCGTCTGGATGACGCTGATCATCATCGTCTGGGTGCTGTGGAACATCTTCGCGCCCAAGGACCTGCGGTTCGACCAGTACCCGTTCATCTTCCTGACGCTGATGCTCTCGCTCCAGGCCTCGTACGCCGCGCCGCTGATCCTCCTCGCGCAGAACCGGCAGGATGACCGCGACCGGGTCACGCACGAGCAGGACCGCAAGCAGAACGAGCGCTCCATCGCCGACACCGAATACCTGACCAGGGAGATCGCGGCCCTGCGGATGGGCCTCGGTGAGGTCGCCACCCGGGACTGGATCCGCTCGGAGCTCCAGGACATGGTGAAGGACATGGAGGAGCGGCAGGTGCTGTTCCCGGCCGAGAGTGACGAAGGCGACCGCTGACGGGCTACCCGTCCGTAGCCCCGCGCGCCGTAACATCGTCTGTATGGCTACGGAAGACGCGGTGCTTGAGGCACTGTCGACAGTGAACGACCCCGAGATCCACCGCCCGATCACCGAGCTGGGCATGGTGAAATCGGTCGAGATCGATCCTGACGGTGTAGTCGCTGTCACCGTGTATCTCACGGTCTCCGGCTGCCCGATGCGCGACACGATCACCCGGAACGTGACCGAGGCGGTCGCCCGGGTCGAGGGCGTCTCGCGTGTCGAGGTGACCCTCGACGTCATGAGCGACGAACAGCGCAAGGAGCTGGCGAGCGCGCTGCGCGGCAGCAACGCCGAGCGCGAGGTGCCCTTCGCCCAGCCCGGCTCGCTGACCCGGGTGTACGCGGTCGCCTCCGGCAAGGGCGGCGTCGGCAAGTCCTCGGTGACGGTGAACCTCGCCGCGGCGATGGCGGCCGACGGGCTGAAGGTCGGTGTCGTGGACGCCGACATCTACGGGCACAGCGTGCCTCGGATGCTGGGCGCGGACGGCAAGCCCACCCAGGTCGAGAACATGATCATGCCGCCGTCGTCGCACGGCGTGAAGGTCATCTCCATCGGCATGTTCACCCCGGGCAACGCGCCCGTGGTCTGGCGCGGTCCGATGCTGCACCGGGCGCTCCAGCAGTTCCTCGCCGATGTGTACTGGGGCGACCTGGACGTCCTGCTGCTGGACCTGCCGCCGGGCACCGGCGACATCGCGATCTCGGTGGCGCAGCTCGTGCCGAACGCGGAGATCCTGGTCGTCACGACCCCGCAGCAGGCGGCGGCCGAGGTGGCCGAGCGGGCCGGTTCGATCGCCGTGCAGACCCACCAGAAGATCGTCGGCGTCGTGGAGAACATGTCGGGCATGCCGTGCCCGCACTGCGACGAGATGGTCGACGTGTTCGGCTCGGGCGGCGGCGCGCGGGTCGCCGAGGGGCTGACGCGGACGGTCGGCGCCGAGGTTCCGGTGCTGGGCGCGATCCCGATCGACGTACGGCTGCGCGAGGGCGGCGACGAGGGCAAGCCGGTTGTCCTGTCCGACCCCGACTCCCCCGCCGGCAGTGCGCTGCGGGCGATCGCGCAGAAGCTGGGCGGCCGTCAGCGCGGTCTGTCGGGCATGTCGCTGGGGATCACCCCGCGCAACAAGTTCTGACGCGCACACCCACCCCGCCCGTGCAGACGGGCGACAGGGCGGGCCGGTGGTCATCCGGCCCGCCCTGTCGCTTGCTTGGCGCGCTTCTTGCTCCCGCTGTCGTTACGCGTACGTCTCGATGTCCTTGATGACCGCGAAGCCGAGGCCGTACGCGCTCATCCCCCGGCCGTACGCCCCGATGTGCACGCCCTCGTGGGCGGACCCGGCCAGCACCCAGCCGAACTCGGACTCGCGGTAGTGGAACTCCACCGGAACGCCGTCCACCGGCAGGGACAGCGTCGTCCAGGGCGCGCTGCCGAGGTCGTCGGCGAGGGTGAACGCGGTCTCGGTCTGCTGGTCCAGCCAGTCGTCGCGCAGGGTGTGGTCCATCTGCGGCGGCCAGGTGTACGCCAGCAGGCCGGAGCCCGCGAGCCAGGCCGCCGAGGACACCGTGGTGGCGTCCAGCACGCCCGTACCGTCACCGCTGCGCCGCACGGGGCTCGCGGCCACCGTGATCACCGCGGCGAACCGCTCCTTGTCGGCGGAGCCGTCCGACTTCACCGACGGCTCGTCACCGTGCCCCGTCGCACCGTGCTGAACGGTGCCGTCGGCCGCGGTGCCGACCTGCATCAGCCAGCGCGGGCCCGTGAAGGCCTCGTCCAGGCCGTACCAGGGGAAGGTCGCCGCCCGGTAGCCGTCGACGGCCCGCCGGGCTGCCCGGGCCTCCTGCGGCTCCTCCTCCGCCGTGGCCGTGCCCGGGACACCGTCCGTGTCAATCCGACTCGTCGTCTCCATGTGCGCGGCCGCTCCTCGATCGGTCAGGATCCGGAGCGGCCCGCCCCCCGCGGGCTTGGGCGTCCTCGCAACCGGACAGATGGAGAATAGCGATACCGTCCGGACGAGTCGGGATTGACCGGGGCTCAGGTGGCGTCGGAGTCGTACGGCGGGCGCTCGGGCCGATCCGGCGAGGGAGCCTTCTTCAGCAGGTCAGGCGCGGTGTCACCGGTCTTGGTCAGGCTGGTGGAGGGGGCGCCGGCCGACGCGCCCGCAGAGCCGTTCGCCGCACTGTTGGCGGTATCGGACGCGGCCGGGGTACGGCCGTTGACCGCGTCGGTGACGTCGGCCAGGTCCTTGCGGAGGTCGAGGCTCTCGCGGATCTCCTTCAGCCCCAGGTCGTCGTTGCCGTCCATCAGCTGCTTGCGGACGAACGTCTTGGGGTTGAGGTCCTCGAACTCGAAGTCCTTGAACTGCGGGCCCAGCTCGGAACGGATGTCTTCCTTGGCGCTGTCCGAGAACTCGCGGATCTTGCGGATGGTACGCGTGACGTCCTGGATCAGCTTGGGCAGCTTGTCGGGGCCGAAGACCAGCACGGCCAGCACCCCGAGCGTCAGCAGCTCCAGTGCGCCTATGTCATTGAACACCTTGTTGCTCCTCGTGTTCTCCGCGTGTTCTCCGTGCGATCGCGGCCCGGCTCCGCCTGCTGCCCGGACCGGTCAAAGGTACCTGTCGAAGGTGTCCGGGCGGTACCTCGCGGTGGCGCGCACGTGCCGGATCGTGCACCTGATCACGTGCCGCTCGCCGAGCCGAGCTTCAGGGTCACGGTCCGTTCCTCGCCGCCGCGGGTCAGCTTGAGGTCGAGGTCGTCGCCGGGGCGGTGGGCCCGGATCTTCACGATCAGCTCCTCGCCGCTGTGCACGCGCTGGCCCTCGACGTGAGTGATGACGTCGCCGGACGTGATGCCCGCCTTGTCCGCGGGGCCGTCCTTGGCGACGGCGGGCCCGCCGTCGGCGTCCTTCGTGCCGACCTTGGCCCCGTCGCCGGTGTACTTCATGTCCAGCGTGACGCCGATCACCGGGTGGGTGGCCTTGCCGGTGCTGATCAGCTCCTCGGCGACGCGTTTGCCCTGGTTGATGGGTATCGCGAAGCCGAGGCCGATGGAGCCGGACTGGCCGCCGGACTCGGGGCCGCCGCCGCTGTCGGCCGCGCGGATGGCGCTGTTGATGCCGATGACGTGGGCCTTGGAGTCGACGAGGGGGCCGCCGGAGTTGCCCGGGTTGATCGGGGCGTCGGTCTGGAGGGCGTCGACGTAGCTGATGTCGCTGCCGTCGCCCTTCTCGCCGCCCGCAGTGATCGGCCGCTGCTTGGCGCTGATGATGCCCGAGGTCACCGTGTTGGACAGGTCGAAGGGGGCGCCGATGGCCACCACGGGGTCGCCGACCTGGACGTTGTCGGAGTTGCCCAGGGGCAGGGGCTTGAGGCCGGAGACCCCGCGGACCCGGACGACCGCGAGGTCGTAGCCGCTGTCCTTGCCGACGAGTTCGGCGGAGGCCGTCTCGCCGGTGCTGAACGTGACGGTGATGTCGCCGCTGGATCCGGCCGGGGCGACGACGTGGTTGTTGGTGAGGATGTGGCCCTGGCCGTCGAGGACGAAGCCGGTGCCGGTGCCGGACTCGGCGGTGCCGTTGACATGC
The DNA here is from genome assembly GCF_003501885.1 of Streptomyces globisporus. GTDB lineage: Bacteria > Actinomycetota > Actinomycetes > Streptomycetales > Streptomycetaceae > Streptomyces > Streptomyces globisporus_D. Next base: position 43,908 of record NZ_QWFA01000102.1, read on the forward strand.
AGGGTGACCACGCTGGGCAGGGCGCTGGCGGCGATGCCCGCGACGCTGTCGGGGGCCCGGTCGCCGTTGTCGCGGCCGGCCTGGGGCAGTTCGACGGTGGTCAGCCCGCCGTTGCGCTCGATGTACGCGCCGACTCCGCCGCCGATGCCGCTGGCGACCAGGGCCAGCAGGAGCACCCCGACGAAGGCCCCGCCGCGCCGCTTCTTCTTCCGCCCGGGCTCGGCGCCGTCGGGCGGACCGGGCCGGGTCAGCGGCTGCCCCGGAGCGCCCCAGGGGTCGTACTGGAGCCACTGCGTCTGCTGGTGCTGCTGCCCGGGGACCGGGTGGCCGGGCTGCTGGGCGTGCGGGGCGTTCGCGGGGGACTGGGGCTGCGGGTGCGGG